>JANNWQ010000091.1:0-12853 GCA_031408595.1 Acidobacteriota bacterium | reverse complement strand
GTCTCAGGCGGCACGGCGCGTTTGTGAAAAAAATCGCCGCACATTATCACAAAATCAACCCGCTCGCCGATCGCGTAACGTTCCAACACATCGACCCACGCATCATAAAAATCCCGCGGACTCTCGGCCAATTGGTATCGCGTACACCCAAGATGCACATCGGCAATGTGGAGGAACTTCATAATGGAATTATAGGACATTTCAAAGCAAAGTCGCGAAGATGCAAATGCGCATAGGAAGCCCGGAGCGATCGGCAAAAAACTGATTTGCCTTTGCTCCTTTGCAGGTATGCGTTAGATTAGGAGTTATGAATAAAGTCGTCTTCGTCACCGGAGCATCAACCGGCATTGGGTTGCATACCGCCAAGCTGTTCCAATCTAAGAATTGGAAGGTCGCAGCGACGATGCGGTCTCCGGAAAAAGCGGTCGAGTTGCATCAGATAGTCGATGTCGAATGTCTTAAACTCGATGTGACCGATGTAGAGTCCATACAGTCGGCGATCGCGGCGACGTTAGATAAATTTGGGAGGATCGATGCGGTCGTGAACAATGCCGGTTATGGGTTGCTTGGAGCATTTGAAGCCGCGACGCCCGAGCAGATCGAGCGGCAGTTTGAGACAAACGTCTTTGGCCTAATGAATGTCTGCCGCGAGATCCTGCCTTACTTTCGAGAGCAAAAACGGGGACACATCGTGAACGTCGCTTCGGTTGGTGGACGAATGACCTTTCCCGCTTCGAGTCTCTATAACTCGACGAAATGGGCGGTCGAAGGGTTTTCGGAAGCTTTGCAGTACGAGTTGGCGGAATTCAACATCCGCGTGAAGATCATCGAGCCCGGGCCGATCAAGACAGATTTCTATGATCGTTCAAGGGATGTCGCAAGGCGTGAGGGCTTTACCGTTTACGACACGTTTGTATCTCGCGTGATGGAAACCATGAACAGGGGCGGGGCCGACGCCCCTGATGGAGAAGTAGTGGCGCAGGCAATTTTCACAGCCGTTACCGACGGGACAAAGCAGCTTAGATATGGAGCAAATACCAAAGGAATTCTCACCGCCCGTAAACTTCTTCCCGACGCGGCCTTTTTTGCGTTGATCCGAAAGGTAATTCTCAGATAGCAAGAATGCGTAAAAAATGAGATAGTATTAGCGTTTTCTATAGTCGGCTAATAATCCTACATTTTTCTGGTTAGCATCGATAGAGGCTCGAAGTTTATTGCTTCGTTTTACGCTTGTCCAAAGAATGAAGATCTTACTTTACAACCCTGATAACGGCATTACGCGCAATTTTATGCCGCATCTATGGATGTTCCTTCTGCAGTCTCTGACTCCTCCTGAGCACGAAGTTATCCTCATTGACGGCAACGCAAAAGCGATGACGCGGCCGGAACTGGTCCAGTTTTGTAAGGACAACGACATCGGTCTCATCGGTATTGGAGCGATGACCCGCATGATCGCCCGGGCCTATCTTGTCGCGGACTCACTTCGCGAAGCTGGTTTCAAAGTCGTAATGGGCGGTCCGCACGTGACGGAATGCCCAGACGAAGCGCTCGGTAAAGATGGCGGGCCGAGACATGCCGACGCTATCGCGCTAGGTGAGGCCGATGAAACTTGGCCGCTAATGGTCGCCGATGCTGCCCGTGGCGAACTCAAAGATGTCTATATGCCCGAGGTCGATCCGAAGGGCAACGACAAAAAGCCTAATCTTCAGCCTTATCCGCACATTCCCTGGGAAACGCTCGACCTCGACCAGTTTAGTCTCGTGCCGAAGGTTTTCCGTCCTGCTCTCTCGCGTATGGGCGAAGGCTGGGGAAAATTCTTTGTCGTGCCGATCGAGACCGGTCGTGGATGTCCGTATGGCTGTGAATTTTGTACGGTCACGGGTTTCTTTGGCGACTCGATACGTTTTCGTTCTAATGAGAGCGTGATCGAGGAATTGTTGAGATTAAAGGCGAGAGCCAAAAAAGAAAAAGGTCAGATCGCCGTTTTCTTTATCGACGATAACCTTGCGATCAACAAGAAGCGTTTGAAAGGTTTGCTCCGAGATATGATCGCCGCAGGTGCGACGTTGCCGTGGGTCGCTCAGATCAGCGCTAATCTTCTTGAAGACGAGGAGTTGGTTGATCTCATCGCCGAGGCTGGTGCACGCTGGATATTTATCGGCATGGAGTCGATCGACCCGGCAAATATGGCCGACGTTAACAAAACGTTTTCCAAGCCAGCGAATTACCAAGGTGTGCTCGAAGGCCTTGCTCGTCGTAACATCTACGCTATCACCTCGTTCATCGTCGGTATGGATAATGACACTGTCGGCGTAGCTGACCGCACCGTCGATGAGATCGAAAAATGGGCTCCTGGTTTGCCGGTCTTTGGTCAATTGACGCCTTTCCCCGCAACGCCGCTCTACGACCGTCTACGGGATGCAGGCCGTCTAAAACGCGAGAAACATTGGCTCGACTTCGCACCATTCGTAATGGCTCACGATCCGCTCAAAATGACGATCGAGGACGCCAAAGACGAGACTTTCGCTGCATGGTCGCGTTCCTACAGTCCCGAACGTAATTTCGAAGCGATAAACTCCATTCGACACGCACCTATCGACACGCGCATCAGCCATCTGGTCGCAAGACTCTTTTTCCGCGGCATCTATTTCCCGCAGATGAGCAAATGGGCATGGATAAAGCTCCTCATTGACAACCGCCGCTCCATCTTCAGCCTCACCGGCGAAGGGGTACGCACCTGGCGACAAGCACGCAGGAACCGCCGCCTAAAACGCCGCGAAGTCCAAACCGCTCAGTAGCAGGCAAACGAAGCTTCAGGGAACGACTACTGTCTGCGGAGCGGAAGGCTTTGAGTCCCCATTACGCACATAGATGCGAAACTCGCCCGATGAAAGCGTAAGCGGGACATTCTCAAGCGAAGCATTCGTAAGCTTTGCCCTTTCCAGCAGAGCCCCGTTATCGACTTTGCACGGCTTGGTTTCGGGGCAATCCTTCCCTACAACCTCTAAATAAACTGTCGTAGGTTCGAAATCGCTCCCGAAGAGACTTACCAAGAACTCTTGTCCAGCCGACGGAGCGGTAACTAGTTGCAACTCTAGCACCAAAGGCGTCGGCCTAACCGTTCGTGCGGTTGTTGATTTTTCAACAAGCCACCGGCCATCGATCTTGCGCAATAGATAATCAACGAAATATGGGCCAACGGTTTTTACTTTTAACAAGTTCCCGTCGACCGAATAATCCGCCAACAGCCATTTTTCAAATGTGCGGACACTGGCCCTATCATTATTAGAGTTAATCTCGACTGTTTGAAAATCAAAGATTTCGCACTTCGATCCTTCGCCGTATCTGCGACCCTCAACCGCAAGCTTACTTACGGTCTGACGAATCCGTCCACGATCATAGTTTGCTTCGCCATCGAATTCCGATGTCCAATAACGGTCAAGATCAGTTTCAATGAAACCCGCAGGATTTGCGTATAGGTTCAGCGATTCGAACATTTGAGATTCGCGGACTACTCGTCGAACTTCATTCTCCTCGTCCACGTTCCAGAAATTCCATCCGACTAGAATTGAACCAACAATCACGAGGCACGCAATAAGCAGCCATGATCGCCATTTCAGCCAACTACTACCGTCACTTCCCTTTAGGCTCGCCGGCTGGCCGTTTTCGAGCAAACTGTCAGTATCGTTTCGGGCTTCGTCTGAATTCGGCTTCACTAACGTGACGTTTGTTACGAAAGCGTAACCTCTGCCCCTTATGTTTTTCAGGAATTCAGTCCCAGGCTCTAACGCTTCGAGCTTCTTCTGGACGCGGCTCGCATATTGGTTGACTCGCAACGAATCGGCACCCACGTCGTTCGGCCACACGTCAACTATTATACGGTCGTAAAGTCCAACTCGGTCCGGGCTCGCAAGAATCGCTGCCAGCACCTCTAGGGACTTTTGATCCACCTTTTCCAGGATCGCACCATCGTGGAAAAGTACGAGTTTGTCCGCGTCAAAAATGAAATTTCCGAAAGCGTATGTTGGTCTATGTAGAGATTTCATGTGAGAAAAGGTCATGTCATAAAAAATTCACAATCTCTTCACGCTCCACCCATTGTATCGGCAGAACCATTCGTTTACCGTAGCAGCTTATCAACCGCCACCAGAACAATGCCAAGGGGCCATTATTTTCTTCGAGTGTCGAGATTCTACCACCGGAAGACGGTTGCCGCAAAGGAGAAACAACGAGAGCTATGCATAAACTAATTCTGAAAATTTCCATACTTTCTGCCTTGGCCGTACTACTGGCGGCTACTTCATTCGGACAAGGAACACGGGAAACACTTACCAACGCGAAAATAATTGAAATGGTAAAGATGGGGCTTAGCGAAGCGCTTATTGTCTCAAAGATAAACAAATCAAACTGTGAGTGCGATACCTCCACCGCTACCATATCCAAACTCAAGGCGGCCAAGGTTTCCGACGCGGTTATCATGGCCATGATTGACTCGGCCCCAGAAAATTATAGCGAGTCGCGGCCGACAAACAACAACGGCAAGACAACCACTCAAGCGCCTCCAGCCTCCATGGAGTTGGCCGCCGGAGAAAAGCACCTTAAACAGATAGCGGAGCCGGGAATCTACCTTTTCGAAGATGGCAAAATGTCGATGTTCGAACCCGCAGTATACAGCGGCACTAAGGGGAGTTTCTGGAAAACGGCCCTTACGTATGGCATCGCAAAATCGAAAATCAGGGCGATTGTTCGCGGTAAATCGGCAAACATGCAGGTCTCATCGCGGCGTCCAGAGTTTTACTTTGTATTCAGCCGGGAATTCTCCAACCCGGGAGCAGTAATGTCAGGCTTCGGCGGGTACTCTGCGACAAGCCCAAATGAGTTCATGATGATCGCGATGGTAGTCAAGGGCAATTCGCGGGAGGCAACCGTCGGTGAATTCGGTGCGTTCAGTTCTTCGACTGGTGTGGCCGATAAAGAAATTCGCGAGTACTCGTTTGAAAAGATCAAACCCGGCCTTTACAAGGTTGTCCCAAAGACCGATCTCACCCCGGGCGAATACTGCTTTTTCTACGCCGGCACTGGCGGTGCGGGCGGTAAGGTTTTTGATTTTAGCGTGAAATAAGTTGCTTGGCAGGGCGGTTAAGAGAGAAACCTCTCCGCTCTGGAGCGGAGTTTGGGGGAGGGTTAGAAAGATGAAAAAGCTATTTTATTCTTTTATTATTGTATCCGTTGGATTATTGACTCTGTTTACAATTGGTCCGTTATCAACGGCACAGAACATGAGTGAATTGGACACGGAAAGTGAAAATCAAACGGAACACCAAAACTCCCAGGTAACTCAGCGACAGCCGCCGAAACTGCAAGACAATCATGTACAATCCTTTTTTGATTTACCAATTTATTTCGAGGTGAATCAAGGACAATTTGACCCTCGCGCTCGATTCGTTTCGCGCATGGGTGGGCAAACGACTTTCCTGACCGGAAACGAAGCCGTTTTCGTAATGCCACTCGAAGTTACTACAAACTTCGAAACTCAAATTCCGAAATCAACACTTAGAAGTAGAGACAGGCAGTCCGAAAACGGAAGAACAAGAAAAATGCTTGCGTTGCGGATGCAGTTTGTCGGCGCGAGCACGGAAACGACAATTTCTGGCGTTGACGAACAAGTAGGAAAAACGAACTATTTCAACGGTAGTGATTCCGCAAAGTGGCAAACGAATGTGCCGACTTTTGCCCGTGTCAGACAGGAAAATGTTTATTCGGGCGTTGACCTCGAATGGTATGGCAACGCAAGCAATCAATTTGTGTACGATTTTAATGTTCAACCAAACGCCGATGTGCGCCAAATTGAAATCGAATTTGCCGGAGCGGATAAAGTTGAAATTGCGGACAACGGTGAATTGCTAATTCACACCTCTGCCGGAACGCTCAAACATCGCAAACCGTTTAGCTATCAAGAAGATCTAGGTGGTATTAAGCGGGAAGTGGGAAGTGGGTATGAATTACGCGGAGAAACCCGAATCGGGTTTGCCGTCGGCGATTATGACCCGACGCAGAAACTCGTTATTGATCCGACCCTTAATTATTCAACCTTTCTTGGTGGTACGGGAACCGATTCTGGAGGGGGTATTGCCGCAGACACATCTGGTAATGCTTATGTTACGGGTTATACCGATTCAGTCAATTTTCCGGTGACATCTGGTGTTTTCGATACGTCTGCCAACGGCGGCCAGGATGTTTTCTTAACAAAAATGACTCCCAACGGAGCTTCGCTTATTTATTCGAGCTACATTGGCGGAAGCGATAATGATTTGGGCAATAGCCTTTCGCTTATTGTAGACGCTTTTGGCAATCCTCATATCACGGGACAGACCTTCTCAAACAACTTTCCGGTCACGGGCGGTGCTTTTGATACTTCCTATAACGGAGGAGGCGATGCCTTTATTACAAAGTTTAATGCCAGTGGGTCTAGTTTGCTTTACTCGACATTTTTTGGCGGCACTGGTGAAGAGTACGGTTTTGATTTAACCGCAGATTCAGCCGGAAATGCGTTTGTCGTGGGACGCACAAGTTCTTCAAATTTCCCGGTGACGGCCGGAGCATTCGATACCACATTTAACGGCGGTTCGTTTGACGGTTTTATGGCAAGCGTCAATTCGACTGGAACAACTCTCGTTTATTCGACTTTCCTCGGCAGTAGCGGCGATGATGTCGTAGATGATGTAGCGGTTGATACATCGGGAAATCTTTACGTGGTCGGAAAAGCAGGAGGAGCCAACTTTCCGTTGACTGTCGGAGCGTTCGACACCAGCTTTAACGGCGGCTCACACGATGCGTTTGTCGCAAAATTCAGCGGCTCTGGTTTGATTTATTCAACTTTTCTCGGTGGTGCCGGCGATGAGGAAGGCTACGATATATCGGTTAATTCAACAGGTAACGTGTTCGTCAATGGCGATACGACATCCAATAACTTCCCGATAACTACCGGAGCATTTGACACTTCTTATAACGGTGGCGGCGATGCTTATATAACAAAACTGAACCCAGCCGGTTCAGGATTGATTTATTCAACATACATCGGTGGTAGTGGTCTGGACAACGGGCTCGATTTGATTATCAACACTGCCGGGCACGCTTACTTAACCGGACAAACGTTCTCATCCGACTTTCCGATTTCAGCGGATGCTTTTGATACCTCTTACAACGGCAGCGGTGATGCTTTCGTATTTGATTTGAACCCCGGCGGAACGGGTCTGCTCTATTCAACCTATATCGGCGGCGGTGGTCAAGATTACGGCTTTGATATGGCGGTTGATGCGTCATCTGGTGTCTATATTACCGGCTATACGGATTCGTCCGCTTTCCCGATCACTCCCGGCGTGGTTGACACTTCGTATAACGGCGGCGGCGATGCTTTCGTCTTGAAATTTCAGTTTGACCCGCCATGCACTTATTCGCTAACACCGACGAGCCAGAATTTTTCAGCCAACGGTGGAAATGGATCGCTTCAGGTAAATACCCAGCCGGGCTGTGCGTGGACTGCTGCCTCTAACTCGTTTGCTAATCCTGAAAATATTGTCGGTGGTTTGAGTTTCTTCAACTCGCCGTCACCCGTTGATTTGTTGAACTCGCTGCCAGATATCGTTGAAACCTCTTCGACCGTTAAAACCGACGATGTGTCCCCCGCCGCGACCTATTCGTCCGTGATTAACACGGAGAGATCAAACCATACCGAGACTCCAATTCTGTCTCTCCCAAAACAAAATGAGCAGAACCAGCTCTCACGCACGGCAAGTTTCGATGAATTCGCGGTTGCCGATGCGATTACCGGCGATATTCGTAACGGATCGAAAGAGTTTGTCCGTGTTGTCATCAAAAGTGCGGCCGATCGGGCCGCTGCCGCTAAATACGGGCGGATCGTGACCGATTACGGCGCATTTGTGATTGTCGCCAAACATCGGGGTGCCGATCTCAGCCGTTCGAATCTCGAAAATCAGCCCATCGAAACTTCGATCAACCTGCCGGGTGGAAGATTTGACCCTATGCGAAATCCGCCGAATGGAACAATACGACCTGGGATCTCCAACACTGCGGGAGGCAAGGGTTATTACATTGTTCAATTTGGCGGCATAACAACGGACGAATGGCTCGACAGCCTTCGTGATGTGGGCGTCGAAATATTGCAGTACGTTCCACACAATGCGTTTTATGTTTACGCAGACGAAGTGGCCATTTCCAAAGCGGCGTCTCATTCACGCGTTCGGTGGGTCGGTTCGTTTTTGCCTGAACATAAGGTTACCGATATTCTTCGCGAACAGATAAGTGCAGCCAAATCGAATTCATTGCCCCGAAATGGCATTTCGCCACTCGAGATGACGGGAGAGAATACTTCGATCTTTGATATTTCCGTATTTGAGCGTGCGAACATTAATCAGATCGCCGAACTCGTTTCAACCAACTTTGGCGGAAAAGTAAGAAATGTCATTGACCTTCCGAACAACTATTTCAATGTCGTGCGCGTTGAGATGTCGCTTGATCAAGTGATGAGAACGTCCGGCATTCCGGGTGTCATAAGCATCGATTTTTACAGCACGCCGCGAATCGAGGACGAACGGGCTGCACACATCGTTGCGGGCAATTTCACAAACACTACGACAATCAGCGGACCCGGTTACAACCCGCTAACGCAATTCGGCGTTGACGGTACGAATGTGACTGTTTCGGTTGCTGACGATGGCATTAGCATTCCGGGCAACGGTGGTTTTTATGTCACTTCAGCGAATACGGTTAATGGTCCCCTTCGCGGTGCCGTTGCCGGAGCGACTGGAGGTCACGGGCATCTAAATGCGAGTATTATCGCCGGAAATGCTCCATTTGGAGCACTCGATCCTACGGGTTATAACTACGGAATTGGCGTTGCTCCAAAGTCAAACATCATCAATATTCCACTGGTGACCGGCCCGTATACCGGCACTGAGGCGGATTCATATAATGACACCGTGGTAACCGCCGGACCAAATGGAGTTCTTGGGTCCATAAGCAACAACAGTTGGGGAGACCTAACCAATAATAATGTCTACGACTCATACACGGCTCAGTTTGACGGATTTGTTCGCGACGCTTCCGCTGCTGCGGGTATCGATCCAATCTCGTTGATCTTTTCGGCCGGAAATTCCGGCCCGGCGGCATTGAGTCTCACTCGTCCAAAGGCTGCAAAAAACTTGATCGCCGTCGGTAATTCTGAAAACATCCGCACGGAGCTTGGCGGGGCATCTGCTGATAATTTGGACGACCTCCGCAGCTCATCGAGTCGCGGGCCGACCGCCGACGGTCGTGTTAAACCGGACATTGTCGCGCCCGGCTCGTATATTACGGGAAGCCGGGCGGGCACCTGCCTGACCGTGACAGGTTGTTTTGACACAAATCATGCCTACAGCATAGGAACCTCACACGCAGCCCCGCAGGTCGCCGGAGCGGCGGCTTTATTTACTCAGTTTTGGAAGAATGCTAATGCCGGTGTAAATCCGAGCCCGGCGCTGATCAAGGCCGCGATCATAAACACCGCTCAGGAGATGAACGGCGTAAATACCGGTACCGCGATCCCGAACGGTAATGAGGGCTGGGGACGCATCAATTTGAAGTTAATGTTGAATACCGGTGTCCTGATGAAACATGTTAATCAGACGACCGCGTTCAATGATCCCGGCAACAGCACAACATTGACAGGCACAGTAGCTGATGCGACCAAACCGGTTCGAGTGAGTCTCGTCTGGACCGACCCTCCCGGGGCAGCTAATGCTAATCCCGCGTTGGTGAACAATCTCGATCTCACGGTTACGATCGGTGCAAATGTCTACAGGGGTAATGTTCTCACAGACGGCGTCTCAACCACGGGCGGAGCTGCCGACACGATCAATAATGTTGAAAACGTATGGCTCCCGGCGGGAATCGCGGCGGGAACAAGTTTCTCGATCCAGATAGCGGCTACGGCTTTGAACGGCGACGGCATTCTCGGCAACGCCGATCCAACCGATCAGCACTTTGCGTTGGTAGCTTATAACTTTGCGGCTACCGCTCCAGCCGCTACTTTTCCCGGAACAGGCGTGGGAGCAATTCCCGATGCGACCTCGCAAGTTCCGCAAACACCCGGAGCGCCGCTGAATATCTTATTTGCCGTGACCGGATTGAGCGGCGCTCCCACCAATGTCGAAGTCAATATGACCGGCACGCATACGTGGGTCGGCGATCTGAAAGCAACGCTGATAGCTCCGAACGGAACGTCATTTACGGTTTTCGGATACACGGGAGCACTCACGGTTTCAGACTTTGGCTTGAATTCTGATCTGGGCGGAACCTATAATTTCAAGGACAGTGCGCCTGGCACGAATTGGTGGACAGCTGCGGCGACCAATCCGGTTCCGGTAGGCGATTACCGGACAACGTTGTCCGGACCGACGACGAGTCCGGCGGCTCTGACGAATTTGACCGCAGCATTTTCGGGAGTCACAAGTCCGAATGGGACATGGACATTGCGGATCACAGATGGAGCGAGTACTGACACAGGAAGCATCAGTGCGGCCAATTTAACTTTGACTGGCACAACAACCTCAAACTGGATCACAATCACATCAGGTTCGAGCGGCACGGGCAGCGGCGCTGTCAATTATTCCGTCGCCGCCAACGCTACCGGAAACCCGCGAACCGGCACCATTACGATTGCCGGCCAGACTTTCACCGTTAATCAGTCCAATACAAATCCAACACCGACGCCAACAAGCACGCCTACGGCAACTCCGACCAATACACCGACGGCTACGCCGACGGCAACTCCTACAGCAACACCGACGGTGACTCCGACTCCATCGGGCACACCTAGAGTTAGGTTTGATTACGACGGCGATCGGAAAGCGGACGTGTCGGTTTATCGTCCGTCGAACGGAGTTTGGTATCTGGATCGGTCACTGCTTGGATTCTACGGAATACAGTTTGGTTTCGGAACGGACAAAATCGTGCCGGCCGACTATGATGGTGATGGGAAATTCGATGTCGCCGTTTATCGTCCGTCAACCGGTATTTGGTATTGGGTCAACAGCGGTAATTTGACGTTTGGCGGAGTTGGGTTTGGAATTCCGGGCGACATTCCCGCTCCGGGAGACTTTGACGGAGATGGTAGGGCAGATCAGGCGGTGTTCAGGCCTTCGACAGGGCAATGGTGGCTTAATCGGACGAGGGACGGAGTCACTGTTGTGTCGTTTGGAGTCGCAGGAGATCATCCTGTTGTTGGTGATTATGACGGTGATGGTCGAGCCGACCAGGCAGTATTTAGGCCTTCGACCGGCGTATGGTGGCTCAATCGAAGCAGGGACGGTGTAACAGCGATCGCGTTCGGTTTTGGAACCGACAAAGTTGTTCATGCCGACTACGATAACGATGGAAAGACGGATGTAGCGGTTTACCGGCCCTCGACCAACATCTGGTATTGGGTAAATAGTGGTTCATTGACCTATGGCGGAGTAGGGTTTGGTGACCCAGGCGATATTCCAGCTGTGGGCGACTACGACGGCGACGGCCGTGCCGATGCTGCGATCTATCGTCCGTCAACGCGTACATGGTGGCTGAACCAAACCACGCTGGGCGTCACGACGAGAGGATTTGGTTTGGATGGCGATATTCCGACACCGAATGCCTATGGCAATTAGGTCATCTGCGGTTGCATAAAAAAGCCCCGGGCGATCTTGCCCGGGGCTTTTCCATAAATGCGTCGAGCTGACTATCTATTCAGCATCCTCATCCGGCAGTATCTCGATCTTTACGTTGAATGCACCTGAATTGTCGTCGAGGTTGGCTTCGTTGATCCCCAAAAATAATGCTCCGTCGCGGGTGGCGGTTATTTCTCGGGTCGCTCCGACATAGATGAATTCGTTATTGTCGTCGCCGATGACCGCGATCAGGGCTCCAGTGGCGACATTTTTGAGCAGCTTTTGCGAGTCTTCGAAAGAGGCTACGCCACTTGGCCCCGATGACGTGTTCCTGCCCAGCGAGACCTTGCCGTCACCGGTGATGCGGATGCGTTGGCCTTTCTTGACGACCCAGCCGGTGTTTGTCCAGCCGTTTGCGGTGCTGTCGGCGGTGACCTTTATGTTCCAGGTGATCGGCTTCATTCGTTCGCCGGTCGGTTTTTGTGGCGGGGTGTCAACAATGACTTTCGGCGTTGATTTTGGTTCGGTCTTCTCATCAGTTTGATACGAGGCGTTGCGGTTTGCGACCGCGCTTGTATCGTCAAATTTGACCGACTCGACCTCGTCTGCGGCAAAGCTCATCTCACGTTTACGGGTTCCGTCGCCCATTGCCACGATAAATTTACCGTTACCAAAGCCGACGATCTTGCCCTTGATAATGCTGCCGTCCTTAAGCCTGATCGTGTCGGCCAGTGCCAGCGACGTGAGAGCCAGAATAAGAATCGACGAAAATGCCACTCTAATGAGCTTATTGCTATACCGCATATTTCCTCCGCAAAACTGATGAGTACAAGGGGGCGATTCCTTCACACTGCCTTAACAGAAAGCTATCGAGGGAGAACATCGACCGCAAATTTCCTAAACATGCTTGAGCCGAAGTAAATGATGAATTTATCTTTGATTGAGTTGTAAGAAATGCGAGTTACGCAAATTCAATTGAATGGTACACATTTTTGTTGAGGTTGTAAATGAAATTTTAGTGCTTAGGTGTCTGATCGCTCTTAACTTGCGGTTTCTTTAAAATATGTGTTTTAGCTCGAATTCTGCCTGTACCCGATCAAAAAGGCGGCCTTTTGGGGCCGCCTTTCGGTTTGGGTTTGTATGACCATCACCGG
>JANNWQ010000090.1:0-2873 GCA_031408595.1 Acidobacteriota bacterium | reverse complement strand
GTTGGGCGGCGGCTGTTTGTGATGGACACGCCCGAACGCGACGGCTATGCGCAGGAGCGGCACGTGCTAATTAATCCCGAGATCATCCACGTCGAGGGCGAACAGACGGGCGACGAAGGGTGTTTGTCGTTTCCAGGGCTGTATCAGACGGTCAGACGCGAGATGCGCGTCATTGCGAGGGCGCATAATTTAAAAGGCGAGCAGGTGGAATTAGATGTTCGCGATCTGGCGGCAAGGTGTATACTGCATGAAACGGATCATTGCGACGGAATAGTCTTTCTCGACAGAATGACGCCACTAAAGCGTCAACTAGCCAAACGCAAGATCAAGACTCTACAAAAAACAGGGAAGTGGAACTGATTTGAACGACATACAGAACACCAAGCTGACCGCCGAACTCGCTTCGAGCGGCGAACTGAACAAATATCTGGGCGAAGGCTGGACTTTGATCTTGGCCTACGTCAAACACGCGAACGATTCTCAACGGCCACGCTTCGTCGTAGGCTGGCAAGAAGACGGCCCAGCCGTGTTTCCGGAGTTTTTGGACGAGTGGGAACAGCGGGATATGGCTCGGCAGGTGAGGTAAGAAGGATATTAAACGCAGAGATCGCGGGGGACGCAGAGAAGCTAAGATCTATCGGTCGCCCGCGTTTTGGTTTCTGCTTTTGCTCTCAGCGTTCTCGGCGGTCTCTGCGTGTAAAATGTATTTTTCCGACAGAGGGCTGGTTTTGAATTTATGCAGACACAACGAACATTAGACGAATTTCGCAACGAACCTTTTACAGATTTCTCGAAGCCCGAGAACGCGGCGGCGATGGAAGCCGCGATCGAGAGAGTGCGTGGCGAGCTTGGACGGGAGTATCCGATAATTATCGGTGGTGAGAAGATCGCGCTTGGCGATAAATTTAACAGTTTCAACCCGGCAAAGAAGGACGAGGTTGTTGGAGTCTTTTCGGAAGGCGATACCGACACTTCGCTTGTCGATAAAGCTATCGCGACTGCGAACGATGCTTTCAAAACATGGAAGAACGTTCCTCCGGCAGAGCGGGCCGAGTATCTTTTTAAGATCGCCGACCTGATGCGACAGCGGAAACATGAGCTTTCGGCTTGGATGGTGTTCGAGGTTTCGAAAACCTGGGCCGAGGCCGATGGTGATACTGCGGAGGCGATCGATTTTTGTGAATTTTACGGTCGCGAGATGATCCGTTGGGCCGCAGAACAGCCGGTCACACCTTATGCGGGCGAGAAGAATACGTTCGAATACATCCCACTCGGCGTCGCTGCGGTGATCCCGCCGTGGAATTTTCCACTCGCAATCATGGCCGGGATGACCTTGGCAGCGGTCGTCACGGGAAATACGGTCGTTTTGAAACCGTCGTCCGATTCGCCGGTGATCGCGGCGAAATTTATGGAGCTTGTCGAGGAAGTCGGCCTGCCGCACGGCGTCGTCAATTTCATTAGCGGCAGCGCGAAAACCGGCGAGGCGATGGTCACGCATCCGAAGACGCGATTTATCTCGTTCACCGGCTCCAAAGGCGTCGGATTACATATTAACGAAGAAGCTGCGAAGGCTCGGCCCGGGCAGATATGGATCAAGCGAGTTGTCGCCGAAATGGGCGGCAAGGACGCGATCGTGGTTGCCGATGATGCTGCGGATTTGGATGCTGTTGCGGCAGGCGTTGTCGCAGCGGCATTTGGTTTCCAAGGGCAGAAATGTTCGGCGTGTTCGCGGCTGATCGTGGATGAGAAAGTTCATGACGAGTTGATGGAAAAAATCGTCGCCTTGACCAAGAAACTCAACATCGGCCAACCAACCGACGGTGATACGAATGTTGCTGCGGTTATAAACAAGCGCTCGTTCGACACGACGCTCGGTTATATTAATAAAGGTATAGAGGAAGGCGGCGAATTGCTGACGGGCGGCACGGGCGACGATGCTAACGGCTTTTTTATCGAGCCGACCATCATCGACAACGTCGCTCCCGGCTCGACGATCGAGCAGGAAGAGATATTCGCTCCCGTTCTAGCCGTGATGAAGGCGCGAGATTTCGATCACGCTCTTGAGATAGCAAATGATACGGAATTTGGGTTAACCGGAGCCTTGTATTCTGCATCTCAGGAAAGGCTCGATCGGGCTCGCCGTGAATTTCACGTTGGTAATCTTTATCTAAACCGTAAATGTACCGGAGCTCTCGTCGGCGTGCATCCGTTTGGCGGATTTAATATGAGCGGAACTGACTCGAAGGCGGGCGGTCGGGAATATCTGCTCCAATTTATGCAGGGCAAATCGACAGCTCAGAAGATATGATTTATTTCGGGGGAATGATGAATAGGAAGCTAATTTTTGTTTCGGTAATTTTAATTGCCGTAGTTCCGTTTGCGGCGATCGCGCAGAAGACGACGAAACCGGCTCCTGCCCAAGCGGCAAAGCCGATCATTTTTGCAGTCCTCAATGATGGGCGGTCGCTCGAACCGATCGCATACGTTGATAAATCCAAGCTCGAAGCTCCGGTGGACGGTGGGGCCGAAGGCAATCTCGTTGCCGCGTTTAACAAGCAATATTACAAAGCCGGTACAGCCTATAGGCTTGTTTTCGGAGGAGCAAATTCCGGCACGGTAACGGTAAAAAGCTCAAACGCAAATGCCGATTGTGCACCGAATATGGGCACAGGAACGACCAAGGCTTTGAAGACTCCGCTCAAAGGATTCGTCATGGCACTCGCGACCAACGTTCCCAGCAAATGGACGGCGGCGAGCTACCGACGTAAGCCGACTGACGCCGAGCGAACCGAGGTTGAGAGTCTTGTCCGAGCCGAATTTGCGCGACAAAAGCTGACGCCGGGGACGCTGCGATATCACAATCTGACCGCTCT
>JANNWQ010000089.1:0-14401 GCA_031408595.1 Acidobacteriota bacterium | reverse complement strand
TGACCTCGGTAATCTCACCGCCGACGGGCATAAAGATCTCGGATACGGCCTTGACCGATTCGACCGAGCCAAACGCCTCGTGCGTGGCAAACTTATCACCGCCCCGCGGCATATCAATGTAAACAACATCGCCCAACGAATGCTGCGCATAATCGGTGATCCCGACCGTCGCAATATCGCCATCGACTTCAACCCATTCGTGGTCTTTGCTGTAACGTAGGTTTTCAGGAATGTTAGACATATAAAGTTGGTCAGTACTCGAAAGATTTAAATCCAAAAGCTATTTTGCCCGCTTATAAAATGGAGTTGGCACAACCACGGCTGCCAGATGTTTTCCCCTCACGTCAATTCTAATTTCTTGCCCGACATTTGCAAAGTCAGGTGGTAAAAACGCGAGGCCGATGTTCTTTTTTAGGAAAGGTGCGGGCGAACCTGACGTTACAACGCCGCATTTTTCCCCATTACAATAGACATCATAGCCGTCGCGGGCAATGCCGGGCTCGGTCATTTCAAAGCCGGCGAGCTTACGCGTGATGCCTTTTTCTTTCAATTCGGCGAGCCTTTCGCGTCCCGTAAAATCGCTCTCCTTATTCATCTTCGTTATCCAGCCCAAATTGGCTTCAAGTGTCGAAATATCGTCGCCAAGTTCGTGGCCGTAGAGTGACATTCCAGCCTCGAGACGGAGTGTATTCCGTGCCGCAAGGCCACAGGGAAGTATTCCGCCTTCTTCCCCGTAGCCTCCGTTTTCAAGGAGTTTGTTCCAGAGCTGCTCGGCGTGTTCGGGCGAGGCATAAACCTCAAAGCCGTCCTCGCCAGTATAGCCGGTCCGCGAGATGATGGAGTCAACGCCATCGACCATGCCGGTCGTAAAATGATAGTACTTGATCGCGCCAAGATCGGTCTCGGTAATTTTCTGCAGAATTCCCGTTGCGCTCGGTCCCTGAACGGCGATCTGGCAATACTCCGCCGATGCATTTCGCAACCCGAGGTCGTCGTGCTCAGAATGGTGCGACTTGATCCACGCCCAGTCCTTTTCGGTTGTGCCGGCGTTTACTACGAGCAGCAGTCGATCATGCCTAAAACGGTAAACTAGCAAGTCATCGACAACACCGCCTTCGTGATTGGTAAGCGCCGAGTAATGTGCCTGGCCGTCGATCAGCTTGGTGACGTCGTTCGTCGTCAGGCGATTGACAAAGGCAATCGCGTCGGGTCCCTCGACCCAGATCTCGCCCATATGCGACACATCAAACAGACCTGACCGGGTGCGGCAGCGCATATGTTCCTCGATCACGCCGGCCGTATATTGCACCGGCATATCCCAGCCCCCAAAATCGACCATCTTCCCGCCAAGTTCCCGATGCACCGCATTAAGCGGCGTCCGCTTCAATTCTGTTTCTGACATAACTAGAAGTGTAATTTAGCCGAACATAACCGCACAAGTTGACGGTCCGTATTCTTGCCAACGATACTTCCCAATGCTACGTTTCGACGTGCGACACGTTGGTGACGCAGGGTCTTGAGCTGAAAATGGTCATATTGGAGGGAGCTATGAAGTTTTTCGTGTCGAAGTTTAAATGGATCATGCTTGTGTCGGGGCTTTTGACATGCACGATGTTTCTCGGTCTTTTTGCACCACAGTCTTCGCTACAATCGAATTTTGGAGAGGCGATGCACGGGCCGTTGAGCGAGATACTGGTTCGCAATTGGAGTGCCTTGATCGGCCTGATGGGAGTAATGCTTGTGTACGGGGCGTTCGTCGAACCGGTCCGCAAATTTGCGCTCGTCATTGCCGGAATCAGCAAGGCCATTTTCATCACCCTCGTGCTGTGTTACGGCAAACAATATATGGGTTTCGCCGCAGGAACGGCGGTCATAGCGGATTCGATTATGATCGTCCTTTATGTCGCCTATTTATTACTCGCAAGATCTGACGCGAAGGCGCAAAAATAGCCGCGACGACGGGTCACGGCCTAGTACTCGCGGAAAAAATGGCCTTGGGGGAAGCGAGTGGGAATTAGGGAGAAGTTCGAGGTGGTTATTCGCCGAGAGTAACACCGGCGGTGACGACGACTGATCCGCTGACGGTCGAGCAGTTTGCGGTGGTCGCAACAACGGCGTTGCCTGCGTAAAGTACGCCGTCGGTGGAGACTGCGATATTTCTTGGCCCGGTCGCGCCTACGCCAGTTGCGGTGACGGGAACGGCTCGTCCACAGAATGTTGATGGTGTTGACCCCGAGGCATCGACCTTAATGCCAGTGAAGCGATACCCATTCTTGACGCCAGTTGCGAAAAGACGGTCAATTATTCCGGCGGTGCCGAGCTCGGTGAGTGCATCGCCATTTAGCGTGGTGTCGCCGGCAAAGTTGCCTTGGCCCACTGACGTAGCATACGTAGTCTGGGCGCCGTGAAACAGCCGAAGGTCTGAGATCGCCGAGCCTTCGTTGGCAGAGCGGCGTGAACTCATTAGATTGGGGATCGCAATAGCGGCGACAACACCGATCACGACAACTACGATAAGAAGTTCGACTAGCGAAAATCCGCTTTCGCGGCTGTTAGGGTTATATGACATCGTGCTTTTCTCCTTACAAGGTGAGGAGCAGCACACTTTTCTCCGCGGTGTATATCGCAATGCTCGTGCCACGGGCATTCTTTTCGGAAACGTATATGAATACAGACCTTGTAGCAAATTCGTGGCTCAAACGGGTGCGTGTAGGCGGTACGGAATGACAGCTTTTGTCAGATGGCTAGGACGATTTGTGTTAGGTCGTTAACACTACTGCGAGGACAATCCGTCTGCCGCTCAATTTTCAAGGTTGAATGTCTTTTGCACAATTACAGCGAGATCAGGATTCACTTTCTAACGGCAGAAAGATCGTAAACCGAGTGCCTGTTGGCTCGTTTGGCGTAACCTCGATGCGGCCGCCGTGGGCGGTGACTATGCCGTAGCAGACGGCGAGGCCGAGGCCGGTGCCTTGGCCGGCGGGCTTTGTGGTGTAGAAAGGGTCGAAAATCTGTCCCGCCGCGACCGCGTCGATGCCGACGCCGGTGTCGGCGATCTCGATGCAGACATGGGCGTCGGTGGCGGAGGTGCGGATGGATAAGTCGGGGAAGTTTGGAGAGTCTGAATGCTGACTACTGACTTCGGACTTCTGACTACTGCTCACCGACCGCTCACTAACCGCATCGCGGGCGTTTAGGAAGAGGTTGAGGAAGACCTGTTGCAGTTGGTCTTCGTCGGCGAATACCTTTGGGAGATCGTTGTCGAGGACGGTTGCGACCTCTAACTGCTGAAATGACTTATCAAAACTCGCGAGCCGGAGAGCGGTCCTGATGATCGAATTGATATTCACATCGGCTTTGGCGGCTGGGCGGGTGCGGGCGAAGTTGGTCATGTCTTGGGTGACCTGTTTTATGCGTTCGATCTGGGCGGAGACGAGGTTTAGGCGTTCGCGGGTCTCGACGCTGTGGCCTTCCTGGGCACGCATCATCTGGACGAGAGACGAAATGCTGGCGAGCGGATTGTTTACTTCGTGAGCAACGCCCGCCGCGAGCGTGCCCATTGCGGCGAGCTTTTCGGCACGGATGAGCTGTTCGTTGAGGCTGTTTAGCTCGTCGATGTCGGACGCCATTTTGCGGGACATTTCGTTAAAACTCGCTGCAAGCAGGCCGATCTCGTCGTTACTGTTGCGGAGATCGACCTCGGTTCCATAGGCTCCTTTCGAGACATCGACTGCGGCAAGCGTTATTCGTTGCAAAGGCCTTGAGATCGTCCGCAGTACGAGCAAGAGCAGCAATAGATTCGGTACAAGCGCACTTATCACGCTGAAAACGAGATAGCGTCGCCACGCTTCGTAATCCATCCCGTTTCGGAACGCCCACCATGCGATCGGGATCTGGAAGATCAGAAAACTGACCACAGCTACCGAAGCGATGCTTATGGCGATTTTATAGGTGATCGGGAAGAGGCGGAACTGGTTTAAGGCGGTCTGGAATGAGAAGAGCTTGAAATTCAGAATGGCGTAAGCGTAGATCAGCACGCCGGGCAGCACGAAGATCGCGCTGTAGGGAAGCAATTCGTAGTAGCCGAAGTAGGGAAGCGCGATATTCGCCAGCGTCTTTAGGACGCCGGTGATCACGAGCCCCCAAATGATCGCCCCGACCTGCTGCCCTTCCTGCGTGCCCGCGAACTGCCTGTACTTCTTAAAGAGGAGATAGGCTCCGTAGAAGAAAAGCGAGTAAACGTACGCGACGAACGCATACGCAAGCGGCGTCAGGTCGATCACGAAGCGGCCGTTCTCGAAGCCCGCCTTGTGCCACATCATCCCGGCTATGGTCGCAGGGATCAGAACCAACGCCGGAGCAAACAAGACTGCGGCTCGGCGTCGCGGTGTGCGGGAATTCTCCGGAAACACCCACGCAAACACCACCAACGCAGCTTGCATGAGAAACGCGATTATGAAACTTGCCGCCGCCCACCAACTTGCGGCGCTGTCTCGAGGGTAGAAGTTCCAAAAGATCAGGTCCTTCGTCGTCCAGATCCCGAGAAATGCGATGAATGCGGCAAACGTCTGATGCGCACGCCGTCGCGGGTCGGCGACGAATACGTAGAAGCCGAGCCCGACGAGCAAAAACAGCGCAAATAAATGGAGCAGTACCAACACTAGACGTAAATCTTACGGCGTTGTCGCGTTGATGCAAAGCGTGGAGTCTTGGGGATCGGGTCCAGCCGTTAGCTTACGGCGGCGTGAGAAGCTTTGCTTTGACCTTTGGTTCGGTAGTCGGCCCTGCCGTTCTGAATATGTGCGGGAATCAGCAATTCACACCGTGCAAGCGGATCGCCGAGATGGACGGCGAGCTTGGATGCGAGAGAGCTGAGATTGTCATCGGCCCGATCGGCAACGGATGACATGAATTCTCGACGGGCCTTTAGATAGTGTCGGTGGAGCCGGATGCGGTTACGCCGCGCAAGACAACGGGCGGCTGTTTCACTCTTTCCAATGCCACCGATCTCGAATAGCTCGGTGCCGGGTTTGTCGGGTTCCGGTTCGTTCACCGCATTTGAAAGTCCGACGAAACGGTAAAACGTCTCGCGAAAATCGAAAACACCCTGGATCTCATTATCGGGAAAAGCCACAGTTTCCATCTGCACGCGAAATTGTTCTATCGCTGCGTCATGTTGAGACGATGCAGTTCGCACCCGCCGCGTGATCAGCATCGCCGCAAACACCGGCCAGCCTATCAATGCCGTGACGAAAACCAGCCATTTTGTCGAAGCATTGGCATCACGCGATGTGGCTTTAAATACTGCAAAAGGTGCTCCGCAGGTCAAATAGATGATAATGAGTTCGACTAAGGACATAACTTCTGTCATTCTTTACGGCAAGTCGTGTGCCTTGCCCAGTCATTTGTCTGCTTCGTTACACAAATCGCCTGTTTCTCTACTGAAAATGAAGAAACTAAAAATTTCGGGAACAACCGAAAGCTCTTTTGCGTAATCCAACTGTTTGCATAACGCAAAATTTGGTCAGTGAAAGTTTGCAAAATGCAAAACGTAAAGTAGGTCTGAGTTCTCACTAACAAGGTGGAAAACGTAATGATAGATACCAAGAAAATAAAGGTCGTGAAACGAACTGACATCGTTCCGAAGCAGAAAAAGAAACGAGTTGCAGGCCCGCGTGATGCGGCCCGCAAGATCGTTTCCAATGTCACGGACTGGGTCTCCGATATCAAGCATCGCAAGAGTGAGGAAACCAAGGCCGCGATCGAACTGCTTTTTGCCGCCAACCAGCGGCCGAGCGAGTCATAACCTTCACGATACGAAATAATAAATATGGACGCGGTTGCTTCGGCAATCGCGTTTTTATTTACCCCATTTCATCAGCGAGCTTCAAAAGAAATATATCGGTTGCGGTATTCCAAACTTCATTGTTATCCTTAACACCAAATTCATACTTTTATAAGAAATTAATGCAAGGTAAGGTAGCCATAATCACAGGGGCGAGCAGCGGCATTGGACGAGCGTCCGCGTTGCTCTTCGCAAATGCAGGGGCCACGGTAGTTGCCGTTGGTAGGAATGAGAAGGAACTTCAAGCACTTTCCCAAGAGGTGAAATCGAAGAAGGGGTCGATCAAGCCGCACCTTGCGGACGTTCGCGAGATGTCACAGATCGACAGGATCGTTTTTGAGACGATTCATAATCATGGCCAGATCGACATTCTCGTCAATTCGGCCGGGATCATCAGCAACGGTTCGATCGAGGATACAAAGCTCGATGATTGGGACAAGATGATGAATGTCAATCTGCGTTCTGTCTTTATACTCTCGCAAAAATGTGTGCCGCATCTGATCGAGATGAAGGGAAACATCGTCAATGTGTCGAGCGTTGCGGGAACACGTTCGTTCCCGAATGTGCTAGCGTACTGCGTTTCGAAGGCGGCGATCGATCAATTGACCCGATGCTCCGCATTGGAACTAGCACCGAAAAAGGTTCGCGTAAATGCGGTCAACCCTGGTGTGGTTGTCACAAACCTTCACAAACGCGGCGGTATGGAAGATGAAGCGTACGATGCGTTTCTCGAACATGCGAAAACAACCCATCCGATCGGCCGCGCCGGCAAACCGGAAGAGGTTGCTGAATTGATACATTTTCTGGCGTCGGACAAAGCCGGCTGGATCACCGGTGCGACTTATGAGATCGATGGCGGCCGCGGCCAGACGTGTGCACGATAGGTAGCGTATGAAGGTACAACTCCTTCCAAGCACGATAGATGAGAATGGCCGGGCCTCGGCTCGCCAGCATTTGCTTACGATGGTCATTGATGATCGCGTGGCAATCGATGCGGGCTGTCTGGCGATGGCGTGTTCTGATCAGCAGCGAGCGAATATTCGCGATATTCTGCTCACACATGCTCACCTCGATCACATCGCCGGCCTGCCGATGTTCATCGACGATCTATTTGCATCGTTGACCGAGCCAATTCGAATCCACGCCACTGCCGGGATGATCGAGACCCTCGAACGCGATATTTTTAACTGGTCGATTTATCCGCGTTTCTCGGAACTCTCGAATGAAAACGGTGCAGTTGTGGAATACCACGAATTCACTGCCGCTGAGGTTTTCGAAGTCGCCCACCTATCGATCCAAGCTGTGCCCGTTAATCACGAGGTCGCGGCTAACGGTTATATCGTTTCGGATGGTGGATCAACTATCGCGGTGAGCGGAGACACGGCGGAAACGGATGAGTTTTGGAATGCCTGTAATGTGGCGGCGAAGCTTAAGGCGGTGTTTGTCGAATGTGCTTTTCCTGATGAACTCGAAGGAATTGCATCCGTTTCGAGCCACTTGACCCCAAAGCGTTTGAAAAAAGAATTATCCAAGCTCGACACCCGCGATATTCCGATCTACGTGATAAATATCAAGCCGATTTACCGCGATAAAGTGATCGGTCAGATCGAAACCCTTGCGATCCCCAATGTCAATATTCTCGACATCGGTCGCGTTTACGACTTCTAATCATTCACCACTTTTTCACGCAAAAAATTTACCGCTTCAAATGCTGTTTCACGATATTCGCCGGGGAAGTCGTGTAGAATGACGCGTCCGTTTCGGGCTACGTGCTTGATACGGTACGTGCGTTCCTCACGCTCGATCCCGGGCATGATCTCGGCACGAAAAGTAACATTCATCTCGGGCCGGGCCCAGACGCTGTCGGGTTTCTCATCGTCGTTTGTTCTTCCCATCGTTCTTACTCGCTCGAGTCTGGAGCCTTCTTGTGCTTTGCCTTACGTAGCGAAGGCACACGCTTCTCGTCCGCCTGGTCGGTGCCTATCTTGCGACTCGGCGGGGCGGTCGGCTTACGGATCGAATCGAACACTGGCCGCTCTGCATGCTTTGGCTTCTTCTTACCCGGCATAGCTGGATTATAACAAAATTCCATACCACGAAAAGGCGTAAAACCGTTGACATTCGAGCCGAAACGAATCATATTTACGTTCATGGGCCTATATTTTGGCTCAAGCCAACATCACAATCTTGATGAATCGTAACCGACGGCCCTTTTGGGTGCCGGCCTCAACCTATTACATGATGGCGCTTGCGCTGACGGCAGCGTTGTTTTTCATTCTTTGGGGCATTCTCAACGATAGCCTCGTCGAGGCTCCGCATATAACTGCGGGAATCAGCGCCAGCATATTTTTGTTTGGCGCAGTTGTTCTCCGCGAGATCGTTCTCCGCCGAGCCGGCAATCGCCTGATCCAGGATCAGCGGAGGTTTGAACACAGCTTTGTTTCTCCATCAGTCCACAGTGGAGATTCGCGAAAATTAACCATCGAGCGAAATGCCGCGATCCTCAATGGCATTAAACGCAAATCCGAAGCCGCACGAGTGCTTGGGAAATTCTCGGCCGGGCATCGTGAGGTTTTCGAACTCTGTGGCGATTACATTCTCCAAAATGATGTTGAGTTGAAAAGCGTCAATGCCAGTTCGCCGCGATTGAGTCCGTTGCTTAAAGGCCGCACCTTGGCGAATGACCTGCATAAGTTTCACATGCTTAAATGGGCCGAGATCGAGGTCACGTCGTTAACGACAGAGGCTCGCAATCGCGCCACGCCGGAAGAGAAGATCGAGTCGGCGCGCGGGGCACTCGATGTGATCGAGGAATCGCTTGAGTTCTATCCATCCGAACGCAGCTTGCTCCAGTCGCGCGAATTGCTCCAGGACATGCTCGTTTCGATAAAGGTCTCGAATTGGATCGAGCAAGCCGAAAGAGCGACTTTTAAGAAAGATTTCACGCTCGCAAAGAGCCTTTATCGTGACGCTCTCTTTGACCTCGGCCGCGACAATATCCACAGCCCTGCCCGCGAAGCCGCCGCAGTAGCGATAAATGCCGAGATCGAACGCATTCGAATGCTGGAAAGCGGTGCCTGAGGTTTGGGGAATTGGCCTAACACTTGTTAATCTAACACGTTAGTAAAGCGATGATTTCCCAGCGATGTCCAAGATGTAACAGTAGTAGGATCCGTCGAGGATATCGGCCGACCTCTATATTTTCAAAGATCGTGTTTAGATACAATCTCTTGTGCGACTCGTGTAACTGGGAATTTACAGGGTTTGCCGTTCCCGGCACGGTCGAGTACAAGCCCAATAGCCGCAAGAAAAAGCGGGAAAAACCTGTCAACTAGTCCGGCGAGGCGCGTTCCTTTGCGATGAAGATGTACTCCGCGACACTGCGCTTTCTGACTAACCTCACGATAATACTCTGTATTGCGTCAACCGTTTCTTCGCAGGAACCAACACCAACCTCAACTCCTGTTTCCGCCGATGATCTCGTGCATCTTGGCGATGTCATTGACGTCGATGTAGTAGGAGGTTTCGAATTTGACTGGCGCGGCAAGCTTACGTCCGAGGGCTTTTTGGATGGCTTTGATTCGTATGGTGATCCGATTGCCGGCCTTTGCCGGAGCGAAGAGCAGATCGCGGCTGATGTCGCCAAGGCGATATCCAAGATACTTCGTGAGCCGAAAGTCGTAGTTCGAATCATCGACCGTTCCGATCGCGCAGTCGTGCGGCTCGAAGGGGCTGTCAGGACGCCTACTAGATTTCGCGTCCGGCGTCCCGTTCGATTGCAGGAGCTTGTAGTACTGGCGGGCGGCCTTATCGATAGTTCGAGTGGGGAAGTAACGATCCTGCGGCCTGGAAAAATGAATTGTTTTTCGCCTGGGTCGGACAACAAAACTGAGACTATCGTCATCAAGATAAGTGAACTGCTAATAGGCAGAGAAGCCGCCAATCCGCGCATATTGAGCGGCGATATCGTCACAGCGACAACAGCCGATCCGATATATATCATCGGAGCGGTGGGAAGTCCGCGATCGATATCGTCGCGAGAACAAATGACCGTGACACGTGCGATTGCGATGGCCGGCGGGTTGGTGAAGAATGCAGATGCCGCGAGGGTAACTATTTTTCGCCGCGAGGCTGCGGAAACACGTATTATTGAGCTGGATCTATTTAAAATAAAAAGTGGCGAAACGGTAGATGAGATTCTGCGTCCTTTTGATATACTGGACGTTGCCGCCAAAGGTGGTGAAAAGCGAAAATTTCCGCCGGTCTCGATCCGTGACGATGGTCGCGAAAAAAATAAGGCCGAATTGCCTTTGAAGATCGTCGAATAGGAAGCGGAAAGAGGAATATTTAGAATAATGGCAAGTATGAGTCGGCGAAGTGCCGCGTTATTGTGGATGCTTTTGGTGGCGATCGTGATCGGCGTCTTGATCGCGTATGAGCAGATATCTATTTTGTACGTTCTCGCTACACTTTCGATCGTTACACTGCTCCTCATTGTCGGATTTGCCAACCTTGAGGGCGTGAGCCGCATTGATGGTAATGGAGAAGGCGACGAAGTCCAAACGAATTAATGAGTTCGAGTAAACGCATCACGGCGGCCTTTTTTGGCCTGGTAATATTGGCAAGCAACGTGCTCGCCAGCTACACCGTTATGCCCGGCAAAGCCGAACCGCAGCAGCTCCGTTGGAAAGACGGCGCAGTGCGGATCGCCATCTCGACCTCGCTTTCGGACGTTAATACAGGCATCAAAAACGGCAGTGATATTGCTCAGGCGATCAGGAACAGCCTCTTGCTCTGGGAGAATGCGGCTGATATCAAATTCACGATCGAGGCGACGGATTCGCGAAGCGTTAGTCTGTCTGGTGTTGCCGGCGATGGCGTCAGCCTGATCACGATCGCTGCCTCGCCTGAGAACGTCATTCTTTTTGAAAAAGACCCGATGGCCGAATCGGCCAGGACACGTGTTTTCTACAACCGTCGAGGTTTCATCACCGAGGCAGATATTGTCCTTAATCCCTATCAGCAATTCTCGACCGATGGCACAGCCGGAACGTTCGACCTCGAAGCGACACTCACACACGAGATCGGTCACCTTCTTGGCTTGAGACATTCCGCCGTGCTCGGTGCGGTCATGTCTGAGGGCATTGCTCGTAATGTCGGTGGCGTCCTTGCAAGCGAACGTCGCACAGACCTTTCGGATGCTGATGTTACTGCGGCCCGAGAGCTTTATGGTTTTGTTGACGATGTGTCTGCGTGTTGTTCGTCGATATCCGGCAAGATCACGCAGGTGACCGCAAAAGCACCGAAAACCCTTAGCGTCTGGGCCGAAGATAATTCCAATGGACGTGTCGTCGCTCAGGCTGAGACCTTTGCCGATGGCACTTATCGGCTTGGCGGAATTTCGTCGGGCGTGTACACGATCTTTTGGCAAAGCCGAGACCGCTCGGCTCCGTCGCCGATCGGCGACCTCGGCACAGTCCGTCTTAAGGATTATGACGATCATGTATTGAATGGAAAGGTTATCGTGAAGACGACCGATCTTGCTCTCAGCTTTATTGGCCTCAACAGCGACCTCGCTGATACGGCCATAATGATCGGCAATGCGAAAGAACACACTGTCTATATCGGTGGTCGTGATTTTGATCTGAAAGACCTCAGTATCGAGTTTAACTCGCCATATTTTCGTGCTGTTCCGGGATCGATAAAGCGGTATGACTTTGGCGAGAAGCTTACGGCCGTCAGCTTTCTCCTCTCGGTCGACGACGAAGTGCCAACCGGCGTATACAGCTTGTTTCTCACAGGCGAGAATGGCATTCTCGCGGCGATGGTTGGCGGCCTCAAGGTTCCCGTCCGGTCGAATTTGTAAATATATCTGTTCGTGTTTAGTTAACGCTTCATAAGCGGTTGCGTTTTTTTTGAACCTGTGCATAATTAGTGTTGTTCACCTCCCGGTGAACATCTGATCGGTCCGAAAGGATACGGTCCGAGGGCGACGGTGTGGGAGACGTCGCCCTTGTTTATTTTCCGGCCTCTCTATCAGCTTGACCTTACACATAATCGGCGTAAAATTTACCCTGTTTGAACGGAAACTACCAGTTTGTTTGCTCTAACGGAGATTGCAACCTATTTGAATGTCTTTTACCGCGAGCATCGTTTGGGCACTGCGGTATTTTTGCTTTTAGGGGAATATGAAGACTAGCGAAACCAGCTGGTTAAAGAAGTGGCTTTGTCGCGGCTCGGTAGTCAGGCGTTAGCACCGTTCGCGGTCTGAGCTTTCATTTCGATAAAACAAGCGCGGCAATAAACCGGACGTCCCTGAGAGGGATAAAAGGGAACGGTCGTTGATTGTCCGCACCGCGCACAATCGGCCCTAACCTCGATCATGTGTTTTTTTCCCGTAAGGCGTGATTGCTCGATGGCTTCGAGACGTCGGTTCTTAGCAACTTTGCAGGGTTTGCAGCGTTTTGGCGGGTTTTCGAGTTGCTTGGCTTTGTAGAATGCTTGTTCGCCGCCGGTCCAATCGAACATCTGGGCGCAATCCACGCATTTGATTGGGATGTCGTCAAAATCACTCGACCCGTCCTCGCTCAGGTTGTCGATCTGCTGGACGTTGTCGAAATGGATGTCGGACATTGTTTCGTCTCTTTCGGCGGTAATAAACTTCATTTCTAAAAATACGAAATGATGTAGTAGATTCTACTCGTGGGCAGGCCGTAAAATCTCGCGTTCCATGTCGTTAGGGCAATGGAACAAACGATACAACTATCAGTTTCGCGTGTCAAGACTTGGTATGACCAGTCTGCAATAGCAGTCAAAATATGAAAGTTCTCGTAATCGGTTCCGGTGGTCGTGAACACGCGATCTGTCAGAGTTTTAGACGTTCGGGCAAGGTCACGCAGTTGCTTTGTGCCAACGGTAATGCGGGAATCGCCGAGATCGCCGAATGTGTGCCGATCAAGCCGACCGATATCACGGGCCTTGTTGAGTTCGCGTCCCAGAATGCAATTGACCTGACCTTCGTCGGTGGAGAGACGTCCCTGGCTCTCGGTATCGTCGACGAATTTGAGGCCCGTGGCCTAAAGATAATTGGCCCAAACAAACACGCGTCCCAGATGGAATCGAGCAAGTCGTTCGCGAAGGATTTCATGGCGAGACATGGCGTTCCAACTGCAAAATACGTGACCGCACATTCTCCGTCGTCAGCCGTGGGATCGCTCGAAAGTGGCGAATTTGGCGATGAGAGATCGCCTGTCGTCGTTAAAGCCGACGGCCTCGCGGCCGGCAAAGGTGTCGTCGTCGCAGCAGATCGAGCCGAGGCCGTCGCCGCGATAAACGAAATGGCTGATCTGGTCGGCGCCGACGCTGCCGAAAAGATCGTCCTCGAAGAATGTCTGTTCGGCAAAGAATTGTCGCTCCTAATGTTTGCCAATGGCGAAGATTTTGCCCTGATGCCGCCGACCCGCGACCATAAACGCATCGGCGAAGGCGACACCGGCCCGAACACCGGCGGCATGGGAACTATAACCGACTCGTCTTTGCTCACGTCCCAGGAATTGGAGAACATCGTCGAGACCATCGTACGTCCCACGCTTCGCGGATGTGTCGCCGAGGGATTTCCGTTTCGGGGTATTCTGTTTCTCGGCATCATGATGACCGCCGCCGGGCCGAGGCTTCTCGAATACAACGTCCGATTCGGCGATCCCGAAACTCAGGCAATTCTGGTCCGTCTCGAAACCGATCTCGTCGATATTTGTGAAGCGATGCTCGGCGACACGTCCCAGGGATTTGGCGAGATCAAGTGGAGCCCGGGAAGTTCCGCCTGCATCGTCCTCGCGTCCCAAGGATATCCGTCCGCTCCGAAAACCGGCGATATCATCACCGGCCTCGACGAGGCCGCACACGTCCCAAATGTGTCGGTCTTCCACGCCGGCACATCAATGCTCGCCGCGAGCGAATACTACACCGCCGGCGGCCGCGTCCTCGGCGTGACCGCGACCGGCGAAGATCTTGGCGAGGCATTGTCGGTTGCGTACGATGCGGCGAGCAAGATATCGTTCGACGGAATGCAGTTTCGCCGGGATATCGGGAAGTGATACTTCTCCCAGGTGTTTTTAACGCAAAGTCGCAAAGCGGCAAAGACGCAAAGGAAGACCATTGATGGTCGGTCAAGGTTTCGTTTTCAAAGATCCAGATCTGTTGTGTAGTTTCGTCATACGTCCCAGGATCGTTTTAACGCGGAGACCGCGGAGTACGCAGGGAAGATGAACCACTGGGCGTCTCCCCGCTCCTTATTTTTCTCTGCGGTCCCAGCGATCTCTGCGTTTAAAAATTCCTACGTCCCAGAAATTTTCGGCGAGCCACGTCCCAGGTTTGCAAGTGTTTGCGTCGTCTGGGTTCGTCCCAACGTCGTGTCGTCGAACGCGATGCCTTTACTTCGTGCGGGGCTCTGGCCTGGCAATACTCGGCCAGTGCTTCGCCGCCGCAACACGTCGGTAGCTTTCGCACGTCCCAGGATCGTTCGTCCCAGAAGCGTCGCCGCGTCGTGCCAGCCAAAAC
>JANNWQ010000088.1:0-3465 GCA_031408595.1 Acidobacteriota bacterium | reverse complement strand
GTCCTCCCGCACCTGCCGGACGTGCGCGGTGCTGTCATGCGGCACTCTTCTCTTGGTTGGTCTTGTCTGTGGCAGGATCGCTCAAGGGCTTGCCGTTACTTGGGGACGAATTTAGTGCTGCTCACCAGGGCCTGCACCTCGACCCGCATCGGCCGCGTGCCTTCCATGCAGACGTTGACGACGGAGCCGGTGGCTTTTGCGGGGCGTTATTGCAGGAATAACTCGGATGGATTGCCGACCGCGACGAGGCCAGTGTTTGTCATCTCAAAAACGCCGATCTCGTTTGCCGCTCCGAAGCGATTTTTGGTCGCGCGGATTATGCGGTGGTTGTGATGCCGGTCGCCTTCGAAATAGAGGACGGTGTCGACGATGTGTTCAAGTGTTTTCGGCCCGGCGATCGAGCCTTCCTTGGTGACGTGGCCGGTTAGGAATACGGGCGTCGATGTTTGCTTGGCGAACATCATAAACTGCGCCGCCACATCACGCACCTGCGAAACGCTGCCGGGAGCCGATTCTATCGCGGAGCTGAAAACTGTCTGGATCGAATCGACGATGACGAAATCAGGCTTGAGCTTGTCGGTCTCGGCGAGAATGCTTTGTAGATTAGTTTCCGGCAGCAAGAACAGATTTTCAGCTTCGACGCCGAGGCGTTCGCCTCGCATTTTTATCTGCCGCTCTGATTCCTCGCCTGAGATGTACAGCACTTTCTTGCCGTTGCGGCCCAGTTTATCCGCCATCTGCATCACGATCGTCGATTTGCCGATGCCGGGTGCACCGCCGATCAGCACGAGCGAACCCGCCACAATGCCGCCGCCCAGAACGCGGTCTAGTTCGTCGATGCCGGATTCGGTGCGATCATCGTCCTGAGCCTCGATACTGCCGTAAGCCATCGGCGTCGCCTGACGGTACTGAGCCACGGCTCGCGTATCTGCCGCCACCGCCTTAGGACGAAAGCGTTCCTCTACCAGAGTGTTCCACTCGCCGCAATCAGGACACTGCCCGAGCCACTTACGCTGCTGCGAGCCGCAGTTTTGACACGCGAATATTGTTGCCGGTGATTTTGCCATTAGTGAAAAATCAGATTACAACACGGGCGAACGAAACGCGACATCAGGGCAGTATTACAAAATCGTCAGGCCTGGTATCTGTTACTTGCGATGTTGACCGCACCTTCCTATCAGCGAGAGTTTTGCTCGGCGAGTTATAGCCTTCCATTAGCTTTTCCATTAAAATAATGCCCCAGATAGACAGGAAATCTCGTTTATAAGGGTAAGCGGCCCTTTTTTGTCACGTCGGCTACAGGAACTGCACTTAAATAATGAAAAAGTACAACATATCGAGCAAACACATCGTCCTCATTATAACGGGAACAACGCTAATTCTGTCCCTAACCGTTGGTCTCGCCGGATGGGGGTTGGGTCGATTTTCGTCTCCGTTCGGAGGACTTACCGAAATTGGATATGAGAAAGGTGCCGAACCAACTAGGGACGATCCGGATGGCCGAGCCAGTTGGTTCATGTACCAACGCATGTATCCCTTCGACAAGGTTCCGGATGGCGCCCGTCGGCAGGCCTTTGAAGACGTGCTTAGCCGCGGCGAGGGTTTTGGCCCCGAAGGCGTTGCAAATACGTGGGTATCGATCGGGCCGCGTCCGACGACCTCGGCATTTCCAAACAACGGCGGATTCACATCGGGCCGTATTAATTCGATCGCAGTATCTCCGGCCGACAATCAGCTAGTTTTGATCGGCTCTGCGACTGGCGGTATCTGGCGTTCGGCAGACGGAGGGACGAGTTTCACCCCTGTCTCCGACGCTCAGGCTGATCTGGCGGTCGGTTCTATCGCTTTTGCACCGAGCAATCCGAACATCGTCTATGCCGGTATGGGTGACAACGACAATGGTTATTTTGGAAGCGGCGTCTTGAAGTCTACCGACGCAGGAGCGACCTGGACACGGGTAAGCACGTCTATTCCTGACAGAGTTCAATCGACCCGAATTCGTGTCGATCCCGGCGATCCGAATAAAGTTTATCTATCGGTATTCAATTCGCTGGATCCCGCCAACTGTAACAGTCGTCCGTGTGGCGGCATCGTCGGCGGTGTTTTCGTTTCGACTGATGGCGGTTTGAACTGGATAAGAACGTTGACCGGACAGGCAAGCGATCTTACCATTCATCCGACGAATCCTCAGATCGTTTACGCCGCCTTGCGTTTCGGTACGGCCGACGCCGATCCGCGCGGATTGTTTAAGTCGATCGACGGCGGAACGACATGGAACAATGTTTTCCTCTCGCCCTACACCGCGTCACAGGATGCGACCAAGGATTTCCGAGTTTCAGTGACGCCGGCGGCGCCGGATCGGGTCTATATTTATTTTGGATCTGACGGGCCGCCGGCACAGGTAAGGCTTGAGATGAGCGACAATGCCGGCGCGACGTGGACGGATCGCGGTGTCGTCAATATTAACCAACTTGATCCCGGTCAATTTGGTTACAACACCTATCTCGAAGCGAGCCCGGCGGACGCCAACACCGTCGCGGTCGGTGCTCGAGACATTTTCCTGAGCAGCAACGGCGGCGCAACCTTTACAAACATTAACAACTCGTTCAGGCCGCCATGGGAATGCGACACCTGTTATACGCCGGAGATGCAGAAGTTCCACGCGGACCAGCAAGCATTCACATTTGAACCAGGTAGCGGTACGACATTCTACTGCGGCAACGATGGCGGTATCTGGAAGACGACGAATGGAGGCACGAATTTTACGTCGCTCAACGCCACATTGTCACTTACCCAGTTTATTGGCCTCGCTCTTAATCCAGTCGACGCTACCAAATCGTATGGTGGTACACAGGACAATGGATCGCAGAGGCGAACCGGCGGAACCGCGTGGAACGAGTTTAGCGGCGGTGATGGCGGTAAGGCGGTTGTTAACGCAGTTAATCCAGCGTTGATATTTCATAGCTATATCTATGGCAGCATTACGAGGAATATCAACAACGGAGCAACATTCGACGGCAATGTTGGTAGCACGGCGGCCCTCGGCGAACCACCCGCCGCTATGGGCGGACGCATCGCCTTTTACCCTCCGATAGTTGGTAACGGAGTTGATGCCAGACTGTATACCGGTACCTATCGACTCTTCAGGTGTGACAATTGCAGCAATTCAAATGTATTTATCGGTGATGGCGGCGTCGCTCCAGATTGGACCGCTCCGGGAGGAACATTTGATCAGACCACGGGAGGTAACGATACGCTGGCCGCGATCGCCGTCGCGAGAAGCGATGCTCAAGTGATCTACACCGGTTCACGCGACGGGCGGGTGATGGTCAGCACGAACGGCGGGGCCAATTGGACGGACATTACCGCCGGATTGCCCACCCGTTCCATTGCAAACATCACGGTCAGCCCGACCGATCCCGCTTTGGTTTACCTTACCGTGTCCGGCTACGGGAGCCCTCACGT
>JANNWQ010000087.1:0-4266 GCA_031408595.1 Acidobacteriota bacterium | reverse complement strand
ATGTAATTCAGCCGCCCCGCGTTTTGGTTCGCGAAGGAAAAGTACCGCGATCGTGCAAAGCACGCCTGGGAGACCCGCCACCAAAAACGCAGCCCGCCAACCATACTCTTTAGCGACCGTGCCGCTTACGGCGAAGCTGAGAGCGACACCGACCGGCAGGCCGAGCATGAAGATCGAGATGGCCTTGGCTCGCCAGTTTGGTGGAAACATATCACCGATCAGCGATGTTGCCGCTGGGGCGCACGATGCTTCTCCGACACCAACACCCAGCCGCAGGGCGAATATTTGCCAATAACTCTGTGCGACCCCGGATGCTGCCGTGAGTAGACTCCAAACAAACACGCCGGCTGACAGGATCTTTTTACGGCCGACTTGATCGGCGAGCCGCCCGAGCGGGACGCCGACGAATGCGTACAGTAACGTGAAAGCGGTTCCGAGCAACCCAAGCGAAGCGTCGTCGAGTCCGAATTCCTTTCGGATCGGCTCGCCGACCGCGCCGAGTATCTGGCGGTCAAAAAAATTCAGGGTATTGATCGCGAATAGCACGAACATCGCGTACCATATTGCCGGTTTTGAGACGGTCATATTGATATTTAGGGCAAACGCAACGGTTGCGGGCAGAAAGACGAAATTGCAAATCCGTCTGAAATCCGCATACAATTACCAAATGTTGAACTGCAGGGCCGGTAAGATTTTATCATTGTTTCTATTTGCCGTAACGTTTACCGGCTGTGTCGGCGGGGGTAATAATGACAATCGCCCGACGACTGCGGGTAACGGCTCTGCCGCAAACGCAAACGTCGCAAAAACGAATGTAGAGGAGCTTGGACTGTTGGTTCGCGTAGCGTACGAGGTGGAGGACGTTGTTTGGAAAGAGAACGCGAGTAAGAAAACGTTGGTTGCGGTTCTGAGGTTCTCTCCGGCCGATGCTGAAAAGGTCGTGAACGAGGCAACCCAGTTCGGTTCGTCGCAACCTAATGTTATCTCGCCGGAAACCTGGTTTCCCGACGAGCTGATCGCCCAGAGCGAGATGAGCGGCGATAGTGTGTTGAAGGGAACAGCTTACCCGGCGAATGGATTTTTGCAAGAGCCGTATTTGAGTGGCAAAGTCACCCGAATCGAGGGAACATATTATTTTGTTATCGAGGCATCGAAGTAAGTTGACCGATCTCGTAACGCTTGAGTTTCCGGTATAGCGTTGAGAGATCAATGCCGAGGATCTTTGCCGCGACCGCCTTATCGTCACCGACCGAGGCCATCACCTCCAAAACATATTTTCGCTCTATGTCATCGAGGGTCAGGCGATCTCGACCATCCTGTTCGGCTTCACCCGCTACTCCAGCAAACTTATTCGACAGACTGTCAATATCGATCACGTCGGTGCTCAGTATCATCGCCCTCTCGATGACATGCTCGAGTTCGCGAATGTTGCCGGGCCACGGATATCTTCGGAGAACCTCCATCGCCGCAGTAGAAACGTGGCGTTCGATCTCGCCACGAGTGCGAGCGGAGCGGGCTATGAAGTGTTTTACAAGTAGCTCAATATCGCCAGGACGCTCGCGAAGTGGCGGCACATCGATTTCAACGACATTTAAACGATAATAGAGGTCTTCACGGAATCGCCCTTCGGCAACCTCAGTTTCGAGGCGCCGATTGGTAGCGGCGATTATCCTGGCATCAAATGGAACGGCAGTAGAGGAACCAACCGGCGTAACTTCACGTTCTTGCAAAGCCCGCAGCAACTTGACCTGAAGCGAGGAAGGCATCTCACCGATCTCGTCGAGAAAAAGCGTTCCGCCCGAAGCCGAACGGAAAAGGCCCGCTTTGTCCGTGACCGCACCTGTAAAGGAGCCTTTTGTGTGGCCGAACAATTCGCTCTCGAGTAGGGATTCTGACAGGGCACCACAATTCACCGCCAGGAACGGCTGGTCGGCGCGTTCACTTTCGCCATGGATGGCTCTGGCGACAAGTTCCTTGCCTGTCCCGCTTTCACCTTGAATGAGGACGCTCGCTGAGCTAGTTGCGACTTTGTCGATCATTTCAAAGACATGCCCTAGAGCATCGCTTTCGCCGATCAACTCAGCCGAACTCTTTTGGCGTTTCAATTCACGTCGCAAGGTGCGATTCTCCTGAAACAGCCTTCTGTTGGTGAGAGCATTTCGGATGGTTTGTAGCAGGTCTTCGTTTACAAAAGGTTTGGTGATGTAGTCGTAAGCGCCTTTGCGTAAGGCAGCGACGGCGGTATCCACCGACGAAAACGCAGTCATAAGGATAACGATCGCTTCGGCGTCCGCCGATTTTATTTGGTCAAGCAGGTGGAGACCGTCGCGGCCGGCCATCTTTATATCGGTCATGGTGAGGTCGATGCGATTTGTCGAGAAAATCTCGAGAGCGGTCTCAGCACTGTTGGCGGTGAACGTACGATAGCCCTCGCCCTCAGCCAATTGGCGTAAGATCGAGCGCATCAGATCTTCATCTTCGACGATAAGGATGTTTTCGGGCGACATAACCAAGTGTTAGAGCATCAAAAACGCTAGTTTAACACACGGCTTTATTGTTCGTTTCCATTCTGTTAGCATCAGACTATATCTTGTTGATTCGATGCGGTTTACTAGCTCAATAGCGATATTTTTGACTACTTTAGCTCTCACGACGGCGGTCGTGGGCCAGCAGACAAATCCCGTCGAACGCCAGATCGCTAACCCCATCACCGACACGCCAAACATCAACCCGGTTGCCGCCCCAAAGGTCGCCGCTCCGAAAACGAAAAAGAAACCGAGTGTCGAGCCTGAGGGCGGCGATGGTGAGGTCGTTGTTTACTCTGACAAAATGTCGGCCGACGGCGAAAAGGACAAACGCATCGTGCGTCACACAGGCAATGTCGATGTCCGTTACGGCATCTATCGAATGCAGGCCGACGAGATCATGATCTACGAGGCCGAGAACAAGCTGGTCGCGAAGGGAAGTGTGATCTTTGATCAGGGTGACGATCAGCGAATTACTGGTGCGACCGCCATCTGGAACTATCGGACAAAGCTCGGTGTTTTCGAGGATGCGACTGGATTCACAAATCAGACCGATGACGGCACGATCCTCTATTTCACTGCTGACCGAGTCGAACGCATTGGCTTGAATGAGATCGAGGTTACAAACGGGAAATTTACCGCCTGCGACGAAGCGGTGCCGAAATGGAGTTTTACCGCCGCAAAGGCCCGTATCAAGACAAATGACAAACTGCGGATCAGGAATGCTAAGTTTCGCATCAAAGATCTCCCGGTCTTGGTCGTGCCTTTTGCGACGATCCCACTCAGGCAGGGAGATCGCAGCTCGGGATTTTTGCTGCCGACTGTCGGCTTTTCAGGCCGTAAAGGGCTTCGACTTTCAACAGCTTATTATCAGACACTTGGGCCTTCGGCGGATGTAACCTTTCGGGGTGACCTTTATAGTTCGCGTGGTCTTGGTTACGGGCTGGACCTGAGGACGCGCGCGAATTCGCGTTCGTATTTCAACGTTGGATTTTACGCGGTGAAAGATCGTGTGTTCGGTGCGAGTGCGGGTCCCTCGACTCCCGACCAAGGGGGTTCGATCGTTTATGCGGACGGCGTGCACTATTTCCCTAACGGATTTACTGCCGCTGCTGATGTCAGGCTGACCTCGAGTCTCGCCTTCAGGCAGGAATTTGCTGACGGCATTCAGCAGATCATTTCGCCGATCGAGGTGTCGCAGGTTTTTGTTAACAAGAGCTGGAACAATTACACTCTGAATCTTCTTGCCCGTACTCAGGTCATTTCGATACCAAATGTTCGTGAGCAGACGCGCAATTTGCCGAGTATCAATTTTGAGAAACGACCCGCGATGCTGTCATTTCTTGACGGTGTTTATTTTTCGTTCAAGACCAGCCTGGAGGGGGTGAGCCGTCGCGAAGATGTCGACGACGTCAATCTTTACCGCCAGATGACCGGCCATGACCCCATCTCGACGCCGGCGGTTGCCCAGCGATTCGACATATATCCTCAGATCACAGTTCCGTTCCGCACGAAGTATTTTAACTTCACAGCAACAGGAGCGATAAGGGCAACCTATTACTCGAATTCTTTCAATGATATGCGCCAAGTCGTGGGCCGCGATGTGATCCGCAAATATGGCGAATTCACGCTGGATTTTCGACCCGTTGCTTTGGCGAAGAACTATTACGGCAAGGATAACGCATTTAGGTTTCGTCATGTTATCGAACCGTTTGCGACGTATCGATTGGTTAAGGGGGTT
>JANNWQ010000086.1:0-9004 GCA_031408595.1 Acidobacteriota bacterium | reverse complement strand
AACTTTGACCTCGCGATCGATAATTTCAAGGCCACTCTCGGCGGCAATATCAATCCTCCTTGGCTCTCCGTCTGGTCAAACATTAGGATGGGCAACGCCTACGACGCCAAAGGCGACCGCACACGTGCCGTAGCCGCTTACAAACGAGCCGCTGACCTCGGCGACAACTACGACAACGCCCAGGACGCGATCAAGCGGTACCAAGCAACGCCCTTCGACCCGAAGGACGTAAAAACGACTGCGACAAAATGACAAAATAAAAGAGGCCCGCCTGTTCGCGAGCCTCTTTCGTTCCCCCTTGATGATGCACGCCTAGAACCGGAGTTTCGCCCTAAACTGGCCGACGCGAGGGCCGCCTACCGAGTTAGTGACAATTCCGAAATCGACAGAATCCTGCAGATCGCTGTTCGGATTTGCGAAGTTCACCGTGTTAAAGACGTTGAAGAGGTCAAACCCAAGTTCGAAGCTAACCCGCTCGTTGAACTTTGTGTTCTTTGCAAAGCTCAGGTCGAGACGTTTCTGCGTCGAGCCGCGGAAAGTATTGCGTCCGAGGCTTCCGAAGCCGCCGAGGGGCGAGCTAAAGCATGAGCGGTTGATAACGGACAGATTGCTCGTGGTAGCCGAGGTGACCGCATCAGCGGCCGAACACGTAATGTTTGGACGGCCAAAGCCGAGACGATAAATTCCACCGGAACCGCGTGTGAGATCATTTAACTGACTGACATTGCCAATCTCGGGCTCCGAAGCAAACACCGTGTAAGGCGAGCCCGATTGTGCCTGCACAAACCCGGAAACCGTCCAGCCCGTCAAAAAACGGCTGTCCGAGCTACCAGTAGGAATTTCCCATAGGAAGTTTGTGCTGAATCGATGCGTCCGGTCGAAATCCGAAAGTGCCTTATTGTTCCCGATGTTTCGTGAGTCACCCTGAACAATAAATCCGGTATTCGGAACATCCGGTTTGCCGCCGCCTGCCGTACTTCCCGGGTCGGATGACATGATGTCGATAGATCGCGAGAACGTATAGGCGACATTCAGTTGAAGGCCCTTGGAGAGACGCTTGGTCAGGCTGAACTGTGCACCATGATAGTCCGACGTTCCTTTAGACTGTAACAAAAGAGCCTCTGGCACGTTGAACCCAAGAACAGGGACGCGGGCCTCAAAGCCAATGAAAGTACCGTTTGCCCCCGAAAGATTGAGATCAGTTCGTCCGGTTACGGTGTTGAGGAAACCAAAAGCGAGGCCTGTGCCGCGGGCGCGTGCGGTCGCTCCCGCATTAAGCGCACCATTTGGAGAACCAGCAGCGACATACGCTTGGTTGAATCGTTCGTAGACGTGGTCCGGTGTGTTCGGATCGTTTAGGTCAAAGCCCTGATTCAGTGCATTCGCTATGAGAAGGCCCTTACCCTTTGTTCCGACGTACCTGGCTTCAAAGAGTAGGTCTTTTGCCAGTTCGTACTGAACACCAACATTCCACTGATGAATAAGCGGTGTTTTGAGATCGCGGTCAACCGCACGGAACTCGAAGGTTTCGGCGATGTTTCCTCGAGTACAGCCGACACCGGTCGCAGGTACACAGCTTGCTCCCTGTGGCGTACCACGCGAATCGACAAAGACTGGTGTGTTGTCGCGAATTTGATAGTTACCGGTCGCTCCGGAGCCACGCACAATGCGGAATGGCAGCCATTGGTTGAGCGGAATGTTTGTCGGCACACCCGAAAAAGCTCCGGGTATCGAGACGTTTCCGCTCGGAACCGTGATCTCGACTTCGCGGAGAAACGGATAATTCGAGAATACAGTGTTGATAAATGCCGCAGACGGACGGTCAAAGAACATTCCATAGCCGCCACGGACAACCAACTTATCATTGAAAGAGTATGCAAAACCAATTCTTGGTGCAAAGTTGTTTTTGTCCTGACCGTTCAGAGTGTGCTTATTACCAGCTTTTTGGGTAACAGCAATGGCGGAATCGACGATGGATATGCCGGTGGTGTTCACATTGCTCGGAATGATGAACCCGCCGGACGGGTTGTCGCACAACGCATTGGTGCCGCCAGTTGGAGCAAAGCACGGAAGGTATGGTGCCAGGTCAAAGTTGCCGATGCGGCCATCCTTTTCTTCAGGCCACATAAATAGCTCATAGCGAAGTCCCATGCTCAGACTAAGTTTCGGAGTCACCTTCCAGTTATCGGTGATGTAAAATCCATAGTCTCTAAATCGGAATCTCTTATCCGTTATACCGTATTGAGTATCTGCTTCCGTTGCGTTTCCGGTAAGCAGCTGTGTGAACGAATCGAACTTTTCAAACTCGGTCGCCTGCTCCTCCGGCAGATTCGTGTCGTATTGGTGGGTTTTGTAATCGCCGCCGAATTTTATGGTGTGGTTACCTGTTGTCCAGGTTACATTGTCACCAATGCTGTAGGTTAGCTGCTTACGTTTGTTGAACGAGTCGTTCGGCCCGCCGAACGAGAAGTTTGCGAGATTGTTGCGCCCGATATAGTGCCCAAGCCGCGTCGTTGCTACGCTCGGATCAAATGTCGACGCCGGGTTTATTACACCGACTGCCGCATTTGTAAATTCACCGGTCGAAAAATCGTCCGTTAATGCTCTCGAATTGTTAAGCGAGAAGTAACCAAAACGCACTTCGTTGATCAAGTTCGGCGAGAAGATATGTGTATTACCGATCGAAAGTGTGCGATTCCGGTCATCTCGACGCAAAGTTGTCGGTGAGACCAAGCTATTTGGATCTGGGAACGAATCCAAACCCGGGAAGTTTGCAAAGAAAATTGTACCGTTCAGCGTATTGTTCGAACTCAACTGCGTGTCAAAACGACCGGTAAACTGATGCTGCCTAAATGTAGAAGGCTGAACGCTAATAAACTCTACGAGCGGGTTGTTTCGTTGGATCGTCCTGGACGTTATGCCTGGGAACGTTCCGAACTGAAAGGCTCCAGCACCGGTTTGATCGACGATTCCCAGAGCACGAACATTGCTTACGCTTGGAAGATAAAAACCGCCCGTAACTGCATTTCGCAGATTGAACAGCCTTTGAGCGACATCGCTGATATCGGTTGGCAGCAGGCATGTCGTACCGACTGTGCAGCCATTAAACTGATTGAATGCTGCCGCGATCGCTGCTTTTGAACGGTCATTGCCGAGCACTGTGAATGCTTGTGGCAAAACCGTTCGTGTTCTCGCTGTCGGAACCAAACCGGTATTTGCATCCGTGTACTGGTATCCGCCGAAGAAAAACGCCTTATCTTTGATGATCGGCCCGCCGAGAGTAAATCCGGCCTCTGTTCGATCCGCTCTTGGTTTCTCGTTGTTGCTTTCTTGTAAGAAGAATTCATTCGAATTGAACTTCTTGTTCTGCAGATAATAGTATGCCGAACCGTTGAAGGCGTTACCGCCAGACCTAGTTACAAGCTGAAAATTTCCGCCGCCGCTGCGGCCGGTGGATGCGTCGTAGAGCGATGTCTGAAGCTTTACTTCCTGTAGAGTTTCCGGTGCAGGCGAAATGTTGTCGCTCAAGCTTCCCTCATTACTCGTTATGTTTGTCGCATCGACGCCGTTGAACGAGAGACTTGTCGAGGTTGTTCTAGTTCCGTTGACCGAGGGTGAAATATTACCGTTACCGTTAACGCCAACCGGCGACAGTTCCGACGATACACCCGATTCCGAACCCAGAAGACCGGTGAAGCTACGAGTAGATGTCGGGGTCTTGGTTAGCTGTTCGCCAGTGATCTGGCGTGCGACTGTCGCTGACTCCGTCTGAACGAGCGGCATATCTGAAGTTACATCGACAAAGACGTCGGAAACTCCGATTCCCAAAACCATGTCAACACTGCGAGTGACAGACGCCTCGACCTCAACATTCTGATTTACGGCTTTCTTGAATCCGTCCTTTTCATAAGAGACAGAATAAGTGCCGACAGGTAGTACGGTCACCGTCCAGTTCCCGTCGTCATTGGTAACGGCGGTTCGGGTCAGGTTTGTGGCTGTGTTTTTTACCGTAACCGACGCTCCCTGAATCAGGGCACCGTTCGGATCCTTAACAGTTCCGTTGAGACTGCCACTCGCCTGAGCGAAGATAGTAGGTGCAAAAAATAACGCCAGACTTAGCGTCAACAACTTTGCCAAAAAATTCGATCGCATAAAAACTCCTTTCGAAATACTCTTTTTAATGATGTTTGGGACACACGGCGGCGAGCTAAATCGCACCGGGCATCCATTGCAAATTTGTATATCTGTAGATTGCAATAGAGAGAATAATTTGGCGAGGTTACAAATATGTGAAAAGCGGGTTAAGAGTCTGTTAAATATTTGCAAAAGAAAAAGCCGGCTCGCGTTTTTAATTCGAGCCGGCATCAAGCGGAGTAATGCTCGAGTTAGAAAGTGAATCTCGCTCCGAGCTGGATCTGTCGCGGGCCGCCGAATCGGGCCGTTGATGGAGCACTGGTTGGTTCGAGAGCACGCACGTTCGGGAAAAAGCCGGTCGGACACGTGATGCTCAGCGGGTTTGCCGTGTCTGCGAGAGCCGAGTTGCCGGTGCAGAAATTACTTATCGAATCGTTGCCAAAGCCTTTGTTGGTGTTTCTCGTAACGTTGAAAACCTCAGCCGATAGGTCGAGCTTTTTGGTCTCGCCAAAGCGAAATGCCTTGAGCAGCCGAAGGTCCATGTTAAAAAACTTCGGCATTCGAAAAGCGTTTCGGCCGGACACTACGCCACCCACGACCGCTCGGTCATTTGCGTCATTAAGATCTCCGCTGAAATCCTCGCCGTCGGTGATCAAAGCCGAAAATGGAAATCCGCTTCTCGCGACAAAGATCGTGCTGATCGAAAATCCACGACCCAGGTCATAGAGCCCGCTGACATTCAAATTGTGTCGCACATCCTGTTTCGACGGACCGGCCTCGCCCCTAAGGTTGAAGGGGTTGAGCGTCGGTTCGCGTGAGAAGTTACGCTCGTTCGAATCGTCGTCCTTGTTGTTGGCAAACGTGTAATTCGCCTCGAACTGGAATCGGTTCGCGAAACGTCGGCGGAGTGAGATGCTGAGAGCGTCGTAGGTCGAGTGGGCCGACGACTCATTGATCTCGAGCTGTGAGATCGTCGTATTTGGCCGCGTCGCCGAGAAGATCGGAAATCCGCTGGCTTGCAGTGTCGGAGCGAACAGGTTGCGGTCGACGCGGCGTTGCAGGTTATACGTCGAGTTGTGCGTGTAGCCAACAGTTAAGACCAGTTGGTCGCCGATCCTTTGTTCAACGGTTGCCGATGTCTGGAACGAGCGCGGATTCTTAAAATTCGGGTCGAAGCCAAAAACGCGCGGCTTAACGATAAACCCGGCGAGAGCGGGAGTGAGATTTGAAAAACCATTTGGATACGTGACAAGAGCATTCGGCCCCCGCAGGCGGCAACCGGCTAGGTTTACGACGATCGAGTTGCGGCAAGCCGCGACCTCAGCGATCTCGATCTCCGAAGTGGTCAGGCCGTTATCGGTTGTTACACGCTGGAACAGATTCGCCGGGGTACGAGCCGCAAAAATACCGGCAGAGACGCGTATCACGGTCTTTCCTTCGCCGCGAACGTCATACGCCAGGCCGAGACGCGGCTGCCATTGATTTAGATCATTGGGGATCAGGGCAGTCTGCGGTATTGCGGGATTCGGATTTCTTGGCTGCGGGTTAAACTGAGCCTCGTACCGCAAACCGATGTTTAAGACCAATTCGTCCGTTACTTTGATCCGGTCTTGTGCAAAAAAGGCGATCTCCTTTTGCGTACCGGTGTACAAGAGATCATCGGGATTGGCGGCCGCCAGTGTTTGCCGAAAACGTCGTGGCCGCAGGTTAATGTAATTGTCGAGGCCGGTCGCTATTGTCACGCCGCCGACCGCGCGGCTTTCGAAATCGAATCTTGGCTGTGTGTTCGACTGGCGTTTCTGGGCCACCTCGTTAATGTTTGCATCAAAGCCAAAACGCATACGATGCCGTCCCGTGTCATAGCTAATATTGTCGGTCACCTGATATCGCGTCGTCTCAAACAAACGCGGCCGAGCCCGATCACCGCCGAGCGATCCAAATCCTGCAACAACCGCCTGACCAATGGTCGAATTTGGGCTTTCGAGTCGGTTATCTGTCGCAACCTGTGCACGGATCTCATTGATGAACTTCGGGTTAATGACCGATACAAGCGATCCTTTGAGGCCACTGCTCGTATTCTCGCGAGTGTAGTTTCCCTCGACCGCTATGTCCTGTCGTGGATTCTCAAAGCTAAAGTTCTCACCGCGAAAGCGTGTGTAGCTATACTGTATGTTTAACGAATTTTTCGGCGTAACGGCAAAATCAACACGGCCAAACAGGGCTGTCGGGTTATTAGTTCCGCGCTGTTCGCCCTGGAGAGCGGCTACATTCGGCGGAAGGGTCACGCCGGGAACATCCTGAAAATCTACGACAAATGGCACACGAAGATAGTTTTGCTCGATGCCGAAGAAAAAGAACGCCCGGTCACGCTTGATCGGGCCGCCGATCGAACCGCCAAACTGATTCTGTGCGTTGTCGAGATCCTGGCCAAAAGCATCTGGCGATGTAAGACGCCTGTTTCGGTTGAAGTAGAAAACTTCGCCGCGTACTTCGTTCGTTCCTGATTTAGTGACAGCATTTACGAATCCGGCTCCGGTTCGCCCGACCTCCGCGGTAGCGCCTGAACGCACCACCTGAAACTCGCGAATTGCTGTCTGCGGAAAGAAGAACACCGATTCGTTACCGCCACGCTGATTGCCCTGCAATGCGTCATTGAAATCTGCACCGTCGATTGCGACATTCGAGTTGATCGAACGCTGGCCCGAGATGACCAAACCGCTGCGGTCGCCCTCCTGAACTACGCCCGGAGTAAGCTGAACAAACTCGGTAAAGTTACGCCCGCGAACTGGCAGATCAGAAACCAGCCGCTGTGAGATGGTAGAACCCGTTGACTCGGTCTCGGTTCCGATCACGTCTGTGTCGCCAGTCACATCGACCTGCACACTCGCCCCTTGCAGGCCGAGTGTTATCTCTACCGGTGTCGACTCGCCAACGCTGAGCGACACTGCTTTCGCAGTCTCGGCAAAACCTGATGCCTTGGTGGTCACGACATAGTTGCCGACCGGGAGCACGCTTGCTGAAAACACGCCGTTCGAATTGGTCGTTACAGTTCGCTCAAGGTTGGTGTCTTTATTTTTGATAACGACAGTCGCCCCCTGGACGACCGCTCCGTTCTGATCCTTTACGACGCCCTCGATGGCCGCACTACCCGACTCAGACTGCCCTAACGCAGCCGCTGTAAATAAAGTGGTAAGCAATAAAAAGATAAAGATCGACGTAATGATAACGCGTGGTTTCATGTTCACTCCTGCTAAGGCAGCCATCACAGGCCGCACCTCAAGCGCAATTTGTTTGATAGTTTCTGGTGGCAACTATCAAGGTTATTGCGGGCAAGTTAATGGGATATGAACGGAATGTTAAAAGAATGTTAACTCTGCGATCTAAACGGAATGACGGACTACGTTATCAGAAAGTCGGCCGCTTCCTCGCCGGTATTGATGGCACCCTCCATAAAGCCCTGCCAATCGGCAAGGTGTTCGCCGGCAAAGAGGATCTTGCCGTGCGGGCGGGCGAGGATCGGGCGAATGCCGAACCATTGGCCGGGGCGGTAGAGGGCGTAGGCGCCTTCGGTATATTCATCACGCTGCCACGCGTATGACGTGATGCCGCGTGCCAGATTTGGTGCGGCGGGATCGAGATCGACGAGGTCGCGCGTAATGATGTTCATTCGGCGGCGATCGTCATGCGAGGCAAGTACGTCGGCCTTTTCGCCGACAGCGTATGCCGTCAAAATGCCCTGTGGGCCGGGCTGGTTTTGGGTGGAATGGAAATAGTAGTGCGAGGTCGTATCGGAAACGAGCGAAAAATTCTCATCCTTCCAAAAACGTCTGTCGTACAACACTGAATTCTTGATGATACGAGCGTAGATCAGTTTCTCGGCGGCGGCGGCCTGAACTGCGGGCAGTGGCGGATCGAATTTGATCTTGCGAAGACTCGCGACCGGAGCAGTACAAATACATGCGTCGGCACGAAAGCTCTGATCACCGGCCTTGACCGTAACGGTGCCAGCACGTTGTTTGATCTCAGTCACCTTGATGCCGGTGCGGATATTCTCTTCGCCGATTCGCTTTGTAAATTCCTGGATGAGCCGCGAATTGCCGCCGGTCATCTTGTAATCCATCTGATTCTTAGTGCGCGTCTCGTCGTTCTCAGCGTACTCGGCAAGTGCTCCAAACGCCGAGACGTGGCGGATCGACTCGCCAAAATCTGTGCTGTCGGCCAGATCACGCAGAATCAGATCTTCGTTTGAAAATCCGATATCCGAAAGGTGCGTCCACCAGTCTTTGCGGTCGAGCCGTTCTTTTTGCGGCTGCGTCAATTTCTCAAAACCCTTGACCATCTTTTCGAACGCGGCATTTGCCTTTGGCGAGAAACCCCACTGGCCCGGACGCGAGACCTTGCCGTTCTGCTGCAGATGATCGTCGAACTGATGCCGTTGAAGCGGGATCTTGAAGTCGCTGCAGAGAGCCTTGAGACGCTCGTGGTCTTCGCCGATCCATTCGGCCCCGAGTTCACAGATCAGGTCCTTGTTCTCGGGCATCGAGTGCGAAAAAACGCGTCCGCCGATACGGTTTCGAGCCTCGAGAACGGTCACGCTCCAACCCGCGTTCTTAAGCTTGAACGCCGCCGAAAGCCCCGCCAGCCCAGAGCCAATGATCACGCACGTCCGCTGTCGCCGCTGAGCGAAAACACTCGGCACAAGCACCGCCGTCGCCGAGGCAGCTCCCAATATCTTCAGAAATTCGCGTCTGTCTGTAGTATTCATTGGCCTTAGATAATAGTCGAAACAAATCTTACCCAACAAGGCTTAGATCGCACAACATGGAAACACGCAACTCATTACTCAAACAGCGTCGCCGCAAAGTTCGAC
>JANNWQ010000085.1:0-2107 GCA_031408595.1 Acidobacteriota bacterium | reverse complement strand
CGGGTCGCAGGTACAGATCATGCGATCTCGGTAACGGGTATTGCCGGACCCGACGGTGGGAGCGATGAAAAGCCTGTTGGGACGGTGTTTATCGGCTATGCCGGCCCTCGCGGCACCAAATCCATCAGGATCGTTCTCCCCGGTGATCGTTACCTCATTCGCTGGCGTGCGAGTCAGGCTGCTCTCGATTATTTGCGGCGGCAGCTTTGAGCAGAAGGGTTCACTCCAGACGGGCTCACGCCAACGCGATAAACGTGGCTAGGCGAAGCCCGCTCCGCCATTTCAAGATAAGCTCCCTAAATCTTCAAACGAAAGCATTACCTTAGATCTCAAACTGAACCGTTACCCCGCAGAGAAAAATCTTGACAGTGGGCGTCGAATATGATACACTGTTTCAGCAATAGAACGGCTGTGGCACACGTGTAGTTTGTGTTGTAAAAATTCCCGATATTTGACAAAAAAATCTCGATAAACCCAGCGTTCCCAGTAGTTTCCCTGTCCCACGCATGGGCTGGGACAAATTGGGACAAGGCTGAGATAAACCAACCGGAAAAACGTTCCTAAGCCAAGTTTTTTCAGTCATTTACGGGGATTATTGCTGTAAGATATATAAAGACAGTGTGATGTGTCGGACGGGCTGACGGACGGCAGGTGCGACGCGGCATCGTATCTTCCTTTATGCTTGCTTTTTCTGGGAAATAAGCCGAAAATCAGGTAGTTATTCTGTGATTTTTGCGCATCTAAGAATTTGAAACTTTGCGTACCTTTGGCCGTGTATTACTACGGCTCACAAGCGTCAGCGTCCACGAATTTAAGTTTTTACGTTGTTAACGTTATGAAAAATCTAATCCGATTTCGTTTTCCGGTCACCTTGGTCCTCGTTTTGGCTTTGATGTCGCCAATCAGCATTCTTGCTTTTGGCGATGACAAAAAGCATTTTGCCGAAGGGATGAAGCACGAAGCTGCCGAGCAGTGGGACAAGGCTGTTGAGTCGTTTGCCCTTGCTGTGACGGAAAACCCTAAGAATCCTGAGTACCGCTTACATCTTGTGCGTTCTCTTTTTAATGCGTCGCAGATGTATATGAAGAAAGGTACGACGGCGGCCAAGGAGAAGGATTATGAGAGCGGTTATCTGGCGTTTCGACGGGCGTATGCCTTCGATCCGACCAACGAGCTCGCAAAATCGGAAATGGATCGAATGGTTCGTCTTCAGAAGGAAGTTCTCGAAGCTTCCGATCCCGGCGCCAAGGGTTCGGCTAACAAAGTAAAGCTCGTTCCGACCGGATACGCCCCGCCAACCGCAGCAGCTAATGTACTGCCGCAGCGGCTCGAAAAGCTTCGCGACATACCGTTCCCAGCCGGCGTGGATCTGCAGTTCATCATTAAAGAGCTTGCCAAGGACCTTGATCTCAACGTTCTTTTCGATGTCGAATCGTTCCGATCAGCCCGCAAAACTAATATCGAACTCAAGAATGTGACCGCCGCACGTGCTCTCGATTACATCTTCTTGCAGGAAGGTCTTTTCTTTCAAAAGGTCGGCCCAAGAACGATCATCGTCGCGACACAGCAGCAGCGGCAGAAGTTTCAACAGCTTGTTTTGAGGACATTTTATCTCTCAAACGCGGCGCCGAAAGATATTGCCAAGGTCGTGCAGACCGCCATTCCGCCGCAGCCGGGTCGTGCTCAGACCATTGTTCTAACGGACGACTCGACCAACAGCGTGACGATCCGCGATACCGAGGAAAACATTCGGCTGATGGCCAAGCTCATCAGTTCGCTCGACAAAGACCGGGCCGAGGTCGTGATGGATGTCGCCATCTATGAGGTGAACAAGAGCGATCTGCTCCAACTGGGAAATCAAATCGGTACCCAGAGCCAGTTGACGTCGTTGGGCGGGTCGCAGCAAGGCGCGGTTGGATTGGGCAGTCGAATTTTTAACACGATCACCACTGGTACTGCCGCAACCGTATTGCCGACCTCGATCGCCACCGGCATCATTCTGCCGGCAATGAACCTTTCGGCATTTCAAAGGAAGAACGATACCAAGCTGATCGCTTCGACTCAGATCCACGCGTTCAACAACGAAGATTCGTCGGCCCGCATCGGC
>JANNWQ010000084.1:0-9909 GCA_031408595.1 Acidobacteriota bacterium | reverse complement strand
GTTTTACCTCCGCCGGGTGAGGAACTTGCAGCCCAGATCGGTGGCGGATTCATGGCCAAAAATGATTTGACGGGAAGATCGCTTAGACTTACGTCCCAGAATGGTCGGCCGGGTGAAAATGTGTCGGTCGGTGTCACGCTCAATTCGCGTGGCAGCAGCGTAGCCGCAGTCGGCTTCACGCTGGTCTACGATCCGACCAAGCTTTCGACGCCAGTCGTAAGACTATCGGCGAAAGCTCCGTCGGGCCTCGTCCTAACTGTTAACGACACCAAGCCCGGACGCCTGACGATCCTCGTCGATTCGGTCGAAGCGATCAGGTTGTCCGAGATCGTTTCGATCACGTTCACTGTCGCTAACGATGCGGCGGTTGGTACAATACCGATCGCCTTTGACCAACGATCAATAAGTGTCGCCGGACTTTTCGGTGAGACGATCGCGATGCCGGGCGTTGATAGCAATGTCCGAATTACACGTCCCAGACGTTAGTTCGGTGACCATTTGATCAATGGCGTGGAGCCTCAAACTCCACGCCATTTTTTTGATCGCACGTCCCAGAGTTTTATTTTTTCAAAGATCTAGGTCTGTTCGGCGGGGGTCGGGTTGCACGTCCCAGGATCGTTTTAACGCGGAGACCGCGGAGTACGCAGGGAAGATGAACAACTGGGCGTCTCCCCGCTCCTTATTTTTCTCTGCGGTCCCAGCGATCTCTGCGTTTACAAATTCCTACGTCCCAGAAATTCTTGGTGATCCACGCCCCAGGTTTGCGGGGGATAACGTTGTGGGGTCGCGTCCCAGATTCATCTTGGCCAACACTATGCCCTTACTTCGTGCGGGGTTCTGCAACAATGCGTCCAGACAAGCACGTCCCATGATCGTTCGTCCCAGAAATGTCGCCGCGTCGTGCCAGCCAAAACTCTCTTCTTCCAACAGACTGAGATAGTCGAGCGGCTCGTCTGCCGTGCCTTCGAAACGGGGATTGAGCGTGTACATCGCTCCCCAACCGAATCGGCTCGTCATCAGCGTTGCGCATACGCTGTCGACGAAGGTTAGTCTCTTGTCTTCTTGGAATGATGGAAGGTTGAATTTTGGTTGTTGCGAAGAGGTGAAACTTTGTCGGCGGTTCGTATTCATACCGCCAACATAACATCGAAATTGTTTCTCGTATATACCTATCCGCCGCTAATGCCGATAACGTCACATAATGCCGATTATGTAGCTATCCGCCGTTATCGCCGCTATTTCCGATAAACTAATAACTACCAACTAGTAACTATTAACTAACTTGAAAGCGATCTTTTGCTAAAAGTTAGTTGCTTTTTAGTTGGTAGTTCGAGCATGCTGCATCATTCGTTCGACGTATTTGGCGATGATGTCGGCTTCGAGATTGACGGCGTCGCCGGGTTGTAGGGTCGAGAGGTTGGTCGTTTCCCAGGTTTTTGGGATGATGGCGATGTCGAAGTCGTTTTGGTTCAGTGCGGCGATGGTGAGGGAAATGCCTTCGACGGCAACCGAGCCTTTATGGACCAGATATCGCGCGAATTCCCCAAGAAAACCGATCTTTACCGTCCAAAAATCGCCGTGCGATTCAGCAGAGAGAAACGTCCCGCGTCCATCGACGTGGCCCTGCATAATGTGGCCGCCGAGGCGTGTCGTCGGGAGCAGGGCTCGTTCGAGATTGACGCGTGAGCCGACAGCGAGCTTGCCGATCGTGGTGCGGTCGAGCGTTTCAGGCGAGACGTCGGCGGCAAACGAATTTGTGGTTACATCAAGAGCGGTCAGGCAGACGCCGTTGACCGCGATCGAGTCACCTTTTGCTATATCCGATGTGACGATCTCTGCGGACACGACGATGCGGGCACCGTCCGAGCCATGCTCGACGCTGGCTAGCTTTCCTAATTCTTCGATTAGTCCTGTGAACATTACTATCGACCAGCTGACAGCTGTGAGCTGCGAGCTGTCAGCTGGTCGTTTACCTCCGTGGCGGGCTCGATTGCCGACAGCTTTCTAATATCAATCGAGATCGGTTCGCCGTCCTCTACCCTGTTGTAGATGCTAACGAATTTATGTCCGCATCTGATCTCTTGTGGTTTGTACGAAGAGCGTGTGTGGACGACCTGAGCGAAGGTCTCGTCGGTCGCCGTCAATAATATTAGTAGCTCGGCGTCGGTACGGATGAGATCTTGCTGAGTCAGGCCGAAGAGCGGCGAATCTTCGTTAATCGGGTGGACGACGGTCCACGAGAGCGGGAAGAATGCGACCTTGTTGCGTTCGAGTTCGAGAAAGTCGAAACGACGCGTCGGCTTGCCGTTCTCGTTCACAAAGCGTGCGAACATCACCTTGACCTCGACCTCGATCAGCTGGTTGCTGCGGCCATTGACAAGGCGAAACATCAATCCTTCCATGCCCTGATACGGAGCGATCACTGCGACTTTGCTAAACAGAACTCTTGCCGTCGGACGCGCAAATCTCGCGAAAACAACGCCGGTGATGAGAGCGTTTGCGAGCAGGCTGTAATACGATTCGATCGTGACCAGCAGATTCGGTATGATGCCGACCGGATGGATCGTGCCGTAGCCGATCGTCGCAAAGGTCTGAACGCTGAAGAAAAAACCCCGGATAAAAAGGCTGGTGGTCGGCTCGGCTGATGTATCAACCAGGGCGGTAGAGCCAAAGGATGCGTACAAGCCCCCGAAGACAATATTGCTGACAAAATAAAGAAGCAGTACGAGTAAAAGGAATGTGCGCCACTTCATCGACAGCATGACGTGGTACAAATTTAGCGACGAGAGCCATGGCAGGCCCGTGCGGCCAACGTTGAATGTCCCGTCGGGGTTGAGCAGACGCTCGCGGCTCTGACCGGCAACGACGGAGCCGAACCCGAGATCGCGCTCGGATTCGGTGACGAATTCGTTTGCTTCGAAAGTGTTATCGAGAGTTTGTTCGGCCACGGTAAAGGAGATTATAGCGAGCGGCGGCTATTGTTGTAAAAGAAGCGGCCGGATGGAATAATCGAGAATCGTTTATGGCAGAACCAGTAGCAGACACACTACCGCCGAAACTTCGCTTCACGCCCGAGCGTGAGATCGATAATTCCTCACTCGCCGATCTGATCGAGTGGTTCCTAAGGTACGATGAACGTGTCTCGCGCATGCGTCATGCGAACACTGAGGAACTGTTTCAGTGGAAGCAAAAAGATGATGCGGAACAGGGTGTGCGCATTTATCCATTTGAAAATGCCGAGGCGAGATTTGCGATCGGCGCGGTTCAGGCCCTCGTGGAAAACAAGTCCGAACCGATCCTAAAACTCTGGATCACCGACGTCCTCGAAGCCCTCGGCCATGCCCGCGAAACCAAAACCGAGATGACCACCGCCTACAACCTCGACGCGGATCTCGAAGCATTCTCGCTGACAAAATCAGAAAAGCTCACCACAAACATCGAAAAACGCCTGTATCTCACAAGCTGCTGGCTCGAAGCTCTCTGCACCGCCGAGGCGAGGGTTTTGGGTTGGGTTTATCAGGAAGTGTACGGCCGTCCGTTTGCTCCGTGAGCTTTAAGGATCGAATTCAAACAGGATGGACAGGATATACAGGATCCAGTTCGATCCCATCCTGCCTATCCTGTACATCCTGTTAATTTCTTTACCGCAACGTCTGACATTGCCGCATATCGCCGGACTGCATTCCCTTAGTGAAATACTGCATGCGTTGCTGCGAGGAGCCGTGGGTGAATGAGTCGGGGACGACGTAGCCCTGGGTGCGTTTTTGGATGATGTCGTCGCCGACGGCGGAGGCGGCTCGTAGGGCTTCCTCGGGGTCGCCGGGTTCGATGCGGTTTTGTTTGCCGAAGAAATTTGCCCAGACACCGGCATAGCAGTCGGCCTGGAGTTCAAGAGCGACGGAGAGTTGATTGTTTTGGCCGGCACGCTGAACCTTGTCCATCATGCCGGTGAGATTTTGGATGTGATGGCCGTATTCGTGGGCGATGACGTAGGCTTGGGCGAAGTCGCCGGGAGCTTTGAATTCCCGGCTGAGTTCGGTAAAGAATGCGAAGTCGAGATACAGCTTTGAATCTCCCGGACAATAGAACGGGCCGGTCGCGGCGCTCGCAGAACCGCAGGCAGACGAGATCTGGCCGGTGAAGAGAACGAGATTCGCCTTTTGAAATCGTGCGCGCGATTGCGCGGGCAGGATCTGGCCCCACGCATCTTCTAGACTGCCCATAATGGCACCGGCGAACTTGCGCTGTTCGTCTTGGCTTACAGGTCTGTTCGAAGCTTGCCCGGGCGGCGGGACCTCACTGCCGGTTGGCCCGGTTTGCAGCAACTGGCTCGGGTCGCCACCGCACATGTAGATGGCGATGGCGAGAATGACGACGCCGATGCCACCACCACCGACCACTGCCGGGCCGCGCATGCCGCGCCGGTCTTCAACATTTGAACTCTGCCGCAGATCACTCCAACGCATAGATATCTCCCCTTAAAAATCACCAATTACTTAGCAATATTGCCGTTGCGCGATTTTAACATTTTAAGCCTTTCGGTGGAAACAGTTTACCTGGAGCCTCGCACGGATAAAAGCGCATAAAATCTGCCGCAAACTCTTGACAGATGTAGATTTAGAGGATTATGATGCATACACGCTTTTCGAGTATATTTCTCTTTCACGTGTCCGAACCCTCAGGAGGAGATGATGATCAAACTAGACATTGTCAATTTGGTCGCCGACCGCACAGGCGTACCAAAGCAGAAGGCCGAGCAGGTCGTCGATTCACTATTTGAAGCTATGAAAGCCGCACTCGCGGCCGGCAAGCGGATCGAACTGCGCGGTTTTGGTGTGTTCGTCGTCAAACCTCGCAAACGCGGTGTCGGGCGCAATCCGCGCACGGGGACCGAGGTCCCAATTCCCGCCGGGAAGACGATAAGGTTCAAACCGGGCAAGGAACTGTCGGCTAAGGAAGTCGGTTAGGCCAATATATTTTGTACAATTAAAAGATCGCAGTGACGCGAGGTTGTAGTTTGCCCCGACGTTCTGCGATTCTTTTTGTTTAGTCTTTCGCAACCCGATGACAGAACCCGACGATTACCAAGCTCTCTATCAGGATCGGCCCGTGATGAAACCGACATGGCGTACCTACGTACGGCATCTGCTGCTGCTCGCTGTCACGTTTTGCACGGTGACGATCGCGGGCACGCTGTTTCCATTTGGCAAATCGGACACTTTTCCCACTGACGACCCGCAGACGGCATCGGAGATATTGAATTTTATCTTCTCGATACCGGCGAGGTACTCAGTATTTATCGTAACGTCGATCACGGATGTTTTTACTCAGCCAGGCTATCTTTCGTACGGTTTGAGTTTTTCTATCTCGCTGCTCTTCATTCTCATCTGCCATGAGATGGGCCATTACATCGCTTGCCGCATCTACCGCGTCGACGCGACGCTGCCATTCTTTATCCCGACGCCGCCGATGATCGGGCCGGCAGGGACGTTTGGAGCCTTTATCAAGATACTGTCGCCGATGCCTTCGCGACGGGCGGTGTTTGATATTGGTGTCGCAGGGCCGATCGCGGGATTTATTGCGTTGATCCCGATCGCGATAATTGGCGTCGCGACGATGCAAACGGTCACGCCAGAGGTCGCGACTGGAAGCATTCAGGGATCGCTGACGTTCACCGATCCGCTGCTAATGCGCTTGATCGCGATGTTTTTCGGGATCGATCTAAACTTCGGTATCGGAAACGCTTTCTATTTTGCCGCTTGGGTCGGCTTACTTGTGACCGCATTAAACCTTATTCCGTCGGGCCAACTCGACGGTGGACACGCGATCTATGCGGTGTTTGGGGAGAAGGTTCACCAATGGACAGGGCGAATCGCTTTTCCCGTGATGGCGACGCTTTCGGTCGTCGGATTTTTCTACTTCAACAGCCCAAGCGGCTTCCTTATCGCTCTGATCCTGCTCATAATGATGCGCATCCGCCATCCGAGGCCTTGGGATCAGACGCCGCTCGATGCGAAACGAAAGGCGATCGCCCTGGCGACGCTGATAATTTTCATTCTGAGCTTCGTTCCGTTTCCGATACGGATAAATTAGTAGACAACTTGAGGCCGCCGAAAATTGAGTATTCTGATGCAATCATTTAAAGTTGTATGACACTTTTCTGGGATTAATACTATTGGCGCTCGTTCAGAATTCACGTACTATTGCGGAGACATCTTCATGCTTGGAAAAACCATTTCGCACTATCATATTACCTCGCAGCTTGGCGAGGGCGGGATGGGGGTCGTTTATGAGGCCGAGGACACAAACCTTGGGCGTCACGTCGCGTTGAAATTCCTTTCCCCGTCAATGGCAAACGACGAGAATCTGCTACAACGTTTCCAGCGTGAGGCACGGGCAGCATCTGCTCTTAATCATCCGAACATCTGCACCATTCACGGGATAGAGCAATTCGAATCGCAGCACTTCATCGTTATGGAACTGCTCGACGGTGAATCGCTCGCTGACCGCATTCGCGGCGGCCCGCTCGATATCGATTTGCTTCTCAAGCTGGGAATACATATAGCGGACGCCCTTGAGTCTGCACACTCCAAAGGCATCGTGCATCGCGATCTAAAGCCGGCGAATATTTTTGTGACCGCTCGCGGGCAGGCAAAGATCCTCGACTTTGGACTAGCCAAGATCGACCTGCAGAAACCCAATGCCGCCTCCAACGTCCCGACGGCAATTGCCGACGGTCTGACCTCGGCCGGCGCGACAATGGGAACGGTCGCTTACATGTCGCCTGAACAGGCTCGCGGCGAGATAACCGATGCGCGAACGGACCTGTTCTCTTTCGGGACAGTTATTTATCAGATGGCGTCCGGGATGATGCCGTTTCAGGGCGATACATCGGCTGTCGTATTTGATTCCATCCTCAACCGCGATCCGGTACCGCTGACCGAAATCAACCCGTCGCTCCCGCCTGAGCTTGACCGGATAATTTCACAGGCACTGGAAAAGGATCGCGACTTGCGGTATCAGAGCGCGACCGAGTTAAAGACGGCGCTAAAGCGGTTGAAACGGGACCTGGATTCTGGCCGTCACTCAGGCGAATCGAGTGCGATCCACAGCACACGGTCTCCGCAGGCAGTTCATGAACATTCGATCGCCGTTCTCTATTTCGAAAACTTGAGTGGCATAAAAGAGGATGAGTACCTCCGCGACGGAATTACCGAGGACATCACGACCGAGCTGTCAAAAATACGGCGGCTGAAGACTTTTTCGAGAGCCAATGTGCTGGCCTATCGCGACAAACTCATCACTCCGAGTCAGATCGGACGGGAGATCGGAGCCTCGTATATACTTGTCGGCAGCCTGCGTCGCGCCGGTAATCGATTGCGCATTAATGCTCAACTCATTGACGCATCGACGGATTTTCCCTTGTGGTCGGAGCGATACGACCGCGAGATGGAGGATGTTTTCGCCGTTCAGGACGAGATCGCTTCAAAGATCGCTGCGGCGCTTCGAATCACTCTCTCGCCCCAGGAACAGCAGGCCCTCGCCGCCAAGCCAACTGAGAATTTGCAGGCCTACGATCTATATTTGCGAGGCAGAAATTATGCCCGCCGCGTTGCACGGCAGGATCTGCTGTTCGCCTTGCAAATGTACGAGAACGCGGTGGCGCTCGATCCCGATTTTGCGCTCGCTCATGCCGGGCTTGCGAATGTCTGCGCCCAGTACTATTACCACTACGAGCGGCAGCAGCAGTGGATCGACCGGGCGATTGCTGCAACACACAAGGCGATCTCCAACGGCAACGACGCTCCGGAGATACGGCTCGCCGAGGCGTGGGTGGATTTTGCCAAGGGGCGGTACGATGAGACCGTGGAAAAGGTCCGGACGGTGCTTGAAAGGGATCCCGGCCTGGATGGCGGCTATTACCTGCTGGGACGCGCCCTTTTCGAGGCTGGTCGATATCAGGAGATCGTTGACATTATGGAGCAGGCCCTGGCGCATGCGGGCGAGAATTACAACACGACCATTCCGATCCGAAATGCTCTCGGTGCACTGGGAAAGACCGATGCGCAGAACAATTTCACTCATCGCGTGATAGCCATTTATGAGGAGCATTTGAAGAAGGTGCCCGAAGACGCCCGCGCCCGGGTACTTCTCGCCAATTCCTATGCGGCGCAAGGCCGATTCGACGACGCCAAGCGGGAAGCGGATATGGCGATGATCTTGCGACCCGATGATACGATGATCCTCTACAACCTCGCGTGTGTCTTTTGCACGATGAACAACCCAAAGGACGCTATGGGCGCCTTGAAAAAGGCTTGGGATGCGGGCTACCGCAACGCCACTTGGACACGCAATGATCCTGACCTCGCGATACTCCACTGCGACCCTGAGTTCGAACGGCTCTACCCGCCGCCGAGTGCCTGAGGTTTAGACTGCCTGAGCCGGCAACAATCCCTTGATCTCCTTCACCATCTTCTCCACATCTTCCTGTCCGTCGAGGGCGATCATGAAGAAATCGTAGCTTGTCTTGAAGCACACCATTCCGTTGCCGAAGAACCAGACGCCTTCGAGAAGCGGGTTGCCGCCGATGATGTTGCCCAGAGGGAAGCCGGTGACAGTCGCTGGATTGAGGACGTTGGTCATCATCACCGCACCTGATGCGAATGAGAATGCGCCGAGCAGCGGAGCACCGATGCGTTTTGCGATGTCGCGTTCCAAAGCGATGCGTTCGGCGTCGGCCTGGTTGAGAGCACCTTTATCGATCAGCTCTTCGCGGCGTTTTAGATAGCCATCGAAGCTCTCGGCGAGTTTCTTGACCGTGAATGTTGGGATCGCGCTATTGAGCAGCCAATGTGAGCTAATTCCCGTAAAAATAATCCCAAGCCCGGCACCGATCGCCATTGAGGCTCCGGTGGTCGCGGCACGCATCGGGTCTTCCTTTGCCCATTCGACGGCTTTCTGAGCAGACTTTAACCCCGAGTCCATTGCTGTCGAAACGCTTGAGCCAAAGCCAACGACTCTAGCGACGCGTTTGGCATTGGTGCCGACGGTATCGGTGGCGTCGACGAAAAAGTCTCCCGCTCGCTCGGCCGTGTCAAAGACAACGCCGCCTGCGGTCGCTCCCGCGTCAGCCGCTACATCGCGAACCGGTTCGCTCACGCCCCAAGCGGTTTTTGCAGCGTCGCTGGCCGTGTCGAAGGCTGTCTCGGTAGCCTTTACGGCCTTTTTGCCGAGGTCGGTCTTCTCGGCCTCGGTCTTGATGTAATCGGCTCCGGTCTTGGCAACATCGACGACAGCCTTCGCACCGCCCTCTATCTTGTCCTTGAGTCCGAGCTGAGCATCGATCTCGTCAAACTTATCCGTGGCACGCTTTGTCCAGGCACCAAATTTTTCTTTGTAATCGGTCATAGCAATCCTATTCTGTCACAAGACATCAAAGAAAAATACGATTTTTTGCGTTTGATTGTTCGTGGTAATCTTCTTCTTTATGCCAGTCGTGAAATGTCCGCATTGCGGTACGGAAAAGGAATTTAGCGGTAACGAGTTTCGGCCATTTTGCTCTGAGCGGTGCAAACTGCTGGATTTTGGAGCGTGGGCTGATGAGGAATACAATCTGCCGGCCGAGGCCGAGTCGATGAGCGACGCGGAGATCGACGAGATCGAAAAGGCACTGGAGAAACAAAGCGAATGACCATATTACTCGACGCAGCACCGGTTGCCGGCGGCATCGCAATATTTGCGGGCGTGGCGTTTTTCTTTGTCTTTCTAGCCATCGCCTTCTTTGTATTCAAGATGCTTAAGAAGACCGCGAAGATGGCGTTTCGCGTTGTCATTGTTGCGATCATTCTTGCAATCGCTGTGGCGGGCAGCATCTTTCTCTTTGCAGTCGGCACAACCAAACCAGCGCGC
>JANNWQ010000083.1:0-25200 GCA_031408595.1 Acidobacteriota bacterium | reverse complement strand
AGCACGATGGCAGCGAGACGAGTAGGGAGCGTAGACGATGCGATCTTGAGGTTCCACAATTTGACCAAAGCATACGCCACGAAGACGTTTGCGATGATAAGCCAGATATTGAGGAATTTGTGATTTGCGAGAACCTCTTCGCTAAACCGGAAACAATAGGTGAGCGGGAAGACCATGAACGCCGCCGCGAGAAACCTGCGTTGCAAGCCCGATGCAAAATACAACGCGATTGCGATCAGCACCCATTTGAATCCAAACGTGAAAAATGTGTAGTAAAGAACGTCAAAAAAGCCAGCCTCATCGATCACAAATCCCCACCGGAACAGGGAATAGCCCGCCGGCCTGAGACCTGAAGTCAAGTAGATCACCTGCGGCAACCCAAGAATTGCGGCGGTAATGCCGGTAATGATGAGTTCTTTGCGAAGTGGGAAAAGTAGCAAAAATGGAGCCAAAATAACCGCCGCTGTCAGATAGACCGGGCCATTCCACATTGGAAGCAGACCAAGCAGAATGCCTGCGAAAATGTATGGCAAGTAGTGACCGAATGGCGAATTCGAGCCAGATTCAGCCCGCCGAGCTTCTTCTTTTTTATCTGCTGATTCGGTCTCTGCTTCGTCCGTTGTTTCGACTACGTCGCCCTCGGGCTCTTCTGTAGGTGCCGCCTTGGGAGTCTCAATGTCTTCGACTTTCTCTAAAGCCTCGGGCTCAACCTTTTTTCCTTTCCTCGCCTTCTTCGTTTTAAGTTCGGTGATCGGCTCATCGTCAGTTACCGAAGCTTCATGCAAGACGATAGGTTCCGTCTGCGGAGCGATCACGGCTTCAGCTTTCTCTCGGTTTCTAATGTATAGAAAAATCAGTACGAGCAAAAAGATCGCGATCGAGCTTGTGAAATGACGTTGATTCAGAAAAACGTTCTGCGACCATACGCCCCAGTCTTCGCCCCGGTATGGGAAGCCGGAGTTTAGGTACATCGTCATTTTCGAGAGCTTGTCGGTGATCGCGGCGGTCGACGGATTGGCCATCAAAAACGGGATGAACGCCAATGAGCCGTGGAAGAAAAACAGTGCCGCACCAATGCGGCCGGCTACTCGCGATCGAAACAGGAGCGAGCCCATCGTCATCACCAATATCAGCAGCGATGTCAGAGAAAATACGCTGAGAACATTGTTGGCGGCTGCGGGATTTAAGCCAAGATATTCTAGATTGCCTGCCTGAAAATAGAAAAGGAAATGATATCGGATACGGTCGCCCGAAAAATGCGGATACTCGGTCGGGAAATTATTACCGTATGCAAACGACTGCATGATCGACACGGTCGAGCCGAAATCGGGATATTGGTGATGACCGAATGCAATAAGCCCATCCTCGATCGTGAACGTGCGGAACATCATCCAAAGCCCAAAGACAAAAAATATGCCGACGACGGTCCAATCCCAGCGAGTGAATTCTGTCTCAGATGAATCGATCGTCGTGGTCGGGCCGACGTTCGGCGTTCCCCGGTTGAGGAAATAGATCAGAGCGATCGAGACTGCGAAGAAGACGGCGTTTGCCCAGAACATCGGGCTGGACGACTCGGATAACAAATAGCCGACGAGATACGTGAACCAACTGCTAAACAGCAGACCGCACAAAAATGCAGACGCCAGCCGATGCGGGATCGAGAGGAACGGCAGAAACCGCCGGCCGATCGCATCGCCGAGCGCAACCATGAGGAGCAGATAAACTATTGCAAGCACGGTAAGATTCTACTGTAAGACCAAAATCGTTGCCAATTCGCGCGACACTTCTAAACGCTTTTTTGCGATTATGATAACGTGAAAGTATCTTGAGCAAGATTCAATAAATGCCCGCTAACACGACTTTCGTATGCTGATCGACCTGTCACCGCTGCGAGCTTCGCGCGATTATCGGCTGTTATTTTTTGGCCAGCTTGTGTCGTTCTTCGGCTCGATGATGACCTTTATCGTCGTGCCGTGGCAGATGTATCAGTTGACCCAGTCGTCGGCCATGGTCGGCTATATATACCTTGCCGAATTTGTGCCGATGGTCTGTCTGGCGTTTGTTGGTGGGGCATTGGCGGACTTCCTTGACAAGAGAAAAATGCTCCGGATGACCGAAGTCGGACAGACGTTCTTAACGGCGGTATTGCTGTTAAATTCGCTATTGCCGACGCCGCAGATCTGGCTGCTGTTCGTCGTTGTTGCTGCTCACGCGGGACTCGCCGCTTTACAGCGGCCTGCTTTCGAATCGTTTATTCAAAAAGTCATTCCGACCGAAATGATGTCGTCGGTGATGGCTCTGAACTCCGTTCGATTTAGCATAGGCATGATAGTCGGACCGGCTGTTGCAGGCGTGATAGCAACGCAACTGAGTCCGTCGGTAGCCTATGGAATAGATCTCGTAACATTTGCAGCATCGCTCATCGCGGTCTTTATGCTGCGGTTCGTGCCGCCGCCTGAGAATGCAGAAAAGCCGAGCTTTCAGTCGATCAAGAAGGCGTGGAAATATGCTTTTTCGCGGCAGGAACTTGTTGGAACTTACTTCATCGATATTGCTGCGATGTTCTTTGCCTTTCCGCAAGCTTTATATCCGGCTCTTGCAGTTGTTTATGGCGATAAGTATGTTGGCTTCTTTCCGGCGGCGATAGCTGTCGGGGCGTTGTCCGCGAGTTTGACATCTGGCTGGACTAAGAATGTGCAACGGCATGGATTGATGGTCATCGTCGCAGCCTTGCTGTGGGGTGTGGCGATCTTGTTCTTTGGCGTTGTCGATAGTCTGATCCCGGCGTTGATGTGCCTCGTTGCAGCGGGGTTCTTTGATATGATCTCGGGCATCTTTCGAGGAGCGATTTGGAATCAGACGATCCCAAATTTCCTTCGCGGCCGCCTCGCCAGCATCGAGATGATGAGCTATCTGACCGGCCCGATGCTAGGCAGTGCTAAAATGGGCATCGTCGCTGAAAGCATCGGCGTCAAAGTAGCTCTCATCTCTGGTGGTGCTTTGTGCATCGTTGCCGTGGCCGGAGCCGCATTATTCTTACCCAAGTTTGCCTCGTATGACGGCCGCGAGGGCATCAAACAACGCGAGATCGAGGAAGCAGAACGAGCGGCAATGGCGCGGGTCTCCGAAGCGGATTTTTAGCCACAGAGAACACAGAGATCACTGAGTGATTTTTGTTCTCTTTCCTCTCTGTGCCCTCTGTGTTCTCTGTGGCAAGATACCCTTATGCCAATTGTAAGAAAACGCGAGATCGAGAATCTCGAACAACTCAGCGGCGAAGAGCTACAGGCTTTTCTGGACACGCTTCCCGCGGCACAGAACACGATCAGCGGGTTGCTCGACTTCGTCGAAGACGAACTGTACGAAAACGAATGCAATCATAGCCTGCAATATGCAATGCGGTTCATGATGGAAAACCGTCTGAATTTTGGCAAGATAACAGGATGGCTCAATGAGAACGGCGGTTATTGCGACTGCAAGGTGATGGACGAGATCGCGCCTATTTGGCGTGCGAAATTTGGAGATGACTAACTGGTTGAAGTTGCTTTCCGAATCGAAATCAGCTAACGTACCAGAAAATTTTGATCAAAAATAGGGAATACAAATCCGATGAGAAACCGTAGAATCTTGATCTCTTTCTTCAGTCTGCTGTCACTGATCTTAGGAATCGGCTCGATCGCCAATGCTCAAAAGAGCGGCACGATGACCGTCAAGGTCTTCTTTCACAACGAAAAACTCAATCCCAACATGCAGGATTGCACCAAGGCCTTTCCGACAACACGGACAATTCCTAAAACAACGGCAACCGCACGTGCGGCTCTGGATGAGCTTTTCAAAGGCGTGACTGACGAAGAAAAGGCAAAAGGCTTCTGGTCATTCGACCGCGAATCTACCACCGGCATCGTCAAAAGCCTCAACGTAAAGAACAAAACGGCTTATCTCAACTTCACCAAACGGGCATTCGAAACCCTAGGCACCGCCACCACAAGCTGTGGCGGAGCTTTCTTTGCCATGGTCGAGGAAACGCTCACCCAATTCCCAACGATCAAAAAGGTCTACTACGCCGTCGAGGGCAACACCAACGATTTTTACGAATGGGTCCAGGTCGGCGAATGTCCGTACAAAAAGCACTGTGTGAAGAGTAATTTTAAGTAAAAAAGACGCTCGCTCTGTGCTATAACTAAGTTCAATATGCAAACACTATCGATCAGCATACCCGACGCAGCGGCCACCGTTTTCGGTTCCCGTGATCAGGCAGGCGAATCCATTCTCACTGCGGCAGTGGTAAAGTGGTTCGAACTCGGCAGAATCTCTCAGGGCAAGGCTTCGGAAATTCTCGGAGTATCGCGTGTCGAGTTTCTCGACTTACTTGCACAGTATCAGGTAACGGCATGGCAATATTCTGAGAAAGAGCTTGACCAGGAGCTAGCTCTTGAATAGTACGCTTATCGTTGACGCGTCCCCGGTGATCGTTTTGATCAAAAGCGACTTGCATCATTTGCTACTGAAGCTTTTTGAGCGAGTCATCATTACCGATGCAGTCCGTCGCGAAATACTCGCCGGCCCGCGGAATGATCCTGCTCGTTCTCTACTCCCTGCAATCTCCTGGCTCACAATCGAATTCGACATCGAACGTGATGACAGAATTGTCCCGTTCGATCTTGGTGCCGGAGAAACTGAAACGCTATCAGTAGCTTTGAGAACTTCAAATTCCCGAGTTCTGATCGATGATGCTGCCGCACGTTCCTGTGCGTCGAAACTCGGCATTCCGTTCATCGGAACGGCCGGACTACTCGCTCTCGCCACACGTCGCGGATACATTTCGTCTCTCGAATCCGCAATTGAGTCGGTACGGCAATCTGGACTTTGGTTGAGCGACGGTCTTGTCGAAACCATTCTGACGAAGGCTGGCGAGTTTTCTGGCAAAGGCTCTAGCTAGCTCAAATGGGTTTTCAAATATCTGCCCGTAAACGACCCCTCGATCTTTACGACATCCTCCGGCGTCCCCTGAGCGACGATCTCGCCGCCGCCGATGCCGCCTTCGGGGCCTAGGTCGATGACCCAGTCGGCGGTTTTGATGACGTCCATGTTGTGCTCGATGACGAGGATGCTACCGCCGTTGTCGATAAGGGCTCGGAAGGCTAGCAACAGTTTGTTGATGTCGTCGAAGTGAAGGCCGGTCGTTGGTTCGTCGAAGATGAAGAGCGTTTTTGACGTGGTCTTTTGAACGAGGTGCGAGGCTAGTTTTACGCGTTGAGCTTCGCCGCCGCTAAGCGTCGTGGCCGACTGGCCGAGCCGAAGATAGCCGAGACCAACGGCATCGAGAACCTTTAGGCGTGAGACGATCTTGGCGACGTCTTTGAAGAACAATATCGCCTCGCGGATGGTCATTTGCAGGGCTTCGTGAATGTTCTTGCCCTTGTATTTTACGTCGAGTATCTCCTGCTTGAACCTCATCCCGCGACAGTCTTCGCAGGTCAGCTCAACATCCGCAAGAAACTGCATCTCGATCGTCACGGTCCCGCTGCCCTGGCAAATCTCACAACGACCGCCCGGAACATTGAACGAAAAATGCGATGGGTTAAAGCCCTTGGTTTTCGCTCCGTTCGTCCCTGCAAAGACTTCGCGGATCGCGTCGTAGGCCTTGATATATGTCACCGGATTCGAACGCGGGGTGCGTCCGATCGGTGACTGATCGACGAGGATGATGTCATCGACATTCTCGCCGCCCTTGATCTCTTTGAAAAAACCGACGTGACTATTCCATTCTCCGCGTTTCTTCTTGAGCCCCGCGTAAAGAACGTCGTGTACCAAAGTCGATTTGCCTGACCCCGAAACGCCGGTTACGCAGACAAGCATATCGAGTGGGATCTTGACCGATACGTCCTGAAGATTGTTTTCGCGTGCACTGATTATCTCGATCTTATCCTTTCCGGCCTTGCGGCGTTTCAGCGGCACTTTGATCAGGGCGTCACCACGTAAGTATTTGGCCGTTAGCGACTTATCGCTCTTTAGCAACTGCTTGAAATTGCCTTCAAACACAAGTTCACCGCCGAATTCGCCGGCATTTACGCCAATATCGATGATATGGTCGGCCGCACGCATGGTTTCTTCATCGTGTTCGACGACTATCACAGTGTTGCCAATATCGCGGAGGTTTTCGAGGATCTTGATGAGCCGCGAATTGTCTCGCGGGTGCAGGCCGATGCTTGGTTCGTCTAGAACGTAAAGCGTACCCACGAGCAGGGAACCGAGGTTTGTTGCGAGCTGGATGCGTTGAGCTTCGCCCCCCGATAGAGTCGCAGCGAGACGGCCGAGAGTTAAATAGTCTAACCCAACCTCAACGAGAAATTTCAGCCGGCGGCGAATTTCGAGTAGTAATTTGTCAGCGATCTGAGCACGCTCTACGTCCAGCTCAAGCTTTTCAAAGAAATCATGAGCGACGCTGATCGACATCTCAACGATCTCCGGTAGCGAACGCTTACCGATCTTTACATCTCTCGCTTCCTGCCGCAACCGCTGACCGTCGCACGCCGGGCATTTTGTATAGCCGCGATATTTTGCGAGGAAGACACGGACGTGGAGCTTGTATTTTTTCGTCTCGAGGAACTCGAAAAAACCCTTCAATCCACGCCAGCCTTCGTCACCGTAAATGATGCAGTTCTGCTGAAAATCAGGCAGGTCGGCGAACGGCTCGGTCATGTCGATGTTCGCGGCCGCTGCGTATTTGACCAGCTCCTTCTGCGCCCAAGCGTGAGTTGGCTTAGTAAAAGGCTCGATCGCGCCTTGCTTTAGCGAAAGCAGCGGATTCGGAATGACCAGACCGTAGTCGATGCCGATCGTATTGCCAAAGCCCTGACACGTCGGGCACGCTCCGAAAGGCGAATTAAAGCTGAAGAGATGCGGCTCGGGCTCCTCGTAACGCGTGCCGTCGTATTTGCAAACGAAACCGTTCGAGAATTTGAGTGCAACAGGCTTTCCAGCCTGTTGAGTCGGATGAACAGGCTGGAACGCCTGTTCGACCACTGCCGCGTGCCCTTCGCGAAAGCAGATCTCAAGCGAATCGACGAGGCGCTGCCGGATCTCAGGCTCTGCCTTAAGCCGGTCGATCAGCACGAAAGTGTTATCGAAATCGTCGAACGGATAATCCTCGGGTCGAGCCAATTCGATCATCTCGCCATCGCGAAACAGCCGCGAAAATCCTTGCTGCAGCAGCGAGATGAGGAATGCAGTCGTGCTCAAATCTTTGACCGACGCTTTTGGTTTACCTTTCCTCGCGGTGCGCACTAGCGACCGCGAAACCTCTTCTTGTATCGGAAACAGAACGTAAAATCTCGTACCTTCTGCCAATTCTGCCAATATCTCATCCGCCGCCGATTCGGGCGAATCCTTTTTTACTTCTCTGCCGCAGACGTGGCAGATCGTTGTTCCGGCACGGGCGAAGAGCAAACGCAGATAGTCATAGATCTCGGTCTGCGTGGCGACGGTTGAACGCGGATTCTTGGTCGAATTCTTTTGCCTGATCGCTATCGCCGGGGCGATGCCGACGATCTCGTCTACATCGGGCTTGTCCATCCGTTCGAGGAATTGGCGGGCATACGCAGAGAGCGATTCGACATAGCGGCGTTGGCCTTCGGCATAGAGCGTGTCAAAGGCGAGCGAAGATTTGCCCGATCCGGAAACGCCGGTGATGACCGTTAGCTTATTGATCGGCAGCGAGACCGATATGTTTTTGAGATTATGTGTGCGGGCTCCGCGAACTTCGATCTGTTCTTCCTTTAATCTTGCAGCCTGCATAGAGTGAAACTGCGCACTGCGCGCAAGAGATTAGTTTAACAGATGAAACGCGGTCGCAAAAGTGTGCCATCACGCTGCGGTCTATTTCTTGGGTTTAGCGGGTGTGAACTTACGGTGCGGGGTCATTTGCTGGCTCATTCGGACGCGGGTGAAGGCGAAAACGGGCGAATAACTTTGCGGACGGATCTCGGGGTTTGATGGAACGGCGGCGGTCCAGTTGCCTTGTTTGGCGTCGATAGTCAGCGAGACGGTGAGTTCGCCTTTCTTCACGGCAAACGGTTCAAACGGATAAATGCCGACGCCCCAGCTTTGCGACTTTCGCGAATCCATTTGGATCTTTTCAGTGAAGTGATGACGGTTAAAAGTGGCGATCGCGTTGACTTTTGAAATGTCTTCGAGTTTCCACAAGGCAGTCATATTCGCGAGTGATGGTGCAGTCTCGATGCTGCGAAAATCGATATCGACCAAGGGTACTGGGTCGCCGAGATACTCGACGCGGCGTTTTTCGCCTCCGGTCAGATTGAGCGGGTAGTTAAGCTGCACTGAACGTAGGAAATCGGTGCCGAGATCAAGTGCGGCGGGAACATCATCCGAGCGAACATAAACGGGCGCCGCGAGGGTGACCAGCCGATGTGGCATCAGAACACCGTTCGAAGCCAAAAACCTTGTTCTGAGATCGATGAATGATTTGATCGTTTCCGCTCCCATCGCATCGCCGCCGAACAGTTCACTGACGATCACGTCAAACTTGCCTTTGATCTTCACGTCGTCCGATTTGCCGTGGATGATCTCGATCTTGTTTGCGACCCCGTTTTCCTGCGCGTGTTTGTGGATGAAAGGTATGAGCGCTTCCTCGATCTCGACCGCGACGACGCGTTTGGCACCGAGTTTGGCAGCAAGTATCGCCCAAATGCCGCTGCCGGCTCCGATGTCTAGGAAGCTCGTGTTCTCGTTGACGACCTGCTTTATCGCTTTTGCGAGAAGCTTGTTGCGCACAGCGTCGCCGAGCATCAGCCGGTGATACTGCAAAACGCCGGGCATGTGCGCGGCAAATTTTTCGTCACGTTCTTTTTGTTTCATGTGAACTTGTTCAGAGTGCAAGCTTTAGCTTGTATTCCGACGCGGCGAAGAGAACAAGCTAAAGCTTGCACTCTGAACGCTACCATCTGACATCGTAGCGGCAAAAATTGTCTTGCCAATTTTCGGTTTCGTCGCCGACAAGAACGGGAACGTTTTTGTGGACTGCGATGACCGTGTTAGATTCGCGTCGCAGCCGATACGTATAACCGCTTGGCGAGCAGACGGTAAGCACGATCCGCTGGTCAACGATCTTTGATACGGAGGCAAACCGCCAATTTTTTTTCGAGCGCACGATCAGACGGCTGCCGATCGGAAGTTCCGCAAGCGTTATTTCAGTTTTGGCAGTTTTAGCGACTTTTGGCGTTTGTTGTAGATCTCCTTAGGCATCTGTACGAGATACGGATTTTTTGTGGGCTGGGCCCATGCGACTATTCGTTCGAGATTGCGACGTTCCATCGCGGTGCAGCCGGCGGTGCCCGAATTCGGGTCTTTCCAGACATGCAGAAAAATACACGAGCCGCGACCGCGTTCCACCGGAAAAGAATTGTACGCTACGAACATGCCCAACGCATATTGCTCACCAACCGCGAGCATCTTTTCCGACGACTTCCAGTCAAAATTGCCGACCTGCATGCGGTTAACGATGCGGTTATAAAAGTTTGACTTCGTGTCGTCGACGCACTCTGTGTATTGATCGAGCTTTGTGTATGGCAGCTCAACTGCGTTCGGCTTTGAACCGACGCCGAAAGCCGCGGTCAATGGAAACAGCCCGGCCGGGGCGTTGCCGTCGCCTTCCTGCTTGATCTTCGCCATGTCGATGTCCGCCGACAGCATCTCTCCCCAGGCGAGGCCATTTGCACCGACGACGACGGGAAACGATTCGCCGTCCTGTTTCCAATCGCCTTTGGCATCCTTTCGAGCAAAGATCGCTGCTGTTCCAGTTACTGCGTCCCAGTCTTTAGTCGTGACAACGACGGCTTGGAGCGATCTTTCGAACGGAGCTTTCGATTTAGGAGTTTCTGGAGCTTTTAGCTGGCTGAAAGACACTACGGTCAAAGAAGCAGTCAGGAGAAACAGGGAAATTGTTCTGATGATTTTCATGCCGATAAACTTTTATGCAATTTGCGGCTTCTTTGCGTCCTTAGCGGGCTTTGCGTGAAAGAAAACCATCTCACGCAAAGTTCGCTAAGGACGCAAAGGAACGCAAAAAAATCTTAATCCACAAATAACGAATCGTCCGCCTTTTTGCCCTTACTGACGGCATAGAGCCTTACGCCGACCGAGATCATCACCAATGAAATGATGATCCAGAGCCCGACCCAGACAAGCGAAGGAATGCCAGTAGCCATCGCCATGTTAGCGGCGTCGGTTGGCTGTGTGCCAGCGGCTGAGATGAAGAAAAGGTCTTTGAGGCTGAAGAATGCGTTGAGCAGACATTGAACCGCGAGAAATGCGAGCGCAAAATTAGCCCATTTTAGCGGAGCAAATTTAGCAACTGCCGCCAAACCGACCGCGAGCACCGCCCCCGAAAACACCGTGAACACCACGCTCAGGAACGTGACATTTGCCAGCAAATTCCAAAACGGAGCCAAAAATCCAAATGCGACCGTCATCACTGCGATCAAACCTGCCGAGGCATACAGGGCGATCCGCGAAGACCATCCAAAACGCATCCACGCAAGTAATGCCGTGCCAAATGCCGTCGTTCCGAGATAACCGGCACTCGAAATAAACAACGCTGAGATGCCCGAAACCTGCGACCAAACCGCACCGCTTGCATCCGGCGAGACCGTCAGGCTCATTACCGCATTTCCCGTCACCAAAGCCGCCAACGCATGGCTGCTCTCATGAATAAACGTCGCAAATAGCTGTAGTGGATAAACCACATACGCCGCCACCGGCACGAACCACGAAACGACCCATATCCCAACACTCACCGCCGTAGCGATCAGTAACAACGATATTTGCGGCCTAGCATTCTCGGCGATCTGATAATTCACTGGCATAAATACTCCTCTTCGACTACAAGCGAATACGTTTATTCTAGCTCAAAGTTCGTATCGTCGTATTTATTTTTGTCGAAAATCCGAGCTTCCGCCAGTTTTTGATTCGAGACGGATGTCGTTGATGACGATGTCTTTCTGTACGGCTTTGCACATATCGTAGATCGTGAGGGCGGCGACGGAGACGGCGGTGAGGGCTTCCATTTCTACGCCAGTTTGGGCATTTGTGACAGCTTCTGCGGTGAGGGTGACACCGTCTGGTGCGAATTCGGCGGTGACGTTTACTTTGCTCAGGTTGATCTGATGGCAGAGCGGGATCAGCTCGGACGTTTTCTTTGCTGCCATTATCCCCGCAATGCGTGCGATCTCGAGTGGATCGCCTTTGGGAGTCTGTTGAGTTTTTAGAGTTTGTAGAGTTTCTTGAGACAGGAGAACTCTTCCGGAAGCAACGGCTCTTCTGATGGTCACTTCTTTGGCAGAGACATCGACCATTTTTATCTTTCCGGTTTCGTCGAAATGTGACAGTTCGTTCATAAAAATACGATCTCGGCGATCTCGCCTTTTTTGAGGTGGCCGCCTTTTGGTATGGAGATCATTGAGTCCGCACGTGCAAAGCCGACGAAATCCGATGAGCCCAGCCATTTTAGCGGAAAAGCGATCAGTTGGCCCAATTTGTTTGTTTCGAGCCGCGAAGGCAGATACGTATCGCGTTCGCGGCCAGCTTTGGCGTCGAATGCTAGAACCGCGAAGCCCGTGCGTAAATCTGTCATCGCTACACCCTGCATTTGCAAAATAGCCTTTCGGGCGAAGAGGCAAAACGTTACCGCGGCTGAGACCGGATTTCCGGGCAGGCCGAAGATCAGAGTCTTGCCGAGTCGCGCAAACACGGCGGGTTTGCCCGGCTTCAGGCGAACTTTGTCGAAGAATATGTCGGCACCGAGTTCGGCGAGAGCGGTTTTAGTGTGGTCGTATTTTCCGACCGAGACACCGCCGGTGATGATGAGGAGATCGGTTTTTGGTTTTTGGTTTTTGGTTTTTGTAAATCCCGTAGCATCTGAGATTTGAGATTTAAGATCTGAAATATCGTCGTGGACGATAGGAAGGATAGTCGTCACCCCCCCGGACCGTCGGCACATCACTTCGAGCATTACCGAATTCGAATTTCGTATCTGATCGCGGCCGGGGCGTTTGTTGATCTCGACGATCTCGCTGCCAGTGCCTAGAATGGCGACTCGCGGACGTTTACCGACGTTTACTTTTGAGTAACCAAACGCGGCGAGGGCGGCAATCATGTTTTCAGTTATGATCTCGCCAGACTTGAATATCGTTTCGCCCTTTTTGATCTCGGCACCGCGACGGACTATAGCGGTTCCTTTCTTGACCGGTTCGATTATTTCGATGTGCGTTCCAGCGTTCCACCCTGGCACAGGAACATCACGCGTTAATTCGACCCGCTGAACGGCATCTGCACCAACCGGTACTGATGCACCGGTCATAATGCTTACGGCCTCGCCGCGTTTCAATTCGCCACGCCAGCTTCGACCGGCGGCTGATTCACCCACGATCGTGAGCAAAACCGGAGCATTGATCGTGTCTGCAGCGATCACCGCGTATCCATCCATTTGCGAACGGTCGAATGGCGGCAGGTCTGTGTCGGCAGCGATATCCTCTGCCAAAACTCGACCAACAGAGTCGGCAAGATGAACCTTCTCTTTGCCGAGCAAGCGCGTATTGTTCTTTATCAATTCTATTGCGGACGATATCGGGATCATTTGATCAAATAGAATTCGGTTTGTCGCGGGCGAAACCATTTATAGCCGGTTTGGGTCATGTAAGCGTCGTCCTCGGCCATTATTGTTACTTTCTGGCCGCCCCATTCAGCGACTTCGGTCTCGGTATTTAGTTCGATCGACATATATGAGCCGGGAAGTATCTTGTTCGAACCGCCGCCTACTACTCCTCGAAAATCTATCGACGGGCCGAGTCCGTGGCCGTGCGGGCCGAGCGGATGGGAATAGATCGAGCACTTTATCGATTGCTTCTTACATTCGGCCATTGCCAAGGTGTAAACCTCGCTGCCGGTCATCAGCGGTTTTGCGATGCTGAAAATGATGTCTTGCAGGCGATTCGTGTTCAGTATTGCCGCTTTTAGTCCAGCCGGTGCGTCGCGTTCGCCCTTGTTTAGAATGTAACCGTGCTTTTGCCAATCGGTACTTAGTCCCATGTAATTTAGGCCGAAATCGACATGGATCAGATCGCCACGCATGATGATGTCAGACTCTTTTCCTGTACTCAGGAATTGGCCTGTCATTCCGGTCGTGTTTGCTTTACGTTGCAACCTCAGATCGGCCTGAAACCATGTATCAACGCCAATATTGTTAAGCTGCTGCATCATCCACCACCGAACATCGCCGACCGTTGTTATTCCAGGCTTGATAACTTCGTTCGAGAATGCACGGCGAGTGATCACGTCGGTCGCGAGAACTGCGGTTCGATAATGTTCGAGCTCCTCCGGAATTCTCGTGTCGAGAAACTCGGTCAGCAAGTCGGCGGCGGGTACAAACTTCTTATTATTTTCCTCGCCGAGAACTTCACTTAAAAATTTGTGTGCGTCGTAGGTCAACCCGACTTGCTGGCCGCGGGTTGCTCCGAAATTCAGAGCGATCGTCTTCGGATTGCGCTCATCAACGATCTTGCGAAGTTCCTCGCCGATCTTATCTCGCGGCGGCATCAGTAATTTGTAGTGGTTGTTTAGCCGCTCTTCGTCATAGCGCACGACCGCAATTCGCTCAATTCGATTTCCCTGATCGATAAAGATAAAGAAATCCCGCCGGCCGACGATCGGGATCGGCGGCGTGATGTAAGGCGTAACGGGATCGGTGTGAAACTCTTCGTTGACGACGATCCACATTTCGGTGCCGTGCCGTTTCATCATCGGGAGCAGTAGCGTGCCGAGGCGCTTCATCAGCCATTTTTCGCGAACATCCATCTGCTCACGTTGTGACAGCAATTTTGGCATCGCCGGAATTGGTTCATTCGAACGATTCTGAGAGAGGAGCGATGGCGCGGCGATCAACGCTATTGCGGCGGTCAATATAAGCTTTGGTATCAACATAGATGAGGCAAAAGAATCCGCGACTTCTCGCAAAAGACCCTTGCGAAATGATAGACTTCCACTTTGAAATTACGAACCGAATTTTACCATACAAGCTTAATAGTGAGGATAATTTAACACCGTGATCGAATTAGAATTGACCGAAGAACATAAGGCTCTGCAGAATACCGTTCGCGAATTCTGTGCGGGCGAGGTTGCTCCGTATATCAAGGAATGGGACGAAAAGTCTCATTTCGAACGCAGCGTTTTCACGAAAATGGCCGATCTCGGGCTGATGGGCGTCTGTATTCCTGAGGAGTATGGCGGTGCGGGTTTTGACTATATTTCGCTAGGGCTCGTCTGTGAAGAATTGGAAGCGTGCGACACGTTCCTTCGCGTGGCGATGAGCGTTCACGTTGGTCTAAACAGCCTAAGCGTATATTCGTGGGGCACCGAGGAGCAGAAGCAGAAATATCTGGTGCCGCAAGCAAAGGGCGAAAAGCTCGCCACTTTTGGCCTGACCGAGCCGAACGCAGGAAGCGATGTCGTCGGTATGAAATCCTACGCTCGCCGCGATGGCGATGACTGGATCCTCAATGGCGAGAAGATGTGGATCTCGCTTGGCGATGTCGCCGATAATTTTCTTTTCTTTTGTTGGACCGATCAGGAGAAGCAGAAAGTTCGCGACCACAGTGGTCTTTCGTGTTTTATTGTTGAACGGACTATGACCGGATTTTCGAGCGGTACGCTGCACGGTAAACTTGGTATCAAGGCTGGTAACACCGGATATTTTTCGCTGCAAGATGTACGCGTCCCGGCTGAAAATATGCTCGGGCAGGAAGGTGAAGGATTTAAGATCGCGATGTTCTCGCTCGAGAACGGGCGTTACACGGTTGCGAGCGGAGCGACGGGCGTGATCCGTGCGAGCCGCGACGCCTCGGTTGAGTATGCCAACACCCGCGAAGTTCAGGGCCAGAAGATCGGCAATTTTCAACTCGTCAAGCAAAAGATCGCCAACATGGAAGCCGATTACCAGATGGCTCATCTTCTGTGGCTACAGTGCGGTTATTTGAAGAATGAGGGCAAGCCTTCGGCACGCGCCGCGAGCCTTGCCAAGTGGCAGGCGACCATTCGCAGCGAGACCGCCGCTTCGATGGCGATCGAGATCCACGGTGCAAATGGCTACATCAACGACTATCCCGTCGAGCGCTATCTGCGAAACTGCAAGGCCGCCGTCATCTACGAAGGAACGCGGGACATCCACACACTGATGCAAGCCGATTGGGCACTCGGGCTCAAGAAAGAAAAAGCTGCTCGAGTGGTGCTGCCGCCGTATAAGGTAGCCGGGGCTTCCGCGTAGAGCACGTGTTGCTGTAACGAGAATGAGGCATTAGCCGAATAAATTCGGCTAATGCCTCTTATTTATTGGCTCTATCTCCTCCAGCTAAAGCTGGAGGCAATTCAAAAGACTACTTTGGAGCATTCGCCGCAGGTGCTGACGGTTTGACGCCGGTGACCTCGGGTGAGCGGTTTGTCATTTTCCATTCACCGCCTTCTTTGACGAATTCGATCGACATGCCGTTCGGAGCCTTGTTTGTTTTCATTCGAGCGACCGCTTTATCGCCGGTGATGGTTTCATTCGTCAACTCGCATGGCTCGCCGGAGACCTTGTCGGTCGATTCGAGGAACTTGATCAGGCTTTTGGCCTTTTCTTCTTTCATCTCGACCTCGAATTCCTTGATCGTCTCGGCCGAATAGACCTTTCGAAGAGCTGCCTCGTCATTCTTTACCCAGGCGTCGCAGTATGCCTTTAGGACCGACGAGAGTGTCGGGGCGTTGTTTGTGGTCGCCTCTGGAGCTTTCTTGGTCGTTTCGCCTGCGTTGTTGGTGTTCGTCGTGCCGTTTGCTGCGGTGTTTGGCGTTGGGGCCGCTCCGCCGCATGCTGACAAGAATGTGGCTACTGATAGAGCCGAAATTAGTGCAATAGGTAGTGAAGTCATATAGCTTTTCTCCTCAAAATAAATTCCAGAGTATAATAAATTCTGTAAAATGAACAAAACGGCCCAAAGCGAGTTTCACCGTCTTTTCCTCATCGAGCACCTGCCCGAGCCGCTGACACCGGCGAGCAGCCATCTACAGCTTTTCGACAATTACATCGAAAATACACGCATTCGCCTGCGCCAAGTCCGCGATCCGTACTCAAAAGTATGGACGCGGATTCTACAACAGCGTTTCCCGGCGCACGAAGGCGACGGAGCCGAGACCAAGCTTGCCGAGATTTACCTGAACGACGCGGAATACGCTGCTTTTGAAAAATTTGAGGGCCGTGAAATCAGGAAAAATCGCTACTTTCACGAATTCGACCGCGTGATCTTTACCTTTGACGTTTATCTGGGCCGCCTGTGGGGCTTAAGCACTGCCCGCGTTGATTTCGACGATCGCGATCGAATGGCGGAGTTCGTACCACCTCCATTTGCGGCGTTTGAGGTGACGAATAATGAGTTCTTCGCGGGCGCGAAACTTGTCGAAAAACTCTTTCCGGATGTGCAGGAAGAAGTTGCGAAACTGGGGACAACCTAACGCCGGGAACGCAGGCGTCCCGCCTGCAAAACGCCGGTTCCTCCGGCGTCGATGCGTGAGCTAACACTCAAGTTTTGTGGTGATGAAACCGCGTCTGGCTGCGGAAGCCGCAACCATTGCAGCCGAGGGCGGCTGGGTTCCCGGCGAGACGTTCCGACAAATGCGGTTCGGTTACTGCCTTCTCGCCGGCTGCTGCACTGCACGTTCAAGCGAGTCCCATATCTGTAAGTAAATCTTTGTCTCGCGTGGAATAAGGGTGGTCCAATTCGCTCCGCCGCGGTTGATATAGCCGGGGAGTTTGGCGGGGTTTGAGTTGTAGCCTGCGGCCATTAGATGTTCCGGGCTGGCGATGCCCGTAGCCAGAGCGTTCGAGACGGTCGGGCTGGCGATGAGGTCGTTCCACGTCATCTGCATGTAGAGCAGCATCGCTTCTGAAGCGTTGACGTGGTTGCGCATTCCCTGGACAAAATCAGGATGCAAAGCCGCATTAGGGAATAGCGAACGCACCATGCGGTAGGTTGACGGGATCATCTGAACCATTCCACCGGCGCCTGCCGAACTTACCGAAAATCGGTACGTGTCGCCCTCATTCAACGCATAAAGGGTGAAAATATCATTGTAGATATTCGGATGAAACTCGGTGCGAAATCTAAGGTGGTCAACGTGCTCGACGGTAGCGAGACGCTCGGCCAGGTCGGCGATCTTTGGCATGATCGGGTAGCCTTTTTGGCGAAGCTGTTCGCGGGCGATGTCGATCGTATTGCGGACGTACATTTTGCCTGCGCCGACGACTTCGGGAGTGATCAGCCCGGGATGCGTCGAAATATAATACGCCATTTCGGTCATCACGCCACGATTTTCACGCGGATATTGCACGACGAGCGGCAGGTGCACTTGGCCGTTCATATCAGTCACGACGACGGGCGTGTTGACGCCGTTGCCGCGAATGGTACGTGAGACGATCTGTTTGCCGGAAGTCGTGATCGCCGTACTCGCGAGGCCGTGAGCAAGAAACTGATCTTTCGTGAGTACGTAAGAATCGATCTGTTTCGTGTTCGAGTCGAGAAACGCGACGCGGATCAAGCTCGTAAAGAGCACGGGCTCGACTGACGCGATGGTTAACGGCCGAGCGGTCAGATGCCGCTTTGCTTCAGCGACTCTTTGCTTGATCTGCGAAAAGCTCAACCCCTTATGGTTGATATTACTCGCCTGCGATGCCTGATCGGTCATCGGCGAGGTCACCGGTAATTTCTGCGTTGGCACTGGCGTCGGTAGCGGCGTTGACCTGATCTGGTTCGGCGACGACGGCAGAGCACTCGTGACGACGATACGCGTCTGCGGCGGCGTTGCCACCGGAGCCTGGGCGATTGTTGCAGTTGCGGTTGCGGTGACGACTAGAGCGATCGAAATGCTGATTCTCATAGGGGTTCGCTGAGGTTAGCTGTTGGAAATACTCGACTCCGGGGCGAGCGGTCAGACAGTGGTATAAGATTCGCTCATTCGACGGGCAGTTGTCAAGGGTTTTCGAAAAATCTATTGTATGTACAACGGATGCTTATGGATTGTGGCTCCGTGAACTTTGTGTCTTCACTTTGTGCCTTTGTGATTACGGATTTAAAAGCATTATCACAAAGGCACAGAGTGAAGACACGGAGGGCACAAAGGAAGAGATTCGTTTGTAACCCCCTGAGCCATAAGGTATAACTAACTTTTTGCGATGGCATCTATCTATGAAGCAACTCTTCGGAACGGATGGAATTCGCGGACTCGCGGGCGAGTTTCCGCTTGATGACAGGACGGTTTCGACCATCGGGGCGTCCCTCACGAAGCTGCTCACCGAGAGGCTGGGCCGCGTGCCGCGTTTTGTCTCGGGACGTGACACGCGCGAATCCGGAGCGGCGATCGAGGCCGCCTTTCATGCCGGTGCGATGGCGAATGGAGCTGTTTGCGAATCGGCCGGTGTGATCACAACGCCGGGAGTTGCGTACATCACAAACGCCTTTGAGTTCGACGCAGGGATCGTCATCAGTGCCTCGCATAATCCGTTTCAGGACAATGGTTTAAAGATATTTTCGCCAACCGGAAAGAAGATGTCCGAGGCGACGGAGCGTTTGATCGAGGCTGAGATCAACGTGGGCGGTGAAGCGGCGGGCGGTACAGATCTGCACGATTCTCGCGCTGGAGAGTTTGACGAGCGTTATTTAGAGCATTTGCGGGAAAAGATCGATGGATTTTCGGCGGCAGGGAAGCGGATCGTGCTTGATTGTGCAAATGGAGCCGCATCACAGCTCGCTCCTGAGTTGTTTGCGAGCATCGGTGCTGAGGTCATTTCGATTCACGATCAGCCCGACGGACGCAACATCAATGAGAACTGCGGTTCGTTGCATCTTGAACATCTACAGGCAAAGGTCGTCGCCGAGGGGGCCAATCTTGGTGTAGCATTTGATGGCGACGCGGACCGTGCGTTGTTTGTCGATGAACGCGGCGAGATCGTCGATGGCGATGCGACGTTGTGGATAATGGCCGATTATTTGAAGGGCCACGGCAAACTAGCGAACTCGACGGTTGTTGCAACCGTAATGAGCAACATTGGCCTTGAGATCGCTCTTAAGTCAAAAGGTATCAACCTCTTACGAGCGAACGTCGGCGATAAATACGTTCTCGAACAACTCATTGAGACCGGTTCCGAGATTGGTGGAGAGCAGTCGGGCCACATCATTTTCCCCGAGATCAGTTTGGTCGGTGATGGTATGATGACCGCACTTTTAGTTCTGCGTGCGATCAAGGAAAAAGGTGTGACTTTGTCGCAGGCGATCGATGGCTTTGCACGGTTTCCGCAGGTGTTGGTCAATGTTAAGGTCGGCGAGAAACGGCCTTTTGAAAGCGTTCCGGAGATCGCGACGGCCTCGGCTGAGATCGAAAAGGAGCTTCACGGAGAAGGCCGTTTGCTACTGCGATATTCGGGCACTGAAAATCTCGCCCGCGTTATGATAGAAGGTAAAGATCAGGCTGAGATCGAATCGCAGGCGAATCGCTTAGCCAGCGTGATCGCTACGGCACTTAGTAGATAATGTTTACCGTACTATACAAATGGCGGATCAAGCCGGGGATGGAAGCTCAGTTTATCGAAGGATGGACGGCGATCACGCGATATTACCTGACTAAAGGTTTGAGCCATGGTTCGCGGCTCCATTTGGGAACTGATGGACTGTGGTATGGCTATGCTCGTTGGCCAAGCGAAGGCGCTAGGGACGAGGCGTTCGCCGCCGACTTCGAGCACCCGGAACGAGCAGTGATGCGAGAGGCGATCGATGAGTCATTTTCAGAGGTAAGGCTCAAAACCATTGTCGATCTGATACAAAAATGAGCGTACGTACTTCGGTAAAAGTCCGTCTCGATTCGAATGTCCGAGCCTACAGGGTGGACATCGGGGCGGATGTTGTGGCTCGTGCCAGCCGATGGGCCCAGACCTGTCTGAAAAAAGGCGGCGGAAAGATCGTCATTGTTTCTAACCCAACCGTTTTCAAACTTTACGGCGGACAATGCGAGCTGTCGTTGCGTCAAGCTGGATTCACGGTCACGACGTTTCTGATGAAAGACGGCGAGATGCACAAGAGTCTCCGCACCGCTGAATCCGCACTCAAAGCATTCTCCGAATCCGGCCTTACACGCACCGATGCGGTTGTCGCGCTTGGCGGCGGCGTGGTTGGTGACCTCGCAGGATTTGCGGCGGCGATGTATCTGCGCGGAGTCGCGTTTTTGCAGATACCGACGACATTGCTAGCCATGATCGATTCGTCAGTCGGCGGCAAGACCGGTGTTAATTCGGCGTTTGGCAAGAATCTGATCGGGGCGTTTCATCAGCCGAGCGGTGTCTTGATCGATGTGGCGACGCTCGCGACCTTGCCGCCGCGAGAGATCACTGCCGGGTTTTGCGAAATGATCAAGCAAGGTGCGATCGGCGGAAATTCTCTGCTCAAACGCACTGATGAATTGCTCGCAAGATATCCGATCTCCGATTTCCCAAAACATCTCGGACACCGAAATTTCAGATCTGAGATTTCAAATCTGATAGCTTCAAATGTCGAATTCAAAGCAAAGATCGTGGCTGGTGATGAGTTTGAGTCGGCTGAGAAGACCGATGCTAAGTCGCGCAAGATCCTCAATTTTGGCCATACTCTGGCACACGCCCTTGAAAAGGTGACGAATTACGGCTATTTCAAACATGGCGAAGCCGTCGGGTACGGAATTCTCTTTGCTGCTGAGCTTTCGAAAAGTGTTGCACTCTGTGACGGAAAGGTTGTAAACTTGTTATACGATGTTATGCATCGCGTCGGTACACTGCCGCCGCTGACTAACATCGATACGACAGAGGTCATTGAGGCATTTAGGTTTGACAAGAAAAATCTCTCGGGCTCGCTCCAGATGGTGCTCCTCAAAGGCATCGGCCGTCCGGTCATAGTCAGCTCGCAAGACATCCCGCAAAAAGCCGTTCACACGGTCCTCAAGAGCTTCCTGCAAAAATGGTCAGGTACGTAAATTACGTGCCAGTGGCCGCCTTTCGGAGGTCAAGCAATGAATAATTCAATCAAAGATCGTACAGGCGAACGCGGCAGTGCCGGAGTAAAGTTATTCGCCTGTCTAGTGGTTATCGGTCTAGTTGCCCACGCCGCAATCAACTATATTCCAGTCGCATATTCCGCAGAAAGCGTTAAATCGGATATGTCGACGGCGGTGCTACAGGGTCTTGCGTTGCCGGGCAAAATGAGCCCGACTGACAATGTCAGAACAAGGATCGAGCAATCGGCACTAAGGAATGATCTCCCGACAGATGTGTTCATTGACGTGAAGCAAAAGGGGACGTCGCTGACGGCTCGTGTTGTCTATGACAAAACGGTGAATATCTTGCCGTTTGGCATTTACACTTACAAATATCATTTTGACCATACGGCGACGCCGGCGGGATTTTTACTCGAACAAGCTCCGAAGATCGACCAGACGGCTAAGAAACCTTAGACGGTTGCTGCGAGCATATCGCGGATCTTGAGCGGTTGTATCTGGATAAGCCCTTCGGGAGCGTCGGCGAGCCAGGTGCTAGGACAAACGCCGCAAGTAGTACATTTTTCGACAGCAGGACACGGAAGGCTCGAGAGCGACTCTCGGGCCTTTTGATGTTCCTCTTTTAAGAAATCGAATGAAAGGCCTGAGTCGACGATCGACCACGGGAGGAATTCGTCGTAGCTGCGATCACGTGACGTGTGAAATAGCGGATCAATGCCCGTGTCGCGCATCGCTCGGTCGAGGTCGCCGCCGTTTCTCGCGGCAGCATCGATGGCGGCTGCGACGGTTCTATCGCCGGATGAGAAGAGAGCTTGCTCGTGCGCGATTCGCGAGGACATAAATCTGACTTCAACGTTCGGAATTTTGCTCAGGCCTTTTGAGACATATTTGATGCGGCGTTTTAGCTCGCGTTCGTCGCAGATCGCGTCCCATTGCAGCGGCGTGTTTGGCTTTGGAACAAAACCATTGAGCGACGGAATGATCTTACCGGCCCGGCCGATCTTCTTTCCTGCCTCGAGCATTCGGTCCTTGATCCGCTCGACCAGCACAAACATCTCATCGAGATCTTCCTGCGTTTCGGTCGGCAGGCCGACCATCATGTAGAGCTTGATGGTGAGCATTCCACGGTCGAAGACGGCTCCGCAGATATCGACGATCTCGTCGTTGGTCAGATTTTTGTTAATAACGCGGCGTAGGCGGTCGGAGCCTGTTTCCGGTGCAACGGCGATCTGTTGGTCTCGGGATTCGACCAGCGCATCGAGCAATTCGTCCGAGATCTGATCGAGCCTGAGACTAGACACCGAGATTCGGTAATCCATCGCCCGAAGCTCGCGCAATATAGTTGAGATCTCAGGATGATCGCAGACGGCGGTCGAGACGAGACCGATCTTGTTGGTGCGGCCACGCCACTCGGCGGCTTTGGCGAGAATGTCTTTTGCGGGGACGACACGCGGCGGGTAGTAATTGTATCCAGCCCAGCAAAAGCGGCATCCTTGGGAACAACCTCGCGAAATTTCGACCAGCAATCGATCGCCCATCTCCGCTCCCGGCGACCAGATCGCGGTCGAAGGGCAGAATGTATCTTGATTTAACAGAAACTCGGCCAGCTCAGTCTCGCCACGTTTCATTGCCCGACGAAGCGTGCCTTCTTTTGGATTTACCGAAGCCAACGCACGGCCGACACGCTTCGGAACGCCAATCTGCTTTGGCAGATAATCGAAAACGGTGCCGTCGTCGTTGTAGATCACGTCATACAGCGAAGGCACGTAAAAACCACGGCCGATCTTTGCCAGAGCGAGCAATATCTCTTCCTTGCCCTCATTTTCGAGAACAGCATCGATAAGCTGGAATGCCAGAACCTCACCTTCGCCGACAGCGATGACATCAGTGAAATCGGCGATCGGCTCGGGATTTAAGAATGACGCCGCGCCGCCCATGATGACGAGGGGATCGAAATGCGTGCGTTTTGCGGACCAGACCGGAATGCCGGAAAGCTGCAGCATTCGGGCCATATTCAGGTAATCGGTCTCGAACGAGATAGAGAATGCGACGATGTCAAAATCCTTGACGCGGCTCTGTGTTTCGAGCGAAAGCAGCGGCGTGTTGGTGCGTTCGTATTCCTTTAGCTCGTCGGGATCGGGAAGGAACACACGCTCGCAAACGACATCCGGGATCGAGTTAAACAACTCGTACATCGTGTGCAAACCAAGATTCGCCATGCCGATGCTATGCGTATTTGGATAGCACAAAGCAATACGAAGCCCGCCGCCGCGAGCGATGACGTAACCGTCTTCGGCGGCGAGTTTCTTCTTGTAGCTTTCGGTAATGAATCTGCTCATTGAAACAAACTGTTAGTTTACCAGAAGAGCGAACCGCGAAGCACGCTAAAAAGACGAAAAAAGAAAAGGAAATATCAAACAGTGGTGTCCTTGGATGCAATTAGACAAAAAGCCTTGACCAATCGTCGCAGTGCTAGACCCTCCGAATTCTACCTTTTTAGTGTATTTCGGGTATTTCGCGGTAAAAATTCCTATTTCTTCTTAACTTCCGGCGGCTTTGGCGGGGTGTAGAAGGGGCGATGTTGGACGACGTAGGTTTTGTCTTCGTAAACGCCGTCTTTGTCGACATCGACCTTTACTTCGAGTTTGTACTTCTTGCCGGGTTCGCGGACGGTGTCGCCGAGATCGTATGCCAGGGAATATTGACTGCGAAGCAGGGCATTGATGGATTGAAGATAGCCGGGGATCTCACCCTCAAAGGTCATCGAAAAATGTTGGCCGCCCGATTCCTTAGCGAGCGTGTTCATTACATTCTGAGCCTGCAAGAAGGTCAATCGTCCGGGCATTCCGGAAATGCCGTCGAGCGCGGGCAATTGACTCTCGTACTTTTTAAAAAATAGATTTCCCGTGCTGATGATATAGATCGGAACGCCGGCTTCCTGGACGATACGGCGGCACTGATCGTAGTTGATCCGGCTAAAAGTATCGATGCCGGATGCGACGAGGATCAGGGCACGGCGCGGCGATTTGACCGCGACCATGCCCAGATAATCCGATTTCTCGTTTTTGGAATTTTCAAGAACGACCGAATCGCCACGACCGCCGACGAGTGCGAACTTTATCGCGTCATACAGGTTGTTTTCGCGAAACGCGGGGCGGTTTCGAAACAGCAGATTGACCGTATCGCTCAACCGTTTCGGGTCGTTGGTAAAATCCGTTATCGGCGTCGGCCTGAGGTCAAATGCAATAACCGAGGCGTAGTCATTGGGCGGTTTGATGAAACGCGACAGAAAATACGCGACGGGCTTGATCGCCTCGTTTGCTCCGGGCTCAAAATAACCGCCAGCGGCGGAGCCGAAAAGTTCGGTCCACTTGCTGTATTCCAGTACGAGCGTGACGGTGATCGGCGATTCGGGTTCGGCAAAACTGGCGATCTCTTGCTTTACGCCATTTTCAAAAATGGCGAAATTGTCTTTCTTTAGGCCACCGATGATCTGCCCGGACTTTTTGTTATAAACGACGGCATCGACATTGACGATCTTAGCCTCGACCTTTTCGATATCATCAATAAAGATCGCGTTCTTCTCTTCTTCACGCAGTTTTTTCTCTTCTTCGAGTTTCTTCTTTTCTTCCTCAGTCAACGGTTTGGGCCGTTCATTTTTCTTACCATCACCGGTCGGCTTCTCGGTCTTTTGCGGCTTTGATTGCCCAAAGGCCGAGCCGCCCACGAAAATAAAAACGACCGCCGCGATCGCAACGAAGAAACGCGAAGAGAGCAAAAACTTCATAGCCAAATATCCTTAATTACAATTACCTGAAACGTTAGATACCGATTGTCTGTCTTTAGTTGGTCAAAATCAAGAATAAAGCTGCGCCGCCCTTCGGTCCGCATGATCCGCGGTCCATGATAGAACGCCGTCTAGGCTGACAACTGACAACTGACAACTGGCAACCGCCCACTGATTTTGTCCCATTCTGTCCCACGACCCCGGTGGGACAAATAAGTACATGTGTTTGCAACATTTAACCGCCTATTTTAGCCCCAAAAACGCATATTTGTGCAAAAATCTTCGGTAGCTAAATGTTG
>JANNWQ010000082.1:0-5800 GCA_031408595.1 Acidobacteriota bacterium | reverse complement strand
CCGGAGCTCTCGAATCAACCATCCTTGGCGTTCCCGGCCTTGCTTTCAGTCTCGCTGCCTATCGGGAACAGGATTTTTCGGAATCCGCCCGAGTTGCCGCTGAGATCACCAAAAAGGCTCTTGCCGAGGGACTTCCGGTTTGGACGCTACTTAATGTGAATGTGCCTAAGGGCGTTCCAAAAGGCATTCGAATTACCAAGCAAGGCTTCAAGACCGCCCGGCCGGTGATCAGCGAGCATATAGATCCACGCGGTAAGCTCTATTACTGGATAGGTGAGGTTCGCGAGGGCTTTCGTGCCGAAGGCGGGACAGATTTTGAGGCGATCGATGAGGGCTATGTCTCAGTCACACCGATGCGTAGCGACCTTACGAGTCACAGCGGGGTTGAGCGGTTGCAAGGCTGGAATACATGAACTCGGGGGCTCAAATAACCGATGAGATGTCGTTTCAACGGCATAGTATGCTCGAAACGCTTCGCACGAAGTATGGCATTGCCGACGAGCGTGTTCTAGATGCGATGGCGGCAATGCCGAGGCACCTATTTGTTCCGGCAGCGATCAAATCGCAAGCCTACAGGGACAATGCCCTGCCCATCGCCGGCGGACAAACGATCTCGCAGCCATTTATCGTCGCCAAAATGACCGCGCTTCTCGGTCTCACTGGAACTGAAAAGGTTCTCGAGATCGGAGCCGGATCGGGCTATCAGACGGCGATACTGGCGACACTAGCGAGAAAGGTCTTCGCCATCGAGCGGCTTGACGTGCTTGCTCGCGAGGCCGAACAACGGCTGGCATCTCTCGGTTTTCGCAATGTCGTTCTAAAATTAGGCGACGGCACCAACGGCTGGGACGCATATATGCCATACGACGTGATCCTCGTTGCGGCTGGCGGGCCAGAGATTCCCGAGCCGCTCGTAAATCAGCTTAAGGTCGGTGGCAAACTTGTAATTCCGGTCGGGGAAGATAAGGGTACGCAGAATCTGATCCGAGTTACGCGAAAAGAGAGCGGATATTCGCAGGAAAATTTTGACCCTTGTGCCTTTGTTCCGTTGATAGGAAAACACGGTTGGTAGTTTTTTATGGATGGATTAGTCGATTTTTTATATCAGGTCAAAGATTATCTTAACCCTAAGATCTTGATCGATTGGATGCTGCTTAAGCTCGGCGTCTACGTATATTTCGGCCTGTTTTTCATTGTGTTTGCGGAGACCGGATTAGCGATCGGATTCTTTTTGCCGGGTGATTCCTTGCTGGTGGTCGCGGGTTTGTTTGCGGCGGCGGGCAAACTGAATCTAGCGGTTTTGATGATCACTTTGTTCATCGCCGCTGTGGTCGGAGATGCCGTCGGTTATTACTCGGGTAAACGTATCGGCCCGGCGGTCTTCAGCCGGCCAAAATCACGGTTCTTTAATCCAAAGCACCTTAAGAAGGCTCACGATTTCTACGAAAAGCACGGCGGTAAAACTATCATCATCGCCCGCTTCGTACCGATCGTGCGAACGTTCGCTCCGATAGTCGCCGGTGCGGCGAATATGTCCTACCGGCAGTTCGTGACGTACAACATCGTCGGCGGTTTTGCATGGGTGATGAGTATGCTGCTCGCCGGATATTTTCTCGGCGGCGTGGTCGAGCGAGTGGCACGCGACGTCTTTGGTGTCGAAGGCTTTTTGCTCGAAGACCACATTGACAAGGTCGTCATCATCGTCGTCTTTCTTTCGATATTGCCGATAATCTTCGAATTCATAAAAGCCCGACGCGAGAGCAAAAAGGAAAAGCTGGAGCAGGCTGCCGAAAAAACTCCCAAGGAGAAAACCGACGAAATTTAACAAAATATGGTTGACTATGCGTCCGGGGTGACCTAGACTCATACTCTCATCGGGGCGTAGCGCAGTCTGGTAGCGCGCACGGTTCGGGGCCGTGAGGCCGGAGGTTCGAATCCTCTCGCCCCGACCATTAAGTAGAAAAGGCAGTTTGGATCGCTCCAAACTGCCTTTTTCTCTTGCCTGAATCAACCGCGATCAAAACTTGAATCGAAGACCGGCGGTGAAATTTCTACCTGTGCCGTCGATACCCCAACTTGGGTTGCGATGATATTGATCGAATATATTCTCGAACGCCCAGAAGAATTGCGATTTCTCGTTGATCACAATTCCGCCGCGAAGGTTAGCGAGACCGTAGCCGGGCAGTACACGTGTGAGCGGCGACGAGGCGAACGACGGGCCGAGGACACGTGTCAGAACCTGTGTGATATTTTCATTGGTCGCACGTAATGTATATTGTCCAACAGCCTGATTGCACGTTCCAGCAGTATTGGATGTCAGGCCAAGAACACATGCTCCGCGTCGGAAGTAGTTCTCGATCTGTGCACGCGTACGCGTCGCACCGGTACGTCGATCGGCCAGGTCACCCGACGAGAAACGGTCTTGCCGCGAGGCAAATGTAGCATACGCCTCAACCCAGAATCGCTTCCAATCGTGCCGCAAGCTTACAAATCCCGTAGGCGGCGGAGTTCCGCCTTCGATATTCGGCGGTACGCCTGTCGCTTTGTTCTCAGCTCTGGTGTAGGTGAAATTACCGCGGAATTTTAGCCGGTCGATCAAACGGGCGCCCATTTCATATTCGACACCCCAAATCTTGGCATCGGTGAAATTCGTCCGCACCAAAACTGGATTGGCCGAGGCCGCGACGAAAACAACTCCATTCGGATTTTGAGTAGTGATAACATCACTGCCAAGCAGTCGTCCCACCGCACCGGCGGGCAGGATCAACGCCTGCTTTACGATCGCGTTATTAATGTCTAGACGGAAAACGGTGAAGTTGGCATTTACGCGTTTGTGATCGTAGCGGACACCGAAATCATAGTTGTTGCTATATTCGGAACGCTGCTTCTCGACCGGCAAACCTGTCGAAACCGCGTCCGCACCCGCCGTCGTGCCGATCGTACCGCTAAAGGCATTTGCTGTAATATGATCTACCTCAAATCCGTCGCCCGTGAGGCCCAGGGTTCCGAGGTCGGTGATGCTCGGGTAGCGAAAACCTCGGCTGTAGTTGAAGACAAAACTGAGATTCTCATTTGCCTTAACTACCGCTCCGATCCGTCCCGCGACACCGCCCGTCGACAATTCATCACTGATCCATAGCTGGCGGCCGGCAACGATGGGCGATTTTGAGCCATCGACCTTATACGACATTCTGGCGTAACGCAACGCACCGGTTATCCGCAAACGATCGGGTATCGCATTCCACTGGTCCTGAATAAACACGCCGCCCGAACCAAATGTCACTTCGTCCGGCACACGAGGCCTCGACAGGAAAACGGCTAGGGTCGCTCCATTTACTGTGTAAGCTGGTGCATTTATCTTTTCGTGATAAAAATCTCCTCCGATCAGAAAGGTATTATTGCGAAACCGCTTATCCAGGAAAGAGCTGATGCCCCATGTATTCGTCCGTTCGTACTGGTGGGTGATGTCACCGGCCGGATTTCCCTGGCCGCCTTGGTTGACACGCTCTTCTCTCTGAGTATTGAACGAGCCCGTCACAGAAAAACTGTCAAACGGCCCGATCTGCTGAGTCGCATAACGCAGGTAGCCAAAATCGAGCATCAAATTACGCAGATCGGCGATGAGATTGCCGTCACCGCCGACTAACTGATCAAACCGCTTGCCGTCATCCTGCTGGCCACGCTGGTAAAAGAAAACTATCTGCTGATCATCTTCGGGTGAAAAATTGACCCGCGTCGCCATGCCGTACTGCTTGAAGCCCGTGTTAGGGTTTCGGTCGTAGAGGATTGTCGAAGGCAATCCCAAAAAACGCGTTATTGCTGAATGGGAATCGATGCCATCAGCGGTACGGATATCACCTACCTTACGCCCGTAAACATTGACGTAACCCCCAAACCGGCGGCTGCCGTAACTGACCAACCCCGATGACCCAACGCTTTTATCAGCAGCACCAAAGCTCGGGCTGAATTCGCCGTGCCATTCGGGCGTGCTACCGCCATATGTCGGTGCTTTGGAAAGAAGATTGACCGTTCCGGCGAGCGAATCCGAACCGTACTGAGCTCCATTAGGCCCACGAACGACCTCGATCGCACTCAGATTACTTTGATCGTTCAGGTTGAAAAATGTGTTGATGCCGCCGCGTTGGCCGCCATGTGTGTATCGAACCCCGTCGACGTAGTTGACGACATTCTTCCCTGTCAGTCCTCGAATTGTTATCGCACCGAGCGTCGGGCTTGTGCGTTGGTAATTGAGTCCAACTTCCTCCGTAGCAACTTGTGCGAGAACGGACATCGAGCGTTGGGAAAGTGCCTCAGACGTGATCACATTGACCGGTTGCGGGACATTTTTGGTTTCCTCGGCCGCACCGACCTCCGCGGAAACCGTCACGCGAGCCTCGCCGATCTCGAGTGAAACGCTGACATCGATCGAGCCGGCCGAGACCTTTTGAGTAGCGGCCTTGAAACCGTTGGCAGTAGCCGTTAATTGATATTCGCCAGTCAGGCCGTGGAAGAGAAATGTCCCACCGGCGGTCGTCACCGCGACAAGGATCTCACCGCCCTTTTCTAGCGAGACCTTGGCTCCGGCGACTAACGCTCCATTCTGATCCTTTATAGTTCCCGCAATGCGATCCGATTGGCCGAATACGAAACCAGCGGTCAAATAGAACAAAAGAGTAAAGCCAAAACATAGACGAAATAACGTTGTCATATTTGAAAATGAGGGCTTGAGATCTTGATTTTCCGATAGTAATAGCTCCGTAAACCTACTACCAGTCATCGTTATATATTTTGGGATTTCTATTCGTTCGGTTGGGAACGTTTAGCTTCCAATGCTTGTGGATCGCCTTCCGCGGTTGTGCTTTTTGAAGCGCTTTGGGCCAAACCATAGCCAAAACCCGGTGATCGTAAAAGTTAGCAAGGCTAGGCCAAGAACGGTTGTGTAAACAAGCTTTATCTGGCCGTATGAGGTCCCGACGACGCGGTCCAGGTATGATCCGTCGTGAAGATTTTCGATGAGGTCGGAATAGCGACGTTCGATGTGAAGCAATTCGCCGGTCGTGCAATCGACCTGGACGGCCCAATAGCCCTCGACAAAGATGAACTTCACCATTCCCTTGTCCGTTCGTAAGTCGATCCGGTCGATCTCGGGCGAGATAGTCGCAGAGATGTTCTCACGTGCATGCCGTATCGCAAATTCCTGAAGCTGATGGATCGGAAGCCAGTCTTTAGATTCGGTCGAACGCCCTTTAAAAGAGCCGGCAAGGATCAACCCTCCACTGTGTTTTTTCCAACCAAGAAACAGCCCTGTTATGGCTAGGACGAAAAAAAAGATAAAAAGAACGGCCCCCGTCGTGCGGTGGATCTTACGGGCAACCTTCAGAATGTCCGCCCGCCGTTTCCTCGATAGATCAACTGCCTTGTTTTTTTCGCCTAAAGGTTTCTGCAACAGGTAAGATTATTGTATCGGCCCAAATACTACCAGAGGGCGTAGCTTATTCGGACTGATACGTGGCTACGCTAGTCGGGGTTTCGTAGCACCGAACCTTGTAAACGCGGACACGTTCGTCGCCGACGCGGCTATTTAGATACTCGTGAAAATACTTCGCGATATTCTCCGCTGAGGGATTGAGTTCTTCGTCAAACGGCGGAAGTTCGTTGAGATTTCGATGGTCTAGATACTTTACGATCTCGTCCGCCGCGGTCTTAAGATCACCAAAATCGATCAGCAGGCCGATGTTGTTGAGTTCCTCGCCCTTGGCAAAGATCTCGATCTTATAATTGTGGCCGTGCAGGTTCTCAC
>JANNWQ010000081.1:0-2577 GCA_031408595.1 Acidobacteriota bacterium | reverse complement strand
TTTATGAAACGATGCCCTGAATGCGGTCGTGAATACGACAATACGATGATGTTCTGTCTGGATGACGGAGCCGAATTGCTCTACGGCCCGGCAAAGTCGGAACCGGGAGCGATAGCGACTGGGTTCCCATCGGACGAACCGCAAACCGCCATTCTTCACTCGACCGCTGCCCCGGGCGAGGCTCCGACTCGAGCTCAGATCAATACGACAAACGAGACCGCGATCTTGCCCGCAAGTACGGGTGATATTGTTCCAACACCTCGCGGTCTGGACAAGCGTATATTGGCCGCGCTGCTTCTGCTGGCGATCATCGCACTCGGCGGCTTTTTCGGTTACCGGTATTTCAAACCCGCGAGTGCCGAGCAAATAAATTCGATTGCTGTTTTACCGTTCGAAAATCGCAGTGGAAGTGCCGATACAGATTACTTGTCTGACGGCCTTGCGGAATCGCTCATTTATCGTCTCTCGCAGTTGCCGAGCCTAAAGGTCAGCCCGACAAACTCCGTTCTCAGGTATAAGGGCAAGGACACGGATGTTGCCCAGATCGCCAAGGAACTCGAGGTCGATGCGGTAATGTCCGGCAGGCTGACGCAGCGTGGCGACGATCTGACGATCAGCGTCGAGTTGACCGACGCTCGCACGAAAAAGCTGATCTGGGCTGAACAGTACGTCAGAAAAATGTCCGATCTTCTTGCTACTCAGCGCGAGATCGCGGCAGCGGTGACGCAGAAACTGCAGCTGAAACTCTCAGGCGACGATGCTAAGGGCCTGACGAAAAGCTATACCAATGATAACGAGGCGTATCAACTGTATTTGAAAGGCCGTTTCTTTTGGAGCAAACGAACGACGGAAGGCCTGAAGGCCGCTATCGAGCAGTTCAAAGCAGCTTCCGAAAAGGACCCGAATTTTGCACTAGCTTATGTCGGTCTGGCCGACTCGTATTTGGTCGGCCTTTATAATGCGCGCGGCAGAGATAAGGAAGATATACCTATAGCCAAGGCCTACGCCACACGGGCATTTGAAATTGATCCGTCGCTTGCCGAAGTTAGTGCATCGCTCGGGCTGGTAAATTATTATTTGTGGAACTGGGCTGACGCTGAAAGGTATTACAAGCGGTCAATCGAACTAAACCCCAATTACCCGACCGCCAGGCACTGGCATTCGAGACTTCTGCGCGGGCAAGGAAAATATGACGAGGGGTTTGATCAGATAATGCTGGCTAAAAAGGCCGATTCGCTTTCGGTTTCGATCAGCAACAATGTTAGCGAGACCTTGCTGCAAAAAGGAGACATCGCAGGGTCGATCGAAGAAAGTCGTCGGGGTCTTGAGATCGGCACTTCGTGGGTCCAGTATCGCAACCTGGCCCATTGTTATCTTAGTTTGGGCCAAAAAGACGAGGCACTTGCAAATGCCCGCAAGGCGGCTGAGGTGCTCAACGGATCGATGGTCACACTAAAGGTTGTGGGCTATGTGCAGGCCGCAATCGGCAACCGAGCTGAGGCTCTGGCTATTGCTAAGGAGATAGAGGGTAAATTTGCAAAAGGAGAAGCGGACGGGCGAGACGTCGCGGTCGTCTATGCGGGACTTGGCGAGAACGATAAGGTTTTTGAATGGCTCGAAAAGGACTTTCAAAACCGTGCTTCTTCGTTGACAGAACTGCGACTGGAACATCCTTTCGTGCCGCTCCGCAGCGACCCGCGGTTTAAGGATTTGATAAAAAGAATGGGATTGCCCGAATAGCTTATGAAACGATGCCCTGAATGTAGACGGGATTATTACGACGACACGTTGCTCTATTGTCTCGACGATGGAAATGCGCTGCTCGAAGGCCCGGCGACGGCTTCGTCGGGTGACGAGCCGGCGACGGCGATATTGTCGGTACCACCAGGGATACCGGGTGGCATGACTGGAGCTACAGACGAGACGGACGTGAAAACGGCCATTCTTCAACCACCCGCTACCGCAGGTGGTTCTGACTCGGTTCGCGGGTTTGATAAACGGCTTATCTTAGCTCCGCTCGCACTTACTGTTATTGTTCTCGGCGGCTTCTTTGCCTACAAATACTTCGTCCCAACCAAACAGATCGAATCGATCGCAGTCATGCCGTTTGTTAATGAGAGCGGGAATGCTGATGTTGAATATCTGTCAGACGGAATGACCGAAACTTTGATCAGCAGTCTGTCGAATATTCCTAATTTGTCAGTAAAGGCACGAAGCACGGTTTTTTATTACAAAGGCAAAGAGACCTCGCCGAAGAGGATCGGTGAAGAATTGAAGGTGCAGGCGGTTTTGTTGGGCAGAGTTTCGCAACGTGGTGATGATTTGAGACTTAGTCTGGAATTGGTCAACACCGCGACTCAGGATGTGATCTGGAGCGAGCAATATAATCGCAAACAATCCGACCTCGTTTCATTGCAGAGCGAGATCGCTAAAACCGTTTCGGATAAACTTCGTTTGAAATTAACGGCGACCGAACAAGAGCGGGTGAGCAAGACCAACACGACCAGTTCCGAGGCACAGCAGCTTTACTTAAAAGGGCGTTTTCATTGGAATAAACGAAACACCGACGACTTTCAA
>JANNWQ010000080.1:0-39310 GCA_031408595.1 Acidobacteriota bacterium | reverse complement strand
TTGCGATCAAAAGGCCGATAGCCGGACCGACTCTCCCAAAACTTAATTTCCTATGCGACTGTACCTTCTCATCCCGTTCATACTTCTTGTGTGCTTTACCACCGGCCTAGCGCAGGATCCGGCCTCTGAGGCATATCTGACCTGGTCTGCCTCACAGGCCGAGTCGATCGGCAAGAACATGCGTGAGAGCAGCAAGATCGGCAGTCTTTTTGATCTGCGGGGCATCCATACTAGTCGCTCTGTCAATTACAAGTTCCGTGCGACCTGGCTCACTCCGGAAGTAATACGAGCGGCGGCTCGACTCGAGCAGCTAAAGAACCGGTTGTCTGATAAACAGACCAGAGAATTAGTTGCCGAGGCCGAGTCCGCCGGGGATACGGTCTTTATGGTCGAAATCGACCCAAGGGAAGGCTCCGGGGTTGTTCCGGAGGAATGGAGGGCGATATTACAGCCGAAAGATCTGAGAGCAGGCGCTGAGGGAGCGGTTTCGGGCGTCAAATCGCCAATGTTTCGAAATATCAAAGCCCTGGCGGGAACCATGCGTCGGGATTACGATTGGGACGTTTTTTGGGTTACTTTTCCGCTTGTCGATAAGGACAAAAACCCGGTTTTCCCTGCGGGGGTCGGCCAACTTGAACTGATAATTGGCATCTACAATAACGAGGGACGGCTTACTTGGCAGATGCCAGAATCGATCGGTACAAGGATGAAATCACTTTCAAAGAAATAGTCTAATAAATTAGGAGCGATCAAATGAAAAAAATTCTGATGTTGTGTTTCTGTGTCGGTGTGGTGTGCTCGATGCAGCTTACCGCGTTTGCTCAGATCAAATATAAATTATTGGCCACCAGTAAAACCTCAACGATGCAAAAGGAGTTAAATCAACTCGCAGACCAGGGTTACCGGTTCGAAGGTGTCTCAGGCGGCGAAACCTCCTTTGGAGGAAGCGAAGTCTTAGCAATTATGTCGAAGGCTCCTGATCAAAAGGGAACTTACAAGTATATTCTGCTCGCCACCAGCAAAACCGGCACGATGCAGAAAGAGCTGCAGGAAGCTGGTGACAACGGCTACGAATATCGCGGCCAGGTCGTTTTCAAGACCTTTATCGGGGGTGATGAGGTTGTAACGATCCTCGAAAAAGACCCTACGAGAACTGATATGACTAGGTATGAATACAAACTTTATGCCACCAAAAAGACGTCGACAATGGAGAAAGAATTGAACGAAGCAGGCGATGCCGGTTATTCGTTTGTCGGCGTCACGGTCGGGAAAACCTTTATTGGTGGAAGTGAGGTTGTAGTAATTACACGGAAAAAGGCTAAAGTTATTCCATAGAGTTTTCGTTCGTATTTATCAAAATAGTCAGTGGACGGAGCGCCCCCTCGCTTTCCCGTCCACTGACTTTTTTGTAATTATCCCTAGCTAGAAGTGCCGATAGCCTTTAGCCTCCAAAATAGTGGTTCTTTCACCATTGATAAGCTCAAGGATGCCAGCATTTGAGGTGATCTCTCCGATGTGGTGAAAGCCGAGGTCGAGGGCTGAGGAGATCTTTTCCGGATCAACGGTAAACAAAAGCTCGAAATCCTCGCCGCCATTGAGCGCTAGGTCAAGAGATCCGTCATTTTGCCCGAAGAACGCATTGATCGCGGGATCGACTGGTAAGCGATCGTGATCGATCCGCGCACCGACTCCGCTGGCTGATATAAGATGTTGCAGGTCGGACGAGAGACCGTCGCTAATATCTAGCATGGCAGTTGATAAAGCATATTCTTGCAACAGTTTACCTGAGTTAACCTGTGGCAGTGGTTGAAGCTGCCTGTCGAGCAAATGGCGTGTAATAGTGTCGGTTTCGTAGTCGAATCGTTTGCCGCCTTCGAGTAGTCTGAGCCCGGCCGCCGCTCCACCTAAAAAACCCGTAACGAATATCGCATCGCCCGGCCTGGCCCCGGACCTAAGTATCGCCTGGCCCTTGGGCACTTCGCCCAAAACGGTTGAATCTACGACCAATTTGTCCGGAACGCGCGAAATATCGCCCCCGATGATGGAGACGCCGTGTTGTGCGGCAAGGGCGTGCAATCCTGTATAAAATCCCTCGAGAAAATCGGTTTTCCACAGGCATTCGGGAATGCCGATCGACAGCATTGCCCATTTCGGCGTGGCTCCCATTGCTGCTACGTCTGAAAGGGAAACTGCAAGGGCTTTGTGCCCGAGAAATTCTGGAGTGGTCCAATCCAGGCGAAAGTCGATATCTTCTATCAATAGATCTGAGGTTACTACGGTATCTGTTTGATCGTCTTTCGGTAGAACGGCGCAATCGTCGCCGATGTGGTCGAGGCCGTACTTTAACTTCAAGCTGTGGATAAAATCGAATTCGTTCTTCATTGCTATTGACACAAGTGCATTAAATGCATAGAATAACGGCTAAAGTTTTACAAGAGACTTTAACACACCAGAACTTAAGATGGCACATGAACCTGTAGTAATTCCTGAAAAAATCTACTTCAAGATCGGCGAGGTCTGCGAGCTTGTCGGCGTACAGGCGCATGTGTTGCGGTATTGGGAAACCGAATTTCCGATGCTCTCGCCGCAAAAGAATAAATCGGGCCAGCGAAGCTACCGTCGCCGCGATGTCGAGATCGCCGTGCGGATCAAGCAACTGCTTTACGCAGAGATGTTTACGATCGCCGGTGCGCGGAAAAAACTTCAGTCTGACAGCCGCGACGGTTCGAGGTCGAAAGCAGCAGCTCCGGCGGCATCGCCATCGAATTCATCTGTACAAGCCCCAATGCTGTTTGACGTCGGATTTGAGACGTCGAACGACCAGCAAAAAGGGTCGACCCCGAAACCTCCGGATGCAAGTCTCGGTGCTGATCAACAGGATGCGATCAAGGTTCTTGCTGGCCACTTGCTTGAACTTCGCGAAATGCTCAAGTCATCGCCCGTCAATTAGCCTGCAAAATGTCGGGTTTGACAATTCACGACGGTAAAATTACTCTAAAAATCAGCTTTTCGGGACGTAGCGCAGTCTGGTAGCGCGTTCGCTTGGGGTGCGAGAGGTCGCAAGTTCAAATCTTGTCGTCCCGACCAATAAACATGGGGCTTTCGATGAAATTCGTTAGCCCCATTTTTTCGTCCCGAACGGCCGTTGTGCGTGAGGCAGCGGGAACTTGTTCGATAACATTTAACTCGGATAGAGCATCGAGGCGGTCAGACGTGTCTGCTATAACGTCGAGTAGAAACCTGTATTTATGGGTAGCTACTTCATTCCGAAAACCTACTTCGCGGGCATTTGATAAAACATTTCCGCTCCCGGCCCCAGAGGCAGACCGAAGTAGAACCAGATGATCAGAAACAGTGTCCACCCGAAAAAAAATGCGATCGAATACGGCATCATCAATGCCATCAGCGTTCCGATACCCGCTTTCGGGTCATACTTCTGCGCGAAAGCTACAATCAAGGGAAAGTAAGCCATCAGAGGCGAGACGATGTTTATTACGCTGTCGCCGATACGATAGGTTGCCTGCGTCATCTCCGGCGAATAGCCGAGGATCATCATCATCGGCACGAAGATCGGAGCAACCAGTGCCCATTTTGCCGCTGCCGACCCGATGAGCAGGTCCAGAACCATCGTCGCTACTACGAACAAGATTATGAGGGTGACGCCTCCAACCTCTAGACTCCGCAGGACCTCGGCACCGTTGACCGCAATAATTACTCCCAGATTAGACCAGTTGAAAACGGCGATAAATTGGGCGGCGAAAAAGGCCAACACGATATACGTCGCCATGGTTTTCATCGAATTTTCCATCGCGGTCGTCATATCGTTCGAGTTTTTGATCGTCCTTGCACCTAGGCCGTAGGCAAGACCGAGAAATACACCGCCGGCAAAAATAACGGCTACAATGCCCGACAGGAAGGGTGACTTAAGCAGGTCGCCAGTTTTCGCGTCGCGTAAGAATCCGTCTGCGGGAACCGTTCCCCACAAGATAAGGCCGACAAATACGAGCAGAGCAAAAATCGCAAAACGCATGCCGCGTTTTTCAGCCTCGGTTAGCTTTTCAAGGGTTTCCGGAACAGCGCCGCCCTTATACTCGCCGAGACGCGGAACAATGATCTTTTCAGTGATCCAAGTTCCTAAAATCGTGACTAGTATCGCCGACGCAGCCATAAAATAGTAATTTGCTGCGGGTGTGACTAAATACGCCGGGTCGACAATATGCGCTGCCTCCTGAGTGATTCCCGCGAGCATCGCGTCGATCGGCCCCAACAGCAAGTTCGCACTGAACCCGCCCGACACTCCGGCAAATGATGCCGCAAGACCCGCCAAAGGATGCCGGCCAACCGCTAAGAAAACCATCGCGGAAAGCGGGATCAGCAAAACATAGCCGATGTCGCTTGCCGTGTGCGACAAAACACCGGCGAAGACAACAACTACAGTCAAGAGCTTTTTCGGCGATGACATTACGAGTAACCGGAGGCTCGTTCGAATCAAACCGCTCGCTTCCGCCACCGCCAGACCAAGCAACGCGGTCAACACAGTCCCGAGCGGAGCAAAACTCGTAAAGTTAGTCACCAAACCGGTCAAAATTCGGTGCAGGCCGTCGACTGTCAGCAGATTTACGGCGCTGATCGTTGCGTTGGTCGTTGGGTGTTGAACCGTGATGTTGGCGTTCGAGACGATCGCCGATGCGATCACCACGATTACGGCTAATCCGACGAACAAGATCGCCGGGTTGGGAATTGCGTTACCGACACGCTCGATTACGTTCAAGATCCGATAAAGCGAGGATTCTGGTTTATTTTCGTTCGGCTCGATCGACCCGTCTAACATTCGTTTTTACTCCTTACGAACTTCCACTGTTGATGATGACCCATACGTTTACCAGCAAAGGCGCCAAGAAAAAGTCAGAAATTACTCCGTCCATTTCGCGCGTCGCGGGCAAGATGTTGTTCGTTCCGTGTCAAATGCCGTTAAATGTTAATCTGCGCCAAGCCAAGCCGTTCGCCGATGTGCTGCAATTGCTCGCGCTCCTCCCGCCGGATGTTCGAACGCTCGCGCAACAGTCCAATGTCCCCCGCCGCCTGGGCCACTTCGACACAGCCGAATCCCAGCATTACACGCAAACGCGAGGCTTGGATGGCTGGAATACTCTCAAGCAACATTCGCAGATCCTCTATTGAGCGTGAGAGAAAATCATCTGCCGGTCGCTCGTCAAACCATCCGACGAGACGCTCGTAGCCGGCGTGATCCGGGTCGACGTGAAGATCTCGGGCCAAGCTCAAAATGGCTTTTTGTTCGCTCACCTGAACATGGCCTTCTGCCTACGCTACCTGTAGGAAGGGGACTAGAAAAAGAAGGGGCAGCTCATGAGGCCCGTATCCTAGTTCAACTCCCTTCTCAATTACTTCAAGCGAAAACCGATAATCGTTGTTCATCTTTAGCTTCTCCTTTGGGGTTGTCTAACTAGATCAAGCTTGCTGTGCCTCAGGTCAGTTTTTGCGCAATACTCTCGACGACGGCGATTTCCTCATGACAGATCTTCACCCCGCCCGCGGGAAAGTCTGTTGATCCGCCCGACGCCTCGGCGATGCGCGTGCAATCCGCGAGCATATCGAGTTTGCGGCGGTTTTTTTCGTCCGGGTCGGCTGTTTGCCAACGCTGGTGCAGAATGTCGAAGGCGTGGTCGTAAAACTCGTCAGTCGGGTGCAGTTCGAGCCATTCTGTCAATCGTTGATGAGCTGTCGAACCGCTTTTTATTCCCATTCGCTGAGCCGCTTCAAAAACCAGATTGCGTTCGCGTTTGGTTACTCTGCCCTCAGCCCAGGCGGTTTTGATCAGAGGCACGAGGGGAATCAGTTGGGCATAGTCGTCGAGAGTTGCCATACTCTCGGCTTCTGGGAAATAATCACGCTTAACAACCGGTTCATCAAGCTTCCGGTGAATTTCTTCTGTTTCCAGACTGGCAGCGACAATTTCCGTAATGCCAGCTTCGTTCTTGATATCAGCCTCCACAGCTACCTCCTTTGCTTTTTCTAGTTGAATGCCCAGGTATAGCAAAGCTTCCTCCTGGTTTATAGATATTCTTTCGCCGCGGAGATACTCGATCACGCTGTCAGAACTTTGCTCGGCGATGAATTGGGCCTGGGTTAATAGCCCAAATGTGAGTAGTTTTCGGCTATCCTCAGGCAGATTCTTAAACAATTCTCTAAATTCATCCCACATTGCGTCGACCTTTTTTGAACCCGGACGCGAAAGCAAGTCCTCCATTAATTCACGAAAGCTATCGGAGGTTTCCACCAACCCGTAAACCTCAGCGGCTTGGAGTATCGGATCCGATTCGCCCCGCGTTACGCGTCCGTCCGACCACGCGATTTCGACAAGCGGCATGAGTAGAACCAATGAGCGGTGATCGCCAGACACAGTTTTATCAACTGACATCAAAATTGATTTCATTCGCTCGGCCCATTCACTAAATGCCATTCTTAAACCAATGTGCCGTTTATACTCAATAAATCCTTGTACAAAAAATGAGCTCATTTTGGTTTCTCCTTTAGCCCGTTCTGACGGGCGTTTTGTGCGTGTCGACAGAAAAGAACGATTGCTAAACGGCTCTCCGGTTTACAATCCCCAACTTCCCAGACGACTGTTTGCTGTCAATCGGCAAAATGCGGCGTCATTTGTTTACTTGCCGAGCCTTGAGATGTATCGGTTCCGGCTGAACAAAGCGCAAAAGCTTGGCTACCCAACTTTGAGGTGAACTAGTCAGGTTTAATGCCTCTTCGTAGCTGTTTGTCGGAAACGTTTTTTTAAGAACTCTAGAGCCTTTGTTAGATCGCCCCGCTCAGGCGATGCCTCTTTGAGTCGTTTGGTTCCGGCGAAGTTTGGCCTGTTCCAAAACCGCTGTATGAATAGCGGGAAAAGCTTCTCTCCTAAAAGCCGGGATAGCTTCCTCATCAATTTCTTTTTCATCACAGTCACCTCGATAACCTTAGAATTTTCACCCCGATTGCGTGGCTCGATTTGTGCAAACACTGTTTGCAAGGCAAGTGCCACGGACGCAGGTTAAAAAAGTGCCGCCAACGGCTGTTGCCGAATATCGTTGAAATCAAGGATAGACAGGGAAAATAGGAGACCCTCTCACATACTTGCGGTGGAGCATAGACGTTTAAAGAGGCCGATCAACTGTGGTGAATTTCCACAACCATGAGTTGTCATGCCACAATCGGAATCAGATTTTACCGATGAGCATCAACACAAAATTAGTTCTGCTGCTAACGCTCGGCGTCGGTGCAGTGATGTTGATCGCAAGTTTTTTAAGCTTGCGGCAGCGTGAAGCCGCCCTCGAATCGACTTTGCGCGACGAATTGCGGGCGCACGCCGTTACTTTGCAAATCGCACTCGAAGAAAATTATCAAAACAGGAGTATTGCGGACGCACAGCGACTTATTGATCTTTTGCGCGAGAACACCCGAATATACGGCGTATTCCTTTTTGATGAGTACGGAGATTTGCGGTCGCTTGCGCAACTCGTAACTGCTGAGGATTTTCGCCAGCCGCCAGAACTGAAGACTGTACTGGAGACTGGCGAGCCGGTCGAGTTTGTTCGCTTGGTCGAGGGTCGCAAATTTTTGTCAGTCATTTTGCCGCTTCGTCAAACGCCGGAAAAACGCGGCGCGGTGGAAATCGTCAAACCTCTCGCACTCATTGAAAACGATATTGCATGGGCACGTCTCAACTGGCTCTCGACCACTTTGCTGCTGCTTGCGACGATTTTTCTCCTCGTTTTTGTCGTTTTACGTCGAAATCTTTCGCGTCCAATTCAGGCGCTTCTCGTTGGAGCGAGAACATTGGGACGCGGAGATTTATCGCACCGTGTCTCCGTAAAAGATTCTAATGACGAACTCGCGCAGCTAGCGGCAGAATTTAATCGGATGGCTGAGAATCTGGCCGAGCAACGCAGCGCCACTCAGACTGAAACGGAAACCCGTTTTAATCTCGAAAAGGAACTTCGCCATAGCGAACGTCTAGCGTCAGTCGGAAGACTGGCGAGCGGCATAGCCCACGAACTTGGTGCTCCGCTCAACGTCATTGACGCGCGGGCGGAACAATTGCTCGACGGGCACGCCGCGGCGGTCGAAAAACGGATCAAGAATCTAACCATCATTCGAGCCCAGTGCGCTAGGATCACGCATATCGTCCGACAGCTTTTGAATTTGGCGCGTCCTTATAATATACAGTTTGAAGAAATTCGAATTGGCGACCTGATAAAATCCGCGCTCGATGGATTTGAGGGGAATAAAACAATAAAAATCGAATTTGATGCAAACAATGATTTGACGATTTTGGGGGATGGTGACTTTCTGCGACAGGTCTTCTTCAACATATTCCACAACGCTTTTCATTCAATGTCGGCCGGCGGAGAGCTGAAGATCGAAATTTTCAAGACCGGACGTGACACCAAGAACTTTCTCGTAGTCGAAATCTCTGACACGGGCACCGGCATCGCTCCCGATAATCTCGAACGAATCTTTGATCCGTTTTATACAACGAAAGAAATCGGCCAGGGCACCGGCTTAGGATTGTCTGTTTCGCGGCGGATCGTCGAGGAACACGGCGGAATTATCGAAGCATCGAACAATGCCGCTGATGGAGCAAGTTTTACAATCTATCTACCCGCGAACGAAGAACTATGAAAGACCGAATTCTAATTGTCGAAGACGATGCCGACATGCGTGAGCTACTCGAGGAAGTCCTGACTGAGGCGGGTTTTGAAGTTGTTGATGCGGTAAATGGGCGTTTCGCGCTCGCGCACATCGAGAACAAACAGGAAAAGATCGATGTGGTCGTGACCGACGTTCGGATGCCTGAACTTAGGGGCGACGAGCTTTTGGTGAAGGTGCGTCAGGCGCGCACAGAAACTCCGGTCATCGTCATTACGGCCTTTGGCTCGGTCGAAAACGCGGTCGAAATGGTCAAACAAGGAGCATATTCGTATCTAACCAAGCCGTTTGCAACGAAAGACTTACTGGAAGTTGTCACCGGGGCACTGCGGCAGACGGAGGCCGCCCGAGCTCAAGCAAGGCTGCTCCGCGAGATTCCGGCTTTGGACACCCGAATTATCGGAGCGTCGCGCCCGATGCGCGAACTCCAGGATATTATCAGCCGAGCCGGACCTTCCGATAGCAACATCCTGATCACCGGCGAGAGCGGGACGGGCAAAGAACTTGTCGCCCGGGCGGTTCATGACGCCTCGACCCGCAGCCGGAATGAGTTTGTCGCCGTCAACTGCGCCGCGATTCCTGTAGAATTGGTCGAATCGGAACTTTTCGGACATACCGGACAGGCGTTCACTGGAGCCCGGCAGGCGCGGGCGGGGTTGTTTGAAACAGCCGACGGTGGAACCCTTTTCCTGGATGAAATCGGCGAGCTGCCTCTCAGCGTGCAACCGAAACTTTTGCGAGTCTTACAGGAAAGCACCATCCGACGAGTCGGCGACAGCAGGGAAAAGAAGGTTGACGTGCGTTTGATTGCGGCAAGCAACCGTGATCTGGAAAAAGCGGTGGCAAACGGCGAATTTCGGGAAGATCTTTATTGGCGCATCAATGTTATTCATCTACAAGTCCCGCCGTTGCGGGGGCGTGCCTTTGACATTCCCTTGCTGGTCGAACATTTTTTAGCGAAGGTCGCGAAAAAACAAAATTCCGCGCCGCGTTCGATCACTCCTGAAACGCTCGCTCTGCTAACCGTGTATTCGTGGCAAGGTAATGTACGCGAACTGGAAAATACAATTGAAAGAGCGGTTGCTCTAGCACGCGGCTCGGTTTTGACGATCGAAGATCTGCCAGAACGAATCCGCGAGGCGAGCAGCCAAACAACGGCTATCCTCGCCACCGCAAAATCAAAACGCCTGACGCTTTCCGATCTGGAACGCGAATACATCTTGGAGATCCTTCGTGAATCCGATGGTAACAAGTCTCGGGCGGCCGAAACGCTCGGCTTAGACCGTAAAACTCTTTACCGCAAACTAGACGAATATCGTGAAAGCAATCGCGATCTAAAGGATTAAAGAGAACAGCCAGATGGTTTCTGGGTATTTATGGAAAAGAAAATAAAAGCACTTCGTGAGTTCCCGTTGATTCGAGGTGTAACGCTGTTTGTTCGGGCTGTGGTGGGCAAGCAGACCGAAGCCGTAAAAGCTCCAGTTATGACCTATTTTTGATTGATTCACGCTGTTTCTTTCCGGTGCGGCATTGAGGTGAATTGGGACAATCTAAACGTCAAAGAAGGTCGCGACTTAATCGATCGTCTTTTTGCTTTCCGCGTCGGATACATCAGAATATCGAGATTTACTAAATCAATTCGTTATTGTAACCAGTTTTCATCTATATTTAGGGACAAGGAAGTAACATGGGTGAACGTGGTACGTTGCTTGCTTCCTAATTATCAGACGAGCCGTGGAAACAAACGGAAACCACTTGGGAATGAACGAACAAGGGGAATTCGGAGGCTATTCGTTTCAACGGCTTCTCTTTAGCTGGGAGGCAGGTATACGTCATGAGAAGCAGAATCTTGAATGGTAGTGAAAAGTTTGGCAAATCGACGCCGCGAAAACGCGGGGAATCACAAATGTCCAGACTGTGGTTGATCGTGCCGGGAATCGGTCTCGCGGCCGGGGCGTGGTTTATTTTCGCTCTGTTTTATACGGATTACTTGTGGTTTTCGAGCCTTGGCTACCAAACCGTTTTAAGCACGTTGCTGACTGCGGGATTACTTTCGGCGCTGACAATCGGAGCTGCGAGTGGCGTTTTGACTTTTCTCAATTTGCGTCTGGCGGTCGGGCGGAGTCCCGAACCGCCAGAGATAATTTATGAATCGGATGAAGATGTCAAAATTGCACTGAGCTCTGCCCAGCCACCACCGCTTTCGACCATCCTACGCTACGTCCCGATTCCCGCCGGAGTGATAGTGGGATTGCTGGCGGCTATGACAGGCTGGGGCTTAGGCGAAACGTTCCTGCGCTATTTATACCAAGTCCCCTTCGGCTCGGCTGATCCTATCTTCGGATACGACATTGCGTTCTATGTATTCACCCTGCCCGTGCTGGACAGTCTTTCAGCTTTATTACTGACATTATTGGTTGTCAACCTTGTCGGAGCTGCCGCTGTCTACCTGGGATCCGCGAAGATCGAGATCAACAAGACTACCGGCAAACTGAGTAAATTCGAGTTTCCTCGTGCCGGACGGGGCCATATTCTCGCTTTGTTGGGGGTATTCTTTCTGCTCATTGCCGGGAAAGCTTTTCTGGCGATGCCAAATCTCCTGTTAATGAACGACGGTTCGTTTTTTGGCGCAAGTTTCACAGATGTCAATGCAATTTTGCCGCTTTTGTGGGCTCAGATGGCAACCGGCGCCCTAGCGGCAATCTTTACATTCGTCTGCATTTTTCGCAAAGGGCTCGGCTGGCTATGGACTGGCATATCGGTGCTGGCACTCGTCTGGCTCGCCAGTTTTGCCTATCCGGCGTCCGTACAGCGTTTTTCCGTTGCGCCAAACGAATTGGGCAAGGAAACTGAGTTTATCCGCCACAACATCGAAGCGACCAGGACAGCTTATGCAGTAAACAATGTCGAGGAGCGCGAGCTTTCGGGTAGCCAAACGCTAACCGCCGCAGACATTCGGGAGAATCAGCGGACAATTAGCAATGTCAGGCTCTGGGACACACAACCCCTACTTGATACCTTCGCGCAGATCCAGGAGATTCGCACCTACTACGAATTCCAATCGGTTGACAATGATCGTTACCAGATCAACGGCGAGATGCAGCAGGTGATGATCAGTCCGCGTGAATTGAACGCTGCGAGCCTCCCGAACCGAAACTGGATCAATGAGCACCTAACCTTCACCCACGGCTATGGAGCAGCGGTTGGACCGGTTGATAAAGTCACGGCCGAAGGTATGCCCGAATTTTTCGTTAAGGACATACCTCCGACTGTAACTGTACCGGAACTTAAGATCGACCGTCCGGAGATATATTTTGGTGAAATGTCGAATGACCGCATTTACATTAATACCAAGAATCAGGAATTCAGCCATCCGGCCGGGGAACAGAACGTCTTTCTCAATTATTCCGGCGACGGCGGTATCCCAATCGGTTCGACATTCAGCCAATTATTGTTTGCGTCCCGTTTCGGCGATCTAAAAGTGCTGCTTTCAGATGATTTGACCGCCGAGAGTAAGGTTGTCAAGGTACGCAACATCCGCGAGCGCTTGCAAAAGGTTGCGCCGTACCTAAGGTTTGACAACGACCCGTACCTCGTCATCAACGAGGGTAAGCTATTCTGGATCGCCGATGCTTACACAACAACCAACCGTTATCCTTATTCACAACCGGTCGACGGAATCAATTACATACGAAATTCAGTAAAAGCCACGATCGACGCCTATCACGGCACTGTCAATCTCTACATGTCCGATCCGAACGATCCAATAATCCAAACATACGCCCGCGTTTTCCCCAACACGTTGAAACCGCTGGCGGAAATGCCTGAAAGCTTGCGCGCCCATATGCGTTATCCGGAAGACATCTTCCTTATACAGGCAAAGGTCTTTGCGACTTATCAAATGAACGAGCCGCAGGAGTTCTATAACAAAGAAGATCAATGGACGATTGCCCAGACACCCGGTACCAATGATAAGGAAGAAGCCAAATCAATGGAGCCGTATTACACAATAATGAAATTACCGAATGAGCAGAAAGAGGAATTTATCCTGATGCTGCCATTTACCCCGCAACGTAAAGATAATCTTGCGGCGTGGATGGTAGCCCGCTCGGATGGCGATAATTACGGAAAACTAGCCGCGTATCGATTTCCGAAGCAGCAACTTGTCTATGGTCCTAAACAGATCGTCGCTCGTATTAATCAGGACCCGGAGATCTCAAGGCAATTGTCGCTCTGGAATCAACGTGGGTCCCGCGTGATCTTTGGAACCTTGATGGTGATTCCGATCAAAGAATCGTTGATCTACGTTCAGCCGCTCTATCTACGGGCCGAGAACGGCAAGATCCCCGAACTGCGGCGCGTAATAGTTGCAAGCGATAACCGCACCGTGATGGAGGAAACGCTCGAAAAAAGTATGGCCCGGCTTTTCGGGGAGGAAACCAAGGCGAAACCAGTGGGCGAAACAAACCCTGCGGCCGGCACTAACGAAGTACAGACCTCCGCCGCATCCGGTGATTCGACGGCTTTGCTCAACGAGGCGAAAAAGCACTACGAACGCGCAATAGAAGCTCAAAAAGCCGGCGATTGGGCGAAGTACGGCGAAGAGCTTAAGCGTCTGGGTGAAACGCTCGAAAAAATGTCCGAAGCGAAGCGTTAATTCTGCGGAGGCCGAAGTTAAAGAGAAATGGAAGGTCATATCGATGAGTACAAAACGAGAGCTTAACAAAGGCGACCCGACACCCTTGAAGCGGTTTGCTCTTACGGTAATTGCAATTGCCGCAGTGCTGGCAGTGGTGATCATCACGGCGAAACTGTTCGGCGAATTCACTTGGCATATACCCCGATAGTGAGCCGCTCGAGCCTGTTGCCCGAGGTTGAAACCTCTTTTAGGGAACCAAACCGGAGAAGCCGGGAGGGAATTTAGTCAGGAATTGATGAAAAATCGAATTATATTGGTGATTACAATTTTGTTCTGTCTAACAAGTGTTTCGCGCTCTCAAAGCGCGAGTGATTTGCAATTTTGGAATGAAACCATAGTCAGCTTGCCCGTAATCATATCAAAAGACGAAAAAGGCAAAGAATTTGATCGGTTTTCGGTTCAGCTTATTGGAAATTTCAGGTTAGGGCGAAATTCAATTCAGGGTGGCGATAAACGTATCGGTGCCGGAATTGAATATCGTTTTAATAAATTTGTCAGTCTGCAGCCAAGTTATCTTTTCCGTGCCGAGACGACGCGCGGACGGCGAACTGCTTTTGAAAGCCGTTTTCGCCTTGCGTTAAATCTGCAAAAAGATTGGACGAAAGTGCAGTTGCGGCAACGAAATATGCTCGACTATCGCAAACGTCAATCGCGCGCTGAGGACCCGACATTTTATCGCAGTAGGCTCCAAGTCATCTTTCCAATGAAGAAATTTCAACCTTATGTGATGGATGAAGTTTACTACCAGTTTGAATCTAAGCAGATAACTCGGAATCGATTGTTTTTCGGATTCAATAAGCGGATAAACAAGAATTTGACAAGCGATTTTTTTTACGTCTGGCAAAGAAACCGCCAAGGAACAATTAGAAACATTCATGGTATCGGCGTGAACCTCCGAATTAGAATAAGTCCGCGCGAGAAGTGATCGATAGTTGAGGTACCGCGAGCGGCATTTCATACGCATTTAGTCGAGTCCCCCTGTTAATCCACATGGACTATCTCTCAATCGAAAACTTTTGGCTCTACCTTCTACTAGTTATCTGGATCGGCGGGATCTTCTATCTTTCATCAAGCAAAGGTTCGGTTTCACGTACTTTCCCATATTTTGCTCCCGTACTCAGATTTTTGCTCCCTCGCTCGGATGCGATAACCTTAAGAACGGACTATCTGGTAGTCCGCAAATTAGGTCATTTTTTTAGTTACGGAATTCTCGCTTTGCTCGCGTCTGGAATTTTCTACAATTCTTCGATGCCTTCTCTTGCAAAATTCTGGTATCTATTTGCCTTCGTGATCGTGCTAGTTGTGGCTGCTTTGGATGAAGCCCGTCAAAGTTTTTACGCAGATCGGGTCGGCTCTCTTTCCGATGTTGCCCTCGATTGTTTCGGTGGTCTGTCAATGATCACGTTGTTTTGGATTATCGCGAGATAGCATTGTGGGCGACCGCTGCGAACTCCAAGCAGAGCCGACAATAGTCTGATCAACGACGGCACGCCGGAAATTGTGTTCCCCAGTCTCCGAGGATCGAACCGGTATTTGAAGCAGTGACGGCTGAGAACTCTCCGAGATGATGACCTCGTAGCCGTCCGTTTTGACGAGCACCCCGGGGCCGTTTTGGCAGATAACCGCACTGACGATTCGCGGCTACCCCACCGGTCTAACTACTTGCAATTAGAACTCAGGGGAAACTGTGATGCGTTTCTCGCCGCAGACCCGGGCGACCATCTTGTACACTGATGTCCAACGTTTCCGCAATTTCCGCCAGCGTTTCCTCCTCTTCGGGGCTAACGAACGAACTTACATCCATTGAAGAGTTTCCGCCTGCTGATCCAGCAATCCGGCGGCAGCGGTTAATGATCTTAGTCTTTAACGCTTCGCGTTCGCGTACGGTCAGCGATTGCAAAACTGTTTTTATCTTTTCCAGGCAGTCAGCGAAAAACTGGCGACTGGGCTGATAGACTAGCCAGTAGTCGAGTTGATCGTTTAGCGGACTGCGTGCGTCAACTTCATCTTCGCGCGCAGCCTCGAAAATAAGATTCTTTTCGCTCCGTGCAATAGCTCCGTGGGCCCATGCCGTCTGCACGAGCGGAACAAGGAACAAAAGTTGCAATTTGTTTTCATCCCACTGGTCGGACGAGATATTTGCCCGCGTTATTCTTTGTTTCATTGTATTGATGATTCCCCCGACGGAGGATTGGTAGCCGCCCCCCTGGACTAGTTGTTTTTCGCAATCTCTCTTCGTTGTTTGGACATTGCTCTACCACCTTCGTCTCACCGCCGGAACAGCCTTTCCCGCTTATAGGGCTCGATATTGCAAGCGGAGTGCCAGTCCTTCGAAATATGGAAAGCAAGCTAAATAGCACGCAAAAAATGCAGTCTCGAATTTTAGTGGGTAGGGAGCAAGGGATTGGGATTCTTCAATAAGTCCCAAATTGCCACACGTTTGTTGCAAGGTGCGATAGTGGTCGCATTTCGGGATAGGGTTTTCGCCCTGAACCGCTAACGTATTTCGCAGACCGTTGTCGGCACGGGAGTTGCTTTTGGCTATGAGAAGTTGAGTACGCTGAGGAATAAACAGGGATCGCTACCCCGACATTTGCCGGAGTCAACGGTCGGAACTGTCGAGATAGAGCACTGGTACGAGGATGCTCAACGGAAGCAGTTCGAATAAAGAATAAATTTCTCACGGGAAAAAGAGGTCGAGATACAATGAAAAAGATAACGTTATTGCTAGTATTATCAATGATTTTTAGTTTCGCGGCGGTCGCCCAGAAGAATGACGACTATGCGAAGAAAGCGAACAAGCTTGGAGTCCAAACAAAGGAATCGCAACTGGCGATCACTCCGCAGACGGCATTGCAAAGCCTGAAGGCCGGAAACGCCAGATTTGCTTCCGGTAAGTCGGTAAATCAAAAAAAATACCGGCAACAGGTGTCATTGACCGCGAAAGGTCAGTTTCCGTACGCGGCGATTTTGAGTTGTTTGGATTCACGGGTCGCGGTTGAAGATATTTTTGATCTGAATAACGGCGATTCATTTAACGGCAGAATTGCGGGGAACGTGATGAATCCCGATATGCTGGGAAGTTTTGAATTTGCCACCAAGCTCGCCGGAGCTAAGGTCATTATGGTTCTCGGACATACGAAATGTGGTGCGGTTAAAGGTGCCTGTGATTTCGCCGAAATGGGAAATTTGACGGGGCTGTTAGATCGAATTGAGCCTGCCGTAAACTGGGTTGGAAGAGATTGGACGGATGGCGAGAAGAATTCTAAGAACGACAAATTCGTCGAAGCCGTCGGCGAAACTAACGTCAAATTAGTGATGGAAGGAATCAAAAAGGATAGCCCGATCATGAGGGAGTTGATTGACACCGGCAAAGTTATTCTTGTTGGCGGAGTTTATGATCTGGAAACCGGAGTTGTGAAGTTTATCAGTTAAGGAATCCTACGCCGAAGCATTTCGCACATTAAAACTTTTCGAACAAGCAAACGGGGAAGAAACTTTTGCGGGCACTTTACCAATACGTCAAAGAGTTAGGAAGACTCACACCGATTGCTCTTGTAACAACGTTACTGCCAATACTTGGAAGTGCGGTTTTAATATTGGTCGCGCAGCCACTTGGGAATTGGCTGCGCGAGAACAGGGAAATCGGCACACCGCTCTATTTCCTGGGAATCCTGCTATTTTGCGGATTTGCTCTTCTCCCCACCAATATAGTTGGTGTACTTGCAGGTTGGACATTTAGTTTCGACTTGGGGATTGCCGTTTTGATCACAGGTATTGTAGCGGCGGCTTCGTTGTCGTTCTTGATCCACTCGCGTCTTGTTTCCGACAGACTCCCGCACGTTCTTGAGACGCATCCAAAAGCGAAAGCGATCTATCAGGTCTTGGTCGGGCAGAGCGTGTGGCGAGCGGCATTGATAATCTCCCTGCTACGGCTTTCGCCCGCCATGCCTTTTGCATTGACGAACTTCTTAATGGCGGCGGCTCGCGTTCCGTTCAAGTCGTTTGTTATCGGTACCTTCGTCGGGATGCTACCGCGTTCTTCTGCGGTTGTTTTTCTAGGTGCGGGACTTTCCGAATTGACATTCGATAACCAGCAGAACACCTGGTTATTTATCTTTGGGATCGCCGCAACAATAATTGTAGTGGTGGTTATCGGCACGATCAGCAAACATGCTCTCGAACGTCTGTGTTTCCCAGAAACCTAAGCTCGCCGGACGGCCGCGAAAGCCGAACGTACCCGAACTGATTGTCTCTTGAGTCCAGGTATCAGGGGGCCTTTTAGGTTAATATTTCGAATATGACGCACACGGATAAGCATCACCGCATTAATAAAGTTACCTTTGCGGGTTTTTTGGTAACTTTGGGGATCGTTTTTGGCGACATCGGGACGTCCCCGCTTTACGCCATGTCGGCGATTGTGGGGACGCGGACGATCGATCCCGTTCTTGCACTGGGAGGACTCTCGGCTGTTTTTTGGACGCTGACACTTTTAACGACCGGCAAATACGCCTACCTTTCGCTACGTGCCGACAACAACGGTGAAGGCGGAATTTTTTCGCTTTATTCGCTGATCAAGCGTTACTCGGGAAGTTGGCTCGTGTACCCCGCAATTATCGGTGGAGCGTTTTTGCTTGCGGATGGAATTATTACCGCTCCGATCTCGGTTTCGTCGGCGATCGAAGGTTTGCGGATATATTCACCGACTATTCCGACCGTGCCGATCGTCATTGCGATCTTGATCGCTCTATTTGTCGCACAGCAGTTTGGAACACAGCTAATCGGCAAACTCTTCGGTCCGGTGATGATGATCTGGTTCACCTTTATAGGTGTTATCGGTTTGATGTCACTGGCACAAGATTTTTCGGTTTTGCGAGCGTTAAATCCGTACTACGCCTATCAGATGATAGTCGATTATCCGCATGGCTTCTTCCTGCTCGGAGCCGTCTTTCTTTGCACGACCGGAGCCGAAGCCCTTTACGCCGACATGGGACACGTGGGGCGCGGCAACATTCGAATAAGTTGGGCATACGTCAAAATATGCCTGCTTTTGTCATACGCCGGGCAATCGGCGTGGTTGATGTCAAAGGTCGGAACGACACTCGAGGGAGCGGCACCATTTTATTCGATCGTGCCGCCCGTCATCTTGCCATTCGCAATTTTTATAGCGACAAGCGCGGCGATCATCGCTTCGCAAGCCCTGATCTCGGGAAGTTTCACGTTAGTCGGCGAAGCGATCCGTCTCAATTTTTGGTCGCGGCAGAAGATTTTTTATCCAACCGACTTTCGTGGACAGCTTTATATTCCACAGGTCAACTGGCTGTTGATGGTAGGTTGCATATTTGTGGTCCTTTATTTCCGCGAATCAAAGAACATGGAGGCCGCTTACGGCTTAGCTGTCACATTGACGATGCTGATGACAACTATTTTGCTGGCTGTCTATCTGTATTCACGGCGGGTTCCGATCGTTCTTACGGCATTGATCACTCTGGTTTTTGTCGTTATTGAAGGGGCATTTTTTGTCGCCAATCTTGAGAAATTTCCCGAGGGCGGTTTTATCTCGATTTTCATCGGATTCATCCTGTTTGCGGTGATGTGGATCTGGTATCAAGGCAGAGTAGTACGCCGTTCATTAACGGTTATGGATGACACGGGGCCGTTTTTTAAAACGCTCACGGAGCTCAGTAACGATATGACCTTGCCACAATATGCGACGCACCTCGTTTACCTGACGAGCTCGGATTCACCAAAAAAGATCGAACAGGAAACGATTCGTTCGGTTCTGGAAAAAACGCCGAAACGGGCCGATGTTTATTGGTTTGTTCACGTTAAAACGGACAATGAACCTTTCACAATGAAATACAAAGTGGACATCGTCGAGAAAGAAGAGGTTTACTTCATTAAGTTTACGCTCGGCTTCCGAATCGAACCCCGTTTGAATTACTTTTTCGAACTCGCGCTCAAAGACTTACAAGAGACCAAGGAAGTTAACATCACCAGTCGTCATCCCGTGCTTGAGAAATTCGACATCGATGGCGACATCCGTTTCGTCCTTCACAGCTCATTTTTGAGTCACGAAAACGAATTGCCGTTCAAGCAAAATTTCATAATGCATTCGTATTATTTCCTCCGCCGGTGGTTCAGCGTCCGCGAAGATTATGCTTACGGCCTGGATGCAAGCAACGTTGAAATCGAGCACGTGCCGATAGTCATCGCCGAACCGAAGGACATGAAATTGACACGAGAAATGTAATTTTTGTCTGAATCGGTCAGCATGTCGAAGGAAGACAAAATACATTTTGAAGAACGCGGTGCTAATCTTTAAGTCATCATTACCCGGATGGATACAATTCTGATTTTTTCTAACTTTGAAACCGTCTATTCGGCGGGTGTTTCGACCGTTTCGACCACCGGTTCTTCCGGCTTTGCGTAGGTTTTTGCTCGTAATCTCACCACTATGAACTGATCAAAGAACGCGATTGCGGCCATTAGGATAATCAAGATCACGGCGGCGAGAGGTGCGACGGAGAAACTGCCGTCAAAGAGACCATTTGTCTTCTTGAACTGGAAAAACGACTGATCGAGCCAGAAATACCGGGCAACTATCAGCACGGCAAAATAAACAAGCGTCGTCCATACTGCCCACGATCGCCCAGTCGCCCACAACACGGCATTTGCGAGAACCATCAAAGCGATGATCGAGATCCAGAGTGCCGTCCAGGCGAACCCCGCGTGGTATTCGTATCCGACGACGGCAGCCGCCGGCTGGCCGATGCTCTGGAGCCAACTCCACGAATAATAAGCAAAAAAGGCCATTACGGCGATCGAGAGGCCAAGCAGAGCGAGGTATATCTTGCTGAACATATCGGATGTTATAACACGGAATGGTCGTCAGAACCACCTTGGTACATCGCGGTAGGCGTCGAAACACGTCCCAGGAATTTTCGCGTCCCAAGAATTGCACGTCCCAGAGAAATTGAACACGTCGCCGTATCCGGGGAAACGAAAAGTGTCCGAAGATCTCTGTGTTCTTCGTGTCTTCCTTTGAGGGCTTTGTGATAAAAGCTTTTGTAAAACAGCAAATGGTGTTCGTGACCACCTAGGAATTTTTATCACAAAGTACACGAAGTTGAAGACATAAAGGCCACAAAGAAGAAAATACGTCCCAGGAATCTTCTTTGCGTCCTCTTGGCGAACTTAGCGAGCTTTGCGTGAGAAAGAGCATTTTACGCAAATCCCGCAAAGCCCGGAAAAAAAAGACGCAAATAAGAAAGTTTTAGAAGTTTTCGGTGAGGCACGTTTCAGATGGGATTCGAATGTGCATCGCGTCACGTCCCAGAGTTTTACGTCCCAAGATGTTGAGTTTTCAAAGATCGTTGTAAGTTCAGCTGTCGGACTTTAGTTCGAACAGTATATCCATTTACGTATAACCACCCGCTACCGCAGGTGGTTCTGACTGCACGTCCCAGGATCGACGGGCGAGCCTCGGGGGCGATGTGGAGATTCGTGCTCCAGATATGGCGGTGCCCTGACGGCGCCAGTCCTCACCTCCTTTCGGTACTGGGCCTCGACGACCTGATAGCCGTTGCGTCCAACGGGCGACAGGGCATAGCACGGAGTAAAGCCTTCGTCGGTCAGATCGTAGAAGACGGCCGGCTCGAGTTCCGGTTCGTCACTCAGATTGACCACTAGCTGCGACACGCGGCTCGGCCCGAAACGGCTCTCGATCAGAATGTCGAGGACGTTTTCGACGAATGCTAGCTTTTCGTTGAAAGGCATCCCGGGCATACGGATGTTGAGCGGCGTGACAGGGAGTCCGGTCATAGGACAAATGTGGGGCTTCTCCATACAAGCCCAAACATAACACCAAAACCCGCATGCGTATATAACTGTCCGCCGCTAATGCCGCTAATGCCGATAACGTGACAATCCGCCGCTAATGTCACTATTCGCCGCTAATGTAGGTATTCGCCGCTATCGCCGATCAACGCGCTATTCACCTGTTATTCGTTCGAATGCATCGCGGATCGCGAGACGGTGGCTGGTCAATTGTTCGATCAAGTCCGCTGCGGAATTAAGCTCCATTCGCGAGGCGATGGTTGTGAGGGCGTGCTGGTTCGCTAACGGAACTCTCGTTGTGCGGCCGACGGTTAGCCGGAGATTGTGGTCGAGCTCGGCGAGGAAGGTGTACCCATCTTTGAGGGAGTTGAGAGTGGAGAGTTGGGGATGGAGAGATGGATGCTCGGCGAGGCGAGTGAGCATTGCGGGGGTCGAGCGGTCGTTTGCGTCGAGAACCACCCCGTCAGCCGCTTTCAAAGCAGCGGCTGCCACCCCTCCTTCGTAAGGAGGGGAGCCGGGAACCGAACCGTCCGGCACGTTATGCCGCAATTGCAGATACCGCATCGCGAAGTATACATCGAGCATTCCGCCCGAGCCGTATTTGATGTCGATGTCGGAGCCACGACGGGTTCGGGCACGTTGTTGTTCGAGGGCGAGGCGGACACGGCGGGTTTCTTCGGCGAGGGTCGCAGGATCGATGGCGGCGGCACGCGTGTGGATGAGGCGGCGGGTTTCGGTCTCGACGTTCAAGCCGATGCTCGGGTCTCCGCCGGCGAAGCGGAGTTTGACGAATGCCAGCATTTCCCATACGGCCGCAGTCTCCTCGATATAGTTCAAAAAAGCGTCGATCGAGATCGCACTCATTCCTTTTGAGCCAAAGGGCCGCAGCCGCAGATCGACGCGATATAGGCTGCCGTCGCGGGTCATCGATGAGAGAGCTGTCGTGAAAAGTTCGACGGCACGGCTATAGAATTCGGCTGCGGTGACACCGGCGATCGCGTGTTTGGGATCGAAATAAACGATAACCAGATCGAGATCGCTGTTGTAATCGACGCCGCGGCCACCGAGTTTACCGAGAGCCATAATTGCGAGGTCTAGTTGGATGGATTGATCCTGATATCGATGGGCGAGTTCGTCGCGGACTGCCTTTAACGCGGCGCCGATGCTCGCCTCGGCGAGTGCAGTTTGCAGACGCTTTGCTTCGCGTATCGTGATCTTGCCGTAAATATCGCGAACGACGATATTTAGAAGATAACGGTGCCACGCACGCCGCATCGCCGATAGACGCGCGCCGAAATCGCGTTCTGATTCGACCGCGTCGAGCATACCGGCAGTGTAATTCGGCTCGTCAAAGTCGGCTTCCGGGTCTGGCAACTCGGCCGCAAGCTGCGGATTTGCCGCGAGCATGGTCGCAAAATGCGGTGACACCTCGGTCAGACGCTCGAAAACTGCCGCATCGCCTTCGCTCGGCATGAAATCAAACTCACTCTTTTCGATAGAAGCCAGGACATACGAACGCGTCCGATCTACGGCATTCGGGACCTCGGTGATCTCGATGTCGACCGGCTCGGCGACGGCAAATTCTCCGAAAACCCGGGCAAAGGTGCGGCTGACATTTGTTGTGTGAGCGTGGAGGTCGCGTTCGAAATCACCGCCGCCGGCGAAATCCATCCGACGGGCTAAGAGAGCGAGTTTGTCAGCGTCTTCAGGAACGGTGTGCGTTTGCAGGCCATTTTCCATCTGTAGCACGTGCTCGGTGCGGCGCAGGAATTCGTACGCGGCGGCCATCTCGGTCAGCTCAGATTCGGTGAGATATTTTCGATCGGAGAGCCGCGAAAGGCTGATCAGCGTATGGGGAGCACGCAGCCATTCGTCCTTACCGCCGAAGGCAAGCTGTAACGCCTGTGCGAGAAATTCGATCTCGCGGATGCCGCCGCGACCGAGTTTTACGTTGTAGCCCCGACGATTTATCTGCTCCTGATCAATCCGTTCCTTCGAACGGCGAACGTTGGCGAGAGCAGATTCGACGGTCTCTTTCTTGGAGAAAATAAGATTCTGGACTGCGGCAAAGAACTCTTTGAAAAGCTCGATATCGCCCGCACAGCCACGCGAACGTATCAACACCTGACGTTCCCACGCGCGAGCTTCGTCCTTGCAATATCGAGCGGTATCAGCAACCGTAAGCGCGATCGCACCCAGCGAGCCGTGCGGCCGCAGACGCAGATCAACGCGATACGCAGCACCCTCGCCGCTCTGGTGGGCGACGAGTTTTACGATGTACTCGGATAGCTTGACGAAGTATTCGCGGTTCGTCACTTCGCCGCGGCTGCCGGTTCCAGAGGTTGAACCCTCGGCTGAATACAGGAATAGAAGGTCGATATCGGACGAATAGTTCAGCTCTCGTGAACCGAGTTTCCCTAATGCCGCGATGCAAAAGCGAGCGGTGGTCGGACGGCCTTTGTCGTCGGTTTGCTGCGGCTGGCCGAAGCGTTTGTCCATCTCGCTGCGGGCTTGTTTGAGAGCAGATTCGAGAATGGCGTCGGCTAGGTTTGAGATCTCCTCGGTAATTTCGGCGATCGTTGCGAGGCGCCGGATATCACGAAGGTAAATTCGCAAAAGCTCGCGGCGGCGGAATCTTGCATAGAGAACCTGAGGTTCGAGAGTCGAATTTGTGAGATTAAATTGAGCGAGCGATTCGACCAGTTCGTCGATCGAACGCACGCCAGAATCACGCCGTTTTCGTTCGAGCCACCAGAGATATTCCGGATGCTCAAGCATCGTTGTTGCCAGCAGCGGGCTGAACGAAGCAAGCGTGATCGCGTCGGACAGCAAAGCTTCGTTCTTACGCAGCTTCACCGCCTGCGGCGCGTGTTTCTCATCCAACTGATCGAGAAAACGCCGTGCCGCCTCAGGGTCGGGCAGGCCGCGAATTAGTTGATCGATCTTCGTCATAACTGACTGCGACGCTAAAAAGAGGTCTTAACCACAGATGGATACAGATTTACACAGATAAGATGTCAGGCAAATAATTTCATATCTGTGTTCATCTGTGGTTAACTTTCTTCCTACCTGTTCCGTCTAAAACGCCTTGGGTCGATTTCGTACTTCTTTATCTTATAGCCAAGAATTCGCTCGGTCGAATCGAGCATTTTCGCGGCTCTTGCAACGTTGCCGCGGCTTGATTTTAGGGCGTCCTGGATGAGGTCGCTTTCAAAGGCCTCGACTGCCGAAGCGAGTGTCAGTTGAGTCACCGTGTCGCTAACCTCAGCCGTCTGTAGCGTCGGCGGCAGATGGTGGCCGTGGATCACGTTTGCGTCGCAAGCGATAACGGCACGCTCGATGACGTTTTCGAGTTCGCGGACATTGCCCGGGAAGTGGTACGCCGTCAGCATATCGATCGCGGGCGTCGAGATGCGAAGGATGGCTTTGTCGTGTTCACTCGAATATTTTTCGAGAAAGTGATCGGCGAGCAATAAGATGTCCGATTTTCGCTCGCGAAGTGGTGGCAGAAAGATCGTGAACAACCTCATTGTGGCTAGCAGTTTGCTATCAAACTCAGCGGTCGGGGCCTCGATGTCTTTTGCAGTTGCTGCGATGAGGCGGACATTTGCTCGGAGAGTTTCGCTGCTATCGAGTCGCTTGTAGGTCTGGTTTTCGAGTATCTCAGCGAGTTTTTGCTGAGCTTCGATCGTGAGGTCGTCGATCTCGTCGATGAAAAGCGTCCCGCCGTCGGCCGTTTCGACGTAGCCCTTTTTCCGCTGGACCGCTCCGTCGATCGCACCTTTTTCGTAGCCGAAAAGCTCAGCTTCGAGCATTGCGGGCGGGACGGCGGAGCAGTTTATCTTGACGAGCGGACGCTTTGAGCGGAGGCTGTTGTAGTGGATCGCGTTGGCGATCAGCTCTTTTCCCGTGCCGCTTTCACCGCGAAGCAACACCGTTGAATTTGAACGCGCTACCTGCGTCACTTGATCGTAAACCTGCCGCATCTGGCTCGAATTGCCGATGATCTGGCCGAAATCGTACTTCGATTTCAACTCTTGTTTGAGATGAATATTCTCCTCGGCCAGCTTGCGGCTCTCGTCAGTAATGACCTGTTCGGTACGCATCGTCTGAGCGATCAGGGCCGCGATCACTTGTAGAAATCGGACGATCGAATTTTCATCCGTGCGGGCCGCAGAAGGGAATCCGGCGGCGATCAGACCTACCGTCGTGCCTTTCAAAACTATCGGCACGGCGACGAGAAAGCGTGTGCCGCAGCTGAATGCGAGATGCTCGAGCGCCGTATCCTTTGAAACATCGTCGATCGCTACCGGTTTGCCTAGGCGAAAGATCTGCCAGACAGTGCTCTTTGTTATTCTTGCTTCCAACCGCCGAAAATCTGCGGCTCCGAGTCCGTCAGCGGCGACAATATCTGCTACGGAACTATCACCGCGCCCAAGCGCGACAAAGGCGATCCGCGACGATATATCGTTCGCGACGATCTCGATGATCGCCGAGCAGCCCGCCCGCACACCCTCAGAGTCGGCTAGCGTCGAAGCCGCTTGCGATATTGATGTGAAATTACTGGCGCGCATTTTCCCACAAGATTGTAGGATATTTCGTTGGGTTGCAGAAGCCCGCGCGTGAGCAAGGGCGGAACGCGAACGTTGAAGGTATCGCCCTTGCTAACGCGCGGGCTTTTGCAACGTGCCTGACTTCGTTTCGTTCTGTACAATTTCAGTGTGGACGAACGCGTCATCATCGTTGTGCCTGAGAGAGCCTATAAATTCCGGCTTGAGGACTTTTTGCTCGACCATTTCCCGAACTTGAGCAAAATGTATCTGCGCGACGCCGTAAAGACGGGGCGTTGTGAGGTGAATGGCCGTAATGAGAACATCGGACATCGCCTCAAACCGAACGATCTGCTCGAAATAGTCCTCGACCCCGACCGTGAGACCGCGATGCGTCCGGAGAACATCGATCTCGATATCGTTCACGAAGACAGCGATATTATTGTCGTAAATAAGCCGGCGGGGATGTTGGTGCATCCCTCGCATAGAGAGAACAACGGGACGCTTTTAAATGCTCTCGCGTACTGGTTGAACAAAGATCAATTAACGCAAAGTCGCAAAGGGGCAAAGACGCAAAGGATCTTTGATGTACATGAATCCGCAATTAGCGATCCGCGCTCCGCGATCGTAAGGCCTGGCCTGATCCATCGACTCGACAAACAAACTTCCGGCTTGGTCGTCGTCGCAAAGAACGCTCGGGCTCACCGTATATTGTGTAATCATTTCATGAAAAAGCGCGTTGAGAAGCGATATCTCGCTCTCGTCGATGGCATTGTCGAACGTGATGAAGGCACGATCGAGGCGCCGATCGGGCGGTATGCGGAGCTAAAATACTGGAGCGTGAAAGAGGACGGGAAGCACTCGGAATCACGCTTCTGGGTGCGCGAGCGGTACGCGGACACTACGCTTCTCGAACTCGAACCCGTCACCGGCCGCACCAATCAGCTCCGCATCCACTGCGAACTCATCGGCCACCCGATCGTCGGCGACGTTCAGCGCAAGGGTAGCGTATTCGAGCGGCTGTGTTTGCACGCCTATCAAATCGGTTTTCCTCATCCGACGGGCGGTGCGCGAGTGTTATTTCGAGGCCCAACCATCCGCGAACTTTCTGCCAACGTGATGTGGTCGAGCCTGTCGACGCTCTAGTACTTCGACTCTCGCGGCTTGGGTCATGTGGATCGCACCAACCATACTTTTCTACGTTGAAAGTCGCTCCCGACACATGGCTAATTGAAACGCTACATTGATAGGGAGTTCCATGTGTGGTTTGCGGGACCGTGCGTCGATCAATGTGAGGAAGAACAAATCTGAGCTTGATAACCGCTGTGTCAATGCAATCGATAGAAAGATTTCTCTTCTCTAACTGGTTCCGCACCCATTCACTGTATCGAACTGAAAGTTGCTGAAGGACTGGGTCGTCGGGATCAATTGTGTTTGAGATCAGATCGATCGTTACATTGTGATGCTCGGAAAGATCGGACAGCGTTCTAAGTTTGCCGATTCCCCAATAACCGTCGACATCGTTATTACGACTAACAAACGAGCCTAACAGACCAAGCGCAATGCCTTTTAGAGTTTTTTTTGCCAAACAATAACTATATTACTTTTATCGCGCTATTTATCGGCGGCCTGCAGAACATTTTGTAACCCCGGAATGCTTGTTTCATCTTGCGTCGCAAAGTAGAGTATTCGTAGAAATTATGAAACTCACCGAGATCAATATTTATCCGATCAAGTCTTTGAAAGGTATCAGCGTCGAATCTGCGAAGGTCGAGGCTCGCGGGTTGGAGTATGACCGGCGGTGGATGTTGATCGATGGGAACCAAACCTTCATGACGCAGCGGGAGTTTCCTCAGATGGCGACGATAAACGTTGGTGTCGATGATAATTTGCTTTACGTAACGGCAGATGGGTTTGGGACGCTGGAATTGCCGTTTGCGCCGGAGACAGGTGATCGGCGACAGCTCGAGGTCTGGGGAAATCCGTGCGAGGGTGAGGCGTACGAAGCTGTTATAAATGAGTGGTTTAGCGATGCTATCGGCGAGGCGTGTGAGCTGGTTTATATGCCGGACGACGCTCGGCGAAATATCAGCGAGCTATTCAACAAGGGCGATGAGATCGTGAGTTTTGCTGACGGTTATCCCTTACTCGTGATCGGCGAGGCTTCGCTGGCGGATCTGAACACTCATATTCTGACAGCCGAGAGGGAGGCGGGAAGACTGGCTGATTTTCGTCCGTTGCCGATGAATCGGTTTCGGCCAAATATCGTTGTCGAAGGAAGCGAACCGTTTGCTGAAGATCATTGGACACGAATACGCGTCGGCGACGCCGTTTTTCGTGCGACAAAACCGTGTGCACGGTGTGTGATCACGACTATCGATCAGGCACGCGGCGAATTCGACGGCAAAGAGCCGCTGAAAACACTTGCCTCATATCGCATGGCACAGCACGCGATTCCCAATACTTACGAAAGCCTTGGCATGACACCGACCGCAGTCCTTTTTGGTCAAAACCTCATCCCCGAGACGCCGGGCGCCACGATCAGGGTAGGAGACGTTTTCGAAGTCATTTAGACGTTATCGAGATGGAGGTGCTTTCGGCCGCCAGCCAACTGCATCTTATTTTTCTTGATCGTCAAGACAAACTTCATCCACGATCTTGATCGGCAGGAGGCCGCCCTTTCCGGCCGCGCTGGCGGAGTTGAGGCCGACGACGCCCTCGACCGCTCCCGCCGTTATTTTGAGCGCGCATTGTCCGCCACCCGATACAAGTTCGAAAGGCCCAGACATATTTATGTCGATCTTCTCCCCCAGAAACTCCATAAATATCTGTCCGTCCCAGCCGCCGCTGCCTTCGCTGTTAATTGAGCCTAAACCTTCGCCCTTCATGTCGCCGGTAACTTTTATCTTCCAGTCTCCGATATAGTCAATGCGGCCGATGCGGCCGGTTTCTCCCAGCGGTATGCATTTACGGGCTTCATACGTCAGGCTCCCAAAGGTATTTCGAGCGATGGCCGTTCTGGCGGTACATCTGTGCAATTGCTCAGGCGGAGTCGAGCCACCCAGTAAAGCAAAGAGCCGGGTCACATAAAAGACTGTTCGCATAGGCGTTTTTCCCTTTCCACAATCGGCCAGAACCTTGTCACTCAGTTTCTCAACGATGTCGCGCGCGCGGTCTTGCGGCACCTTGACCTTGGCAGGCTCTTCCCCGGCGAGTTCTAAAGCCCGAGCTTGGGCTATGTTGTCGCTCACGACCTGATGCACGGATTCAAGGAAGTTGGCATCGAATTTGTCGATCGCGGTTCCCCCGATCTCATAGATAATTGTGTTGGTGTTTCGCTCATTGATAGGGTCAACTTTTGTGCTGATCGCTTCCAGCATGTTCGCCCTGTAGTTGTCCCCCTTTTTGATCTCGGGAAGGGGAACAGGCGCGAAATGACTCTTACCGGGTTTGGGAGTCGGCGTCGGTGCGGGCGTGGGTTTTCCCTTTGTGCAGCCATATGAGTTCACGTTATCACAGCCGCAATCGTTGATCTGGGCACAAACAACGCTCTCATTGATCATATTCGAGTTCAATGTTGTTCCAATCAGAAGGCCAAATAGGCCGACAAACGCGTAATATGCTAATTTTTTACGATCCATTTCAGTCTCCAAATTGTTTCCGTCGGCCACCTGATCTAATTGAATCTCATCTCACCGTTCTCAAACTTAAAGCGGTTAGGGCTGGTCTTCAGCACAGTTCCGATCAGGTGTCCGGCTAGTTGACGGGCCACTTTTATAGGCAAGTAGCGTCCCGCCGTGACGACCGGTTGGCCGAGCGTTTCGCTGATTGAGAACAAACCGCCTGCTGCGGTCACCGACTTCTCGATCGGGTAGGTTCCCCCCGACTGCACGAAGGTAACATGAAACGCGACGATGATTGAGACTGAGATTGATATGAGTTTTATCATATAAGCCTCCGAGGGCAATCCACCAGTACGAACGGTCACAGCGACAGAGTTTGAATTAACGACAGATGGGAGACCTCCGATTTTGCGCGCATATCAAAGTTTTGAGGAGTTTGACCTGTTCGCGTAACTCGGCGTTGACAGTCGCCTGATTTGCGATCTGCTTCTGCTGTTCCGTGATTTGTTCCTGTTGCTCGCGGAGTGCATTGACGAACACGACGCCGAGGCGATCGTATTTGATACCCTCAACCTTGCCCTTGTCGTTGTAGGTGACAAATCGCGGGTCGATCTTCGCGAGGTCTTCCGCTCCGAAACCGACATCCTTCATTCCTCCGCCTTTCCAGTCGTAGGTTATCGGTCGAAGTTTCTTTACAAACGCCATTCCTGGTGAAAACGAACGGATGTTTGTTTTGTATCTGAGGCTGGAGGAGCAGGTTGAGATTTGATTCGTGTCGTTGCGGCAAAGTGTTGTGGAACCCGCCGAGCCGAGTGCTCCGATGCTGACTGTTCCGTTGACAGCCAATAGATCGGGGCTCGACGATACTCCCACAAGTACCTTACCCGAAACTACGACGTCGCCATTTGTAAACTCGACCCGCGAGATACCCTGTCCTGAACGAACGACGTTAAGCCAGACAGTCTCGAAAGTTTCAGCGTCGTTCAATGAGCCGAACCTGAGAGCATTCGTTGTCGCGTAATTCTGCCACTTTTTCGCATCTGCTCCGCCGCCTGTGAAGTTGAACGAAACTCGAGGGAAAGTCGCGGGCGTATTTCCTTCGATTCGAACATTGTCTCGCACGATGTGAAAACCAAATTGCGGTGATCCGGTCCCGATGCCGACGTTGCCGTTCTCCTGAATGGTAAATCTGCCGCCCGGAACCCCGGCGGAATCAACCTGAAACGCTCCGTTACCTCCAAATGACGCGAGCAAATCTCCTGTGAATGCCTTCTCAACTCGCATACCAGTTCCGGTAGATGGTTCTCTCACGTAGAGTCTCGCAACGGGGATCGAAAGGTTTGGCCCCACGAGCAGACGTCTTTCGGCGTATATGTCACTGGCCGGAAACACAATGCTCGGAACCGCTATTCCCGATCCTCTGCCGACTGCCATCCAAATGTTTTCCTGAGTCTCAGCATCATTCAATGCACTGAAACGTAGCCCTCCAACAGGGCTTTGGTAAAAGACATAGTTTTGCCATTTGCCCATGTCGGTCCCAATCCCGACGGCGCCGGTATGGGCGAGAGAAAATCGTGGAACGACGCTCGGACTGGATCCTTGAATACGAATGTCCTGCCCGACAACGTGAAGCTTAAACTGCGGATTGACCGTGCCAATACCAAGGTTCCCCAGCACACTAGTGCCGCCGTTTACGGCGAGGTTTGACCCGACGATTCCATTGCCGCTGATGTTGAAACTGCTCGACGACTGCGGCGACGGCGGATTGTTCTGGATGTAATTTGTGCTTCCGGCGGTGGGCGGACGGGAGTCTGATAGACGCGGATCGCTTGTTTGTACAAATGATGCGGCGGGCACGCCGCCGAGGGCGTTTGCGTTGTCGGCGACGGCGGCAGATTGGGCTCGGATCGTTTGAACAGCGTATGGCGAGCTGGCGACCTGTTGCCGAGGATTTAGTGTCGTGAAGGCTCCTGTGCCAGTGCCCGGGCGAACTCCAATCTCGAGAAAATTCCCGTTCTGAGACGTAAACGGCGATGACCCGAAATCGAGCGTGACGGAAAAGATACCATTAGTCACCTGAACGTCGTCCTTAACAACATCCGTAGCGGTCTGCGAACCGCCCGAAACTTGAGTAAAAAGCTTGAACGAAAGATCGTAGAGTCCGTTGGCCGGAGCGCCGCCGTCGGTCAGCTTTCCCTGATACGTGAAGGCAGTTGTTTGGCCGTACACAGTGGCAGTACTGATCACAAAAAGCGAGATGAAAAGCAGTATTGATTTTTTCATTGGAACTCCGTTTGGTAACTCTGCCAGATTCTGTTTTTCATGGCTCACCCTAGTTGAATCTCATCTCTCCGCTCTCAAACCTGAATCGATCCCGGCTTGTTCTGAGGACGATCTCGATCAGATGCCCGGCAAGTTGGCGGGCCACTTTTATCGTCGGTTGGTCGTTACTTTGTTTGCCCTCGGCGTAGGTGGCGAGCGGGATGCCGGCGAAGCCTACGAGCGTATTGTAAAGCGCCTGTTTTTCGCGATTGGGCATCTTGGCGAACTCGGGTATTTCGTCGATCGTCTGATTCATCGCATCGAAGATGGCCGCAACGGTTTCGTCACTCGGATCGGTCGAATCGTGATAGATGGTCGCGTTCGCGACTATAAAAAACGTGAAGGCGCCAGCGATGTTGTTTTTCCAGCCACGGGCCGCAGCTTCCTTCTCAAATGCGGATTTTGTTTGAGCAAATATTTGTTTGTAGAGTGCTTTTTCCTCCGGCGTTTCGCCGAGGGCGTCTGCTATCGTTTTGGCGGTATCGACGGTCACGTCGGATTTGAAGCGGCCGTAATTTTTCGGCACGGGCCGAGGCGGAACCGGCTTAATAGACGGGGACGCCGAAACCTCTCCGGGTTGCATCACCGTCGGGCCATAATTCTTCTTGCCCGAAGCACGCAGCAGATTCATATTCATCTGGATCTGCATCTGATTAAATATGCTCTGCGTGGCGGAGGCGAGACCGAACGTACCGTATACCGTGCCGTATCCAGTGTTGTATCCACCGGATCCGACATTGTAACTCTGTGCGTTTACCGAACCATGCGAGGTTGCCACGAGTATGAATGCAGTGATGACCTTTTCAATTATTTTCATATTGTTGACCGTGGCGGCGAATGAGATCAGCACGGATACATAGGTACAAGATTTTGCCATGCCTCTTGCCGGTCGAGATCGTAAACCTATAATAACCAGACAATCACACCAAAATACTTGAAAATTTCCCCGAAAAAACCGAAAATTCTCCGAAAGTGCAAAATTACGTGTCCGATAATTATCCAAAAAAGGGAACTTACCGTTTCGGCGACTTTGAGCTGGACGTAGGGGAGCGAATACTGCTGCGAAGCGGGTCACGCGTTCCGCTGACACCGCGGATGTTTGATTTGCTGACGACGCTTGTTCAAAAAGGCGGTCATCTGGTTACGAAAGACGAGCTTCTTGATGCAGTCTGGGCCGATGCCGCAGTCGAAGAAGGCAATTTGAACCGTACAATCTCTTCACTGAGGAAGACTCTTGGCGAGGCAAAAGGCGAAAATCGGTATATCGAAACCACCCCAAAGGCGGGCTACCGGTTCGTCGCGGAGGTTGTGTATGAGAACGAAAGCGGCGGTTTTCGCGAAAAGACGAACGGTTTGTCAGCCGCTGTTTTGGACAAGTTGCTGCCAGGGCAGCGGCGAAGGTGGCCGGTTGCTGTTGGAGCTTTTATTTTATTGTTTGGCACGCTCGTCACCGTTTTTTTTCTGATTCCGCGACCCTCAGTCAGAACTGTTGCCGACCCAAAGCCAAAGATAGTTCGCCTTACGGAAAACGAATATGAGGAGGACATGGCGAGTTGGACTCGGGATGGCCAGATCAGATTTGTCAGGTATATAACCGGCACACGCGCCGAATCGTGGGTGATGAATGCTGATGGCTCGGATCAGCGACGTGCAAACGAAAAGATCAAAAGCCTTTTGACCGGAAATTGGTCGCCGGACGGTAGTCGTGTTGTCTTTGTTAAGGACGGAGAGAGTTTGCGCAACGTATATCTGGCAAACTCGGATGGTTCGGGTGAAAGAAAACTCCCACTTTCTTATCCGCCGAATGAGTGGTCGCCTGACGGTACAAAATTTGTATTCGGATCGATCGTTGACCGTTCGAATGCCGAGATTTTTGTCCACGATATAGAAAACGAGAAGAGTGTAAACGTAACCAATAACGCCGCCTTCGATGCCGATCCCACCTTCTCTCCGGATGGCCGACAGATACTTTTTGTTAGCAGTCGCGACGGAAATACCGAAGCCTACGTGATGAATAGTGACGGAAGCGGAGTCAAACGGCTGACCGACAACCCGGCCGTCGATGCGTTTCCGGTATTTTCGCCGGATGGAACGCAGGTCGTGTTCGATTCGAATCGTGAGGGCGAAAATGTTGATATATATATAAAAAACATAAATGACGATTCACCGCCGATGAAACTGACCAGTTTAGCGAGCAACGAGGAGCATCGCAGTAATTGCTGGTCGCCCGACGGCACGCGGATGGTGATAACGAGTGACGCCAGTGGCAAGAACAATATTTATGTAATAAACACGGAGCAGATTGAACCGGAATTGATCCTCAGCGATCCCGACGCCGAATTACAGTATCCGAGTCTTTCGCGAGATGGGACGAAGTTGGCCTATCAGGCACAGTCCGACGACAAGAGCCTGATGATCAGGCTGTTTGACGTGTCGGCGGGAACGAGCAAAACCATCTTTCGCACCGCACCCGATAACGCGAATCTTGCTCTTACGCCTGTTTTTTCGCCGAATGGCCGTGAGATCGCTTTCGCCAACAAGGTCGACGGAAACACCGACGTATTCTTGATTGGTCTGAACGGTGGAAACCTCGTCAATCTGACGATGAACGCTGCGTCCGACGGGTCGCCGGCATATTCGGTCGATGGGCAGACGATTTTTTTTCAAAGCAATCGCGAGGGAGCCTTTTTGCGGTTTCACCTTTTCAGAATGGACGCGGACGGCACAGATGTGCGTCGTCTGACCGACAAACCCGGATATGAGTTTTCACCGGTGCCCCTTCCGACAGGTGATCGACTATTGTTCTCCGGTGACCGCGCGGATGGCGTGTTCAAATCTCTGGATGTAATGATTCTCGACCTTAGTAAGCCGGGCGAGGAATTTATGGTCGCATCTCGCCGCCTGCATGATTCTCAGCCCACAGTATCACCCGATGGCAGGAGGGTGGCTTTTGTGGCCCAAAGTGATGGCAACAGCGAGCTTTATCTTGTAAATGTTGACAGTACGGGACTTGTTAGATTGACCCGACATCAGGCTACCGACCGTTCACCGGCTTTTTCGTACAATGGAACAGAATTATTCTTCGAGAGCGACCGCGATGGCCGTTCGGCTATCTACAAACTACGCCTGCCAAACTAAACGTCTAAGTCAGTTCCAGTAAGTAATCTGTACGCGTCGAGATAGCGTTGCGACGTTGCGTCGGCGATCTCATCGGGCAGCGGCGGTGCGGGTGGGGTTTTGTCCCAATCGAGAGTTTCAAGATATTCCCTTACAAATTGCTTGTCGAACGAGGGCTGGGCGTGGCCCGGCTCGTAGGTTTTTGCGTCCCAGAATCGTGACGAATCGGGTGTCAATACCTCATCGATCAACAGGATATTTCCGTCACTGTCGCGGCCGAATTCGAATTTTGTGTCGGCGATAATAATGCCTTTTGTGAGAGCGTATTGAGCGGCGGTCTTGTAGATCTTGAGCGAAGTCGATTTGAGTAAGGCTGCGGTTTCGGCACCGACGATATTTTTGAATTCAAGGCCGGTGATGTTTTCGTCGTGGCCGGTTGCTGCCTTGGTTGCCGGCGTGAAGATCGGGTCTAGCAGACGGTCGCATTGCTGTAGGCCTTTTGGCAGATCGTGACCGCTCGTTTTGCCGGTCGCCTTGTAATCCTTCCAACCGGAACCTTCGAGATAGCCTCGGACGACACTTTCGACAGGGAAAACTTCCGTTCGTCTCACGAGCGTCGATCGACCGCGAAGCGATTCGACGCCACGTATCGGCTCTGGCATCTTGTCGAGTTCGGTCGTGATGACGTGGTTATCGACAATATCCGCGAGCATATCGAACCAAAACTGAGACAACTGCGTCAGTACCTTACCCTTATGCGGGATCAGCGTTGGCAGTATGCAGTCAAATGCAGAGATGCGGTCGGTCGCAACGAGGAGTAGACGTTTGTCGTCCACCTCGTAAACGTCTCGCACTTTGCCGCGATGAATGAGTGTCAGGTCCGGAATATCGGATTCGAAAACAGTGCTTGCCGCAGTCATATCTGTTACTCCCAATAACTTTATTACTAACAGAAGCCATCAAGCAAAAGCAAAATCAAATTCCAGGCGATTTTCGGTATTGGGTAAGTTTGAAGTGCATTGAGGGTTTCTTTTTTGTCACCTTCGTGTCCGCCCTTCGTGGCCTTTGTGTCAAAAGGCCTCTTAACACAAAAATCACAGAGGCGAAGACACAAAGATCAAAAAAAAATCAAACTGACCCCGTATTCGATTTTCTGGAATTCACAACGTGTTAAAAGTGTATAAACGCGGTTGAAGATTGTAGATGACAAGCGAGCGAAAAGTATGCATAATTGAGAGTGTGGCGATTTGTCCTACCAGACCCGCCAGTGCCTCGCCTTCAAACTTGCTTCGATCGCCCTACACTTCGGGGTAGTTTTACTCTTACATGAGCAGTATTTATTTGCAATTCTATCGCTTTTTGTCCATGGTGATATGGCTGTGCTTGTTGAGCGCAGCTGTCGCGGCTCAACCCGGCGTGACTCAACCCGAAGAAGGCAGCAGCCTTGGGTTTTATGTTGTTTGCTTGGTCGTGATTGTCAGTCTCGGAGCGGGATTGTACATATTCCGCAAGAATCAGGGGCCAAAAGTCGAGGTGTCCGAGTCGCAGTACAACTATCAGATGTCCTACGGTACGAACGACAGCTATGACATGGACGCCAATGCTGAGAAGGATCTTGAATGGCTGCGAAAAGCAAAACGTTCCTCAAAGAAGCATGACGAGCCGCGCCGTAGAACACTTCCTGAGAAGTCTGCCGCCGCTTCCGCAGAGCCGGATGAGATCAACATTGATACCCGTGCGTTTCAGGAAAAAATGCGCAAGCTGCAATACGCGCAGTTGCCCATAAATTCATTTAGCCAATTGGCAGGTGCCAAAAAATATAAGCCTCTCGAGATATCAGACGATCCTTCACTTTTGACTGCGATCGAACAGGTAAACGAGGAGTACGAAGAGGACGAGTCGGTTCGCGATGTTGCCCTGCGTGTCTTGACCGCGTTCAGGTTCCGCAACTCGATAGAGGCAATTGCGCAGATGGCTTTGTACGATCTATCGTCGAATCTTCGATCGAGGGCCGTAGCAACTCTCGCCGATTTTGACCACGAATCTGTTTTCGAAACGATCCTGCTTGCATGTGCGGACCCGACGAGGGAGGTTCGCGCGGCAGCAGCACGTGGTCTGTTCCGATTAAGTTTCGACAGGGCACACGCCTGGAAACGGATAATTGAGGCGAATGATGAATTTAGAATGAGCCACGCGGCTCGTGCGGCTGTCGAGTCCGGCATTGTGGCTAAATCCTTTGACCGGCTTGTTCACGAGGATCTAAAGATAGCATACGAGGCATTTGCTCTTGTGTCGTTATTGATCAAAGCAGGTGAAACCGATGGTATTTTTGAAGCCGTGCTCGAACACAAAGATGAACGCATCAAGTATGCTCTGTTACACGTGCTGAAGGTTCAAAAAGACGAGCGTACGCTGGTTAAGCTCAATGAGCTACGCGTCGGCAGATCGTGGCCGACTGATGTTTCGGATCGAATTCGCGATACGATGAAAAGTGTTGAACAGGTAGCCACATGGTCAGGTAGCGAGATCTAGTTCTACTTCAAGGGGTAATTTAGTTTTGAATTTTGGTGCCAGTAACAATGTTTCGCAGGTTACCGTTGGATCGCTGGCGCCTGATTTTACATTGCGAACCGATCGCGACGAAGAATGGCGACTTTCCGATCACAGCGAAGGCGTAACGGTTTTGCTGTTCTATCCGCAGAACGAAACTCTCGTCTGTACAAAGCAGATGTGTTCTGTCCGCGATAACTGGGAAAACTATCTGGCGACAAATGCCACAATCGTTGGTATCTCAGCTGCCACTCCGGGTGAACATCGCGAATTTTCGCAGCAGCGCCGTTTGCCGATACCACTTCTTGCCGATCCCGACCGGCAAATCACTCAGATCTACGCACGTCATTGGTTAATCCCGATCAGTTTTACTCGCGCCGTCGTTGTGATCGACGCGAAAGGCATCGTCAGGAATCGCGATATTATGTTGCGTGCATTCCGCCCATCGGATGACCAGCTCATCACAGATATCTACACCGCTCGTGGTGACGCATTTAGCGAAAAATACCTGCAACTAAGACAACGAAAGAGTCCCTTCGGGATTTGAGCTATTGCATTTCTCGGCCAAAAACACTAATATTCCGCTTCTCAGCAAATAATTCTTGACAGCGAATACGCGCCTGAATCTATAGGCCGCGCATGTCTATTGGAGGAACGATGAATAGCAGAAAACTACTAATATCAGTGGTGATAGTCTTGATCTCGGGAGCCTTTTTCGACGCCATCAGCCAGACGCGGATACGATTTGCGAAAGGGCGAACCTCGGCTTCGGTTTCCGGAACATTAGCCGGCAGTTACAGCAAGTCGTATGTACTCGGAGCCCGCCGGGGACAGTATTTCTCGGGTAATATCAGCTCGAGAAACGGATGCGTCAAATTTACCGAGGGTTCAACAAGCTCGAGCTTCGTTACCGTGGCCGGCGACAATTACATTCGTGTCACCAATTATTGCCGAACGGCATCGAGCTTTACGATGACCGTGTCGATAAACTACGGCAGTGACTAAAAGCCGTGAGGTGACATCAAACTCGCCCGTCAACAAAGTTTTGGCGCGGTGCTCATCATCGAGCGTTACCTTGAAATTTGCAAGGCCTTAGACTATGATTAAGGGGTGCAATTTCGTCTCATTTCTGAAAATACACCAAAGGGCGATCAGCCTGAGGCGATACGGCAAATAGTTGACGGCCTTAGCGATGGGGCTGATCATCAGGTTCTGCTAGGTATCACCGGGAGCGGTAAGACGTTTACGATCGCGAACGTTATTGCGCAGACACAGCGGCCTGCACTTGTTCTTGCTCATAATAAGACACTCGCGGCGCAGCTTTATCAGGAATTCAAGACGTTTTTTCCCGAGAACGCGGTCGAATATTTTGTTTCTTACTACGATTACTACCAGCCCGAGGCTTATGTGCCAGCCGCCGATCTTTACATAGAAAAAGAAGCTACGGTCAACGAAGAGATCGACCGTTTGAGGCTATCGGCAACGCGTGCGTTGTTCGAACGGCCTGACGTGATCGTGGTCGCGTCGGTCTCGTGTATCTATGGACTCGGCGATCCGGATGCTTATTTCGGGATGCTCGTTTTTATCGAGCCCGGGATGAAGATCAAGCGCGAGGATTTTTTGAAACGTCTCGTGGAGCTGCAATACGAGCGTGTGAATGTCGATTTCGATCGAGGAACATTTCGCGTGCGTGGCGATGTCGTCGAGCTTTTTCCAAGCTATCAGGAACAGGCGTATCGGATCGAGTTTTGGGGCGATGAGATCGACTCGATATCGACGATCGATCCATTGCTCGGCGAGGTTTTAGCGAAGCACGAAACGCGGATTCCCATCTATCCGAAAACTCACTATGTGATGTCTAAACCGGTGATAAAGCGCGCCGTGCAGAC
>JANNWQ010000079.1:0-1629 GCA_031408595.1 Acidobacteriota bacterium | reverse complement strand
GTAAAAGTGAGAAACGATAAGGATAACCTAAAGTCAGCCCGTTCGGCAACCTTAGAGGAAACACCGTCCGCTCCGCCAATTACAAACGCGATCTCTTTCAAACCTCTGTTTTGCCATTTCTCGATCTCAGATGCCAAACCGTGCGATGAAATGCCCTTTCCCTCGACATCGAGCAGACACACAAAGGAGCTTTGATTCAGTTTTTCAATGATGCGGTTGCCCTCGATTTCCTTGCCCTCGTGCGCCGGAGCGTCACGCACCTCGACTATCTCGCAATTCACAAAATGCGATAGCCGGCGCAGATATTCTTCTTGTAGCGCCAACCAATTTTTGTCTTTGGTTTTTCCAACCCAGAGGAATCTAAACTTCATTTTTTCAACGCAAAGTCGCTAAGGTGCAAAGACGCAAATTTAGGAAAATATAGGTCTTGCGGTCACATTTCTCAAATCGTCTTCCTTTGCGTCTTTGCTTCTTCGCGTCTTTGCGTTAACGATCTTCCGGCAGCACGACGCGCCGGGCGTCGAGCCAGAGGCGGGCGAGGTCGTAGAATTCGCGCGATTCACCATTGAAAATGTGAACGACAAAATCGCCGTAATCGAGCAGCACCCAATCGGCCGAATTGTAACCCTCGATCCTTACGGGCCGCGAACCGAGCTGCTTTTTAACTTGCTCGTTGATCTCGTCAGCGATGGCCTGGACCTGTCGTTGGTTCGAACCGCTCGCGATGATGAAAAACTCCGTGAAGCTCGCGATGCTGCGCAGATCCAACACGATCACATCAAACGCCTTTTTGTCGGCGGCACATTTGATAGCGAGTTGTACTTCGGGGTCTAGTTCGGCGAAAGGCGTGGGCGGTTCGGCGATCTCTATTTTGACTGTCTCACGGTTTAAGGACCGTTCCTGTGTTTCTTCCATTACTTGTAAATCTGATATTTTTCGATGTAATTTGCAACCTCGCCCGGCACATCGTCTCGCCAGGCGGCATTATTGTTAGCTATTTTCTCGCGAATCTCTGTCGCTGAAATATTCATTGAGACAGCGTCAGTGATAAAGATCTGATTAACGTCGCTTTCGCTATCCGGCTTCACGCCGCCTCGCAGATCGACGATCCGCTCGCGAATTTCGTCCGTCACATAATCAAACCCGATCTCATATCCCGGCCGCGTGACCACGATATGGTCGGTGAGTGACAGCACCGTTTCCCATTCCCGCCAGGTCGTGATCTCCATCCACGAGTCGGCTCCCATCACAAAAAAGATCTGATCGTCCGGGTATATCTCATTAAGGCGTCCCAGAGTTTCGACCGAAAAGGGGCGCTCCGGCATGTCGAACTCCATCCGCGAAACCGAAATATCTTCACGTCCCTGAGTCGCCAAACAAAGCATCGCATACCGGTCGTAAGCCGAAGTCGGAGCCTTGCGTCTCTTGTGCGGAGCGTGAAAGGCTGGAATGAATACGAACTCTTCAAGTCCGAATTGTTCTAGGAGTGCGTCCGCGATAGCAAGATGTCCGCGATGCGGCGGATCAAAGCTGCCTCCATAAAATGCGACCTTCTTTCGCATACGTTACTCTTTTTCGCTGTTCGCGAGTTCTGTCTGGTCGCGGGAGACGGCGTCAACGAGATCTTTG
>JANNWQ010000078.1:0-9489 GCA_031408595.1 Acidobacteriota bacterium | reverse complement strand
AAGGCGTTTTGTGTAGATATTCTCGGACGGCTGGCCGTGGGCTCGGCGGTCGACGACGAAATCGACAAGAGCGTTCAGATCATAATCTTCGCCATCAAGTTCGCGATTGATACGAGTCAGATTCTCCGGTTTCATCAACTGAAACTGATGCCTGATCGACGAGATCACTCCGCGATATCTCGAGCGTGTCAGCTCAACAAAGGTTCGGTCGCCCTGCTTGACCTTCTTTTCGATCACACGGCTCCAGCCGACGCGGTAATCGTTTAATTCACGATCCCATTCGTCATAGGCAAATGCTAGATCATCTGTCTCAAGAGCTTGCTCGGGAACATCGCTCTGCGACCACGCCTCGGCACCTTGCAGGTCGTCAGGCTCGCCTTCGTCGTCGAGGCTGTTCCAGGCGTTGAAAAGGTCGCGGATGTCCTGAGCCTGTCGCTGTTCTCGTTTGCTCTGGTCCTCGGTCGGAGGTTCGGCTGCGTCTTTTTCGTCGTATGCGAAATCGCTCTTTTCCTCGGTCTCATCTGACTCGGCTTCCTGCGACTGCTCGGGAGAGATGTTTTGAAACAGCGTGTAAACGCGACTCGTCGCCATCAATGAATCTGCCACTGTCGCGTCAGACATTGCGAGATACTTCTCGACCACCGTTTCGATCTCCGACACGATCTGCCCGTAAAACATCCTCGCGTCATCCGTCGCACCACCGCAAAGCGTGATTTGAAAGAGAAGTTCGGACGGCACCTGATGCATCGGCAGATCAAAAATGTATGGTCGGTTCGAACGCAGGAACGTTTGCATCAAGTCGAGGTCTTTGACGAGGCCCCGATAGGTTTGCCGCAAGCGATTGTCTATGCGGGCATTCTCCATCGTGCCAAAGATCTTGCGAGCAAGACGTGGTTCGGGAAACGCGGTGAGCACATTTCGATAGTCCGAGTTTTTCGGCAGCTTTTTCTTTCGGGCCTTCATTGCGGCGAGTGCTTCCGCATGCGGCAACGCACTTTCGCCTTTCTGCACATCTTCGATATACCCGCCCAGCGAGAACGCGTCGATCTGATCCGCCGTCGCGGAGTAAAGCTCTGACAACTCGGTATAAGCAGCTTTTAGCCCATCGGTATCACGATCAAAAGTACCGAATTCGATCTGTCCAGCCCCGTGTGCTGCCAGCACTTTGTACAAGCGAAAATCTTTCTCATCATCTGCAAACTCAGCGACCGTCGCCGGAAGATAGATCGTCTTGCCATCGCCAATGCGGCTTTCCTGCTGGATCGCGGCAATCGGAGCGATCTCTATCTCTTTGCCGGTAAGCGCCTCGACGTACAGCCGCAGCACGTGTTGGATCGACTCTAAAGACAGGCCTATCTGAGTCTTCTGCAAACGGTCATTCGACTCACGCGTTTCGAGGGCGAAGTAGCTCCGCCGAGCTTTCGCTGAACCCGCAGATGTCTCGGCCAAACCGTTCTCGACCCAATCTTCGAATTGCTCGATCGACACCTTGCTGAGTGCACCTGCGCTCGATTTAAAAGCTGCCAGAGCACTTTCGGCGTCGTTCTCGGCTATCCAAGCAGTCAGCTGCAACACACGGCGGATCGAAACTTCAGGAGCATGGCGTTTGCGAGACGAGATCTGTGCGGTAAATTTCGGCGTTGCTCGCAGGAATGAGATCAAGACAGCGTTGCCATGCTTCGCGATGATCCGCGAGACGTTTACCCAGTCATTAAAGGCTGTAGGTGAATCCGCCAGGACTTTACTGCCTGACGCAACAAAATGCAGCGTCACACTCCCGCCGAATTCGAGAAACGCCGCCGCACCCTCCATCAGCCGAACTGCCGCCTCAGCCGACAAACCCTCGAAAGCGTAAGGCAGATTCTGCCAAAGATCCGCCGTCAATCCGCCGGTTCGATTGGCAAAATCGCGCGCCAAGACGAACACTGCGTCGGCGACCCGACCGTCTTCAAAGGCCGTTATCGACGCGGCCACCTTTGGCGTGTGGACTAGAAAATCGGCACTGTGCTTTGCACTTCGTTGAGCGATCTCTGCTGCCAACTCGAAAATATCGGTCAGTAGCTTTTCGTCATCAACCGCCGCCGCGATCTCCGGTATCAAGTGAAAAGAATCAAGTGCGGTCGAACTCGATAAGACAAGCTGCCGCGTACAGGTCTGAAAGACCGCCGCCCGTGAACCTTCTGGAACACGTTTCAGCCCGCTAATGCCATCTGCAAAGAACTTTGCCCCGGCATCCGCACTTCCCATCGCAAGCCGCCGGCCGAATTCGCCCCAATGCCGCAGGTCGTCCGCCGACAATACCTTCGCTGCCTTAGGTACGGCCTCGACAAACTCGCGGCTGACCCGAAGAGACACGCCAGCCAGAGCCGCACTGATCTCGAGAGCCGCCCGCCGTTTGTCCGGCGGCAGCCGCGACAGCCGCGCAGCTAGCCCTGTGAAAGTCTGTTTGTTGTTCCCCGCGTTTTCAGCCACGGTTAGAGTTTAAAGGATGTGAGCGAGATGGGAAATGTGAGTCGCCTCAATGATGATGCTCGCCGGTCATTTCATTCAATTTTGAAATATCCAGCAGTTTCGAGAAATCGTCAAAATGGAACATCGTCTCGTCTTTGCAGTGGTCGCAAAAGAAGGTAACGTCTTCGCCAAGATACATATCCTTTAGGTGATAGGCGATAAAACATCCGTAGCAACGCTGTATGCGTTTACCAAAATCGTGCAGAACCTCGTCTTCCGTGTGGCTTTCCATAGTGTCTTTCGCAATTTTATCACACCGATTTTTGGTTGTGCTCTTGCAAAAGTAAGTCGGCTGTGTTTTTAATAGGTCTAACGATGTATCTGAGTACAACTCAAATCCACCATCTCCATCATCACCACGCGACCCATTCGCGCGTGAACTGATACTCGTTTCTAACCAATAACGTAAATTAGTTTTAATCCAAACGCCGCGAAACTTCGAAATAAGTCTCGATGGGCGTCGCTTTGTCGTTTTTAGATATGAAATTAAAGATAGCTTTACAAAGATCAGGAAGATTGTCAGACGGCTCGACCGGGCTGCTGAGAAAATGTGGCATAGGCTTTTCGAACGGGCTCGGCAAACTGCGAGCCGAGGCAGCAGACTTTCCGCTCGAGATATTTTTTCTGCGCGATGACGATATTCCGGACTACGTCGCCGACGGCGTCGCTGATATCGGGATCGTCGGCGAGAACGTGATCGCAGAGAATCCAAAAGCGGTCGATACAATCGAAAAGCTCGGCTTCGGTCGCTGCCGTCTGTCGCTGGCGGTGCCGAAGGGGCTCGAGTATTCGGGATTATCAGACCTGTCGGGGAAGAAGATCGCCACAAGTTATCCGAACATCCTCCGCGACCATTTCGTGTCACGTGGCGTTACCGCCGACATTCACGAGATCAGTGGATCGGTCGAGATCGCTCCGTCGATCGGTCTCGCGGACGCGGTTTGTGACCTGGTCAGTTCGGGGAGCACTTTGTTTTCGAACGGCCTACGCGAGGTCGAGACGGTGATGTTGTCAGAAGCCGTGTTGGTCAGACGGCGTGATCTCGGAGCCGAACAACAGGCAATCCTCGACACGCTTCTATTCCGCATCCGCAGCGTCAAAGCTGCTGCGCAAAACAAGTACATTCTGCTCAATGCCCCCGTCGAAAGGGTTGACGAGATAAAACGCCTGCTACCAGGAATGCGAAGCCCATCGATGGTGCCGCTCGCCGATGCCGGCTGGGTTTCGCTGCATTCGGTAGTGAGCGAAACAGACTTTTGGGTCGTCGTTGACCAACTCAAGAACGCGGGAGCCGAGGGGATTCTTGTACTCTCGATCGATCAGATGATCAGGTAAGAAAATGCAAATTATCAAATATCCATCAAAAGAAACCTGGGCCGCGATGCTCAAACGCCCGACGATCGACACCGTCTTTCTCGAACGCACGGTCGCGAATATCCTCAAAGATGTCCGCGAACACAGCGATTCCGCCCTTCGTCATTGCGCGAGGCATTTTGACAAAGTTGAGCTGGAAGAGTTTTTGGTGACGGAAGATGAGTTTATCGAGGCCGAATCGCTTGTTTCGCAGGAACTAAAAGACGCGATCGCGGTTACAAAAGCGAATATCGAGAAGTTTCACGCCGTCGACAACAGCGGGCGAAATATCATCGAGACAACGCCGGGCGTTTTTTGCTGGAAAAAGAACGTCGCGATCGAAAAGGTCGGGCTTTATGTTCCGGCGGGAAGTGCTCCGCTTTTTTCTACCGTGCTGATGCTCGTGATCCCGGCAAAGCTCGCGGGTTGCCGCGAGATCGTGGTTACATCGCCGCCGAATAAGGACGGCAAAATCGATCCGACGACGCTGTATGCCGCGAGGTTGTGCGGTGCGACCAAGGTCTTCAAGATCGGCGGAGCACAGGCGATCGGGGCTTTGGCGTACGGGACGGAGACCGTTCCGTCCGTTTACAAGATCTTTGGGCCGGGCAATCAGTTCGTGACCGAGGCAAAGCTGCAGGTTTTGCGCTCCGGTGTAGCGATCGACATGCCTGCCGGGCCGTCGGAGGTCGCTGTTTTAGCGGATGAGGCGTGCGTTCCGGCGTTCGTCGCGGCTGATCTGCTGTCGCAAGCTGAGCATGGACCAGATAGTCAGGTTGTTCTCGTTTCGACTTCGGAAACTGTGATCAACGAAACACTCGCTGAGGTCGATCGCCAGATCGAAACGCTTTCGCGCAAGCCGACCGCATCGGCGGCGATCCAGAATTCAAAAGCGATCTTGGTCGAGACTCTCGCGGATGGAGTCGAACTGCTGAACGAATACGCTCCCGAGCATCTCATTATCGCCACGCAAAAGGCCGACGAGATCGCCGAAACGATCATCAACGCGGGCTCGGTATTCATTGGAAATTACTCGTGCGAGAGTGCGGGCGATTATGCGTCGGGAACCAATCACACGCTGCCGACCGGCGGCGCTGCGAAAGCATATAGCGGCGTGTCGGTCGCAAGTTTCACTAAGAGCATCACTTTTCAGCGTCTAACCGCCGAAGGCATTCAAAACCTTGGCCCGACGATCGAAACTATGGCAGTAGCGGAAGGGCTCGATGCGCACAAAAATGCCGTTGCGATCAGACGCGAATGGAGCGGAGGCCGCGATGACGTTTGATCTGCAAGGCCTGGTGCGTCGGAACATTAGGAATCTGAAGCCATATTCGTCGGCGAGGTCTGAATTCGAAGGCTCGGCTGAGGTTTTTCTAGACGCTAACGAGAACTCGTTCGGCTCGCCCGCGGGCATTGGCTTGAATCGTTATCCCGACCCGCTTCAGCGTGAACTGAAAGACCGGATCGCAGCGATGAGAGGCGTTTCGTCATCGCAGATATTTGTCGGTAACGGCAGCGACGAGGCGATCGACCTGCTGTTCCGCATCTTCTGCGAGCCTGGTCGCGACGAGGTGATAACTTGCCCGCCCACGTATGGGATGTATCGCGTTTCAGCGGATATCAATGATATTGCGGTTCGCGAGATGCGATTGACGGCGGATTTTCAGCTTGATGTTTCGGCGATCCTCGCGGCCATTTCCGCCGCAACAAAACTCATCTTCATCTGCTCGCCAAATAATCCGACCGGAAACCTGATGAGCCGCCGATCGATCCTCGAGATCGCCAGGCAATTCAAAGGGATCGTTGTTGTCGACGAAGCATATATGGATTTTGCAGCTGAACCATCAATGATCGGGGAGCTATCGTCTTTTCCAAACCTCGTGATTCTGCAGACATTTTCCAAGGCCTGGGGAATGGCGGGCGTCCGCGTCGGGCTCGCTTTTGCGGGTAGCGAGATCATCGAGCTTATGAATCGAGTAAAACCGCCTTACAACGTCAGCGGCGTTGCGCAACAGGCAGTGATCGACGCTCTAGATAATGAATCGACGATACTCGAATGGATCACGACCGCAAAGGACGAAAGGGGGCGACTCGAAAATTCGCTGATCGCTCTGGATCTTGTCCGAAACGTCTATCCATCGGACGCGAACTTTCTACTCGTGAAGGTAAAGGAAGCTACTGAGATCTACCGGTACTTGATCGATGAAAAGATCGTGGTTCGCGACCGAAGCAGTGTTGAACTGTGCGATGAATGCTTGCGGATAACCGTTGGCACAAAAGAGGAGAACCGGCGATTGGTTTTGGCGTTGAGCCAATTTGATCGCGTTACGGAAAAGAAGAATAGCTAATAGCCGTTAGCTAACTAGCCATCAGCTTCATTGGATCAGACTTATGAAAAAAGTACTTTTTATTGACCGCGACGGAACGTTGATACGCGAGCCGGATGATTTTCAGGTGGATTTGCTTGAGAAGCTACGGTTTTTGCCGGTAGCGATCACAAATCTCGGAAAAATCGTTCGCGAGACGGATTTTGTGCTCGTTATGGTGACAAATCAGGACGGGCTTGGAACCGAGAGTTTTCCGGAAACTGCATTTCACCCGGCACAGAATTTTGTCATTCAGACGCTCGCGGATGAGGGGATTGAGTTTGCGGATGTGTTTGTTGACCGCACGTTTCCACACGAAAATGCTCCGACGCGTAAACCGGGAACGGCGATGCTGACGAAGTATCTGACGGGCGAATACGATCTCGCGAATTCGTACGTCATTGGCGACCGGCCGACGGATGTTCGGCTTGCGAGGAACTTGGGATCTAAGGCGATCTATATCAGGAACCCATCGTTCCCGCTCGACGCCGATGATACAGCCGTTTCGGTCGATGATTGGAGCGATATCTATGATTTGCTCCGTGTTCCGGATCGACGCGTTTCTCATAGTCGGAAAACAAAAGAGACCGAAATTACTGTTGAATTAAACCTCGATGGCAGGGGAAATTCATCGATCTCGACGGGCATCTCATTCTTCGACCACATGCTCGAGCAGATGGCTCGTCACGGAGGGCTCGATCTGAATATTTCGGCAACGGGCGACCTTCATATAGACGAACATCACACGATCGAGGATGTGGCGATCACGCTCGGCGAAGCGTTTTCGCTTGCCTTGGCGGACAAACGCGGTGTGGAGCGTTACGGGTTTTGCTTGCCGATGGATGATTGTCTGGCTCAGGTCGCGATCGATTTTGGCGGGCGGAATTGGATAGTTTGGGATGCGGAATTCAAACGCGAAATGATCGGCGAGATGCCGACCGAGATGTTCTTTCATTTCTTTAAATCATTCTCTGACAAGGCTTTGTGCAACCTGAATATCAGTGCAACAGGCACGATCGAACATCACAAGATCGAGGCGATATTCAAAGCATTTGCGAAGGCGATAAAAATGGCTGTTCGCCGCGAGGGCGGTCAATTGCCAACGACAAAAGGAGTTTTGTGAAAGTTGCGATAGTGAAATACAACGGAGGAAATACGGCTTCGGTAGCAAATGCTTTGATCCGCCTTGGTGTCGAGCCTTTGGTAACGGACGACGCAAACGAATTACGGGTCGCGGACAAGGTGATCTTTCCCGGCGTCGGCGAGGCTTCAACGGCGATGAAATACCTGCGGGAACGCGATCTCGATTCGGTGATTTGTTCGCTCACGCAGCCGGTTTTGGGAATTTGTTTGGGAATGCAGTTGATGTGCTCGACGTCCGAGGAGAACGACACGGAATGTCTCGGCATTTTGCCGTATCGCGTTCGTCGTTTTGAGTCCGACATACTGAAAATACCGCACACCGGCTGGAACCGGATCGCGGATTTCAACTCACCGCTGTTTGCCGGCGTCGCGGAAGGCGAACGTGTCTATTTCGTGCACAGCTACTATGTCGAAACAGGTGAGAGCACGACCGCGACCTGTGAATATGGCCAAAAATTCAGTGCGGCGATCGGTCGTGATAATTTTCATGCGATACAGTTCCACCCCGAAAAATCCGGGGCCGTCGGAGAGCGGATCTTGGAGAACTTCCTAAAAATATGATCGAAATAATTCCGGCAATGGATCTGATCGGCGGGAAATGCGTGCGGCTCACTCAGGGTGATTTTTCGCGTAAGACGGTGTATTCCGACGATCCGCTAGAAACGGCGAAACGTTTTGAGGATGCGGGTTTGCGGCGGCTGCACATGGTCGATCTCGACGGCGCCCGTACGGGAGCACCGGCGAATCTGCATGTGTTGAAAAAGGTCGCGAGCGGAACGAAGCTCACGATCGATTTCAGCGGTGGTCTGAAGACGGAATCGGACGTCGCCGCAGCTTTTGATACCGGAGCGGCTATCGCGACCGTAGGCAGCGTTGCGGTAAACCAACCCGAGCTTTTTCTGTCGTGGGTTGATAAGTTTGGCAGTCACAAGATGCTGCTCGGTGCCGATTCCCGCAGCGGAAAGGTTGCGATAAATGGCTGGCAGACTGGCACGACGACGCCCGTACTCGCATTCCTGAGGAACTTCGCCGAGCGAGGCGTGACCAGTGCCTTTGTCACCGACATCGCGAGCGACGGAGCGATGAAAGGTCCCGCGTTCAAGCTTTACCGGCAGATCAGGGCTTCGATCGCCGAGATCGATCTGATCGCGAGTGGGGGTGTCACTTCGATTGGGGATATCGACGAACTCGATCGCATCGGCTGCTCCGGGGTCATCGTCGGCAAGGCTCTTTACGAGCAGAACGTCAAACTGGAGGATCTCGCCAAATATGCTGGCTAAACGCATCGTCCCGTGCCTCGACGTAAAGGACGGACGCACTGTCAAAGGCACGAATTTCCTCGGCCTACGCGACGCCGGTGATCCGGTCGAGCTGGCGGCGAGATATTCTGCTGAGGGAGCCGACGAACTCGTTCTGCTCGATATCTCGGCCACCAACGAACGCCGCAAGACCTTTGCCGACATCGTCCGGCGCGTGGCGGCGGAGATCAATATTCCATTCACGGTCGGCGGCGGCATCTCGACGGTCGAAGACATTGGAGCGTTGCTCGATTGCGGAGCGGATAAGGTTTCGATCAACACGGCGGCGGTGAAAGATCCGTCGATCCTGAGCGATTCGGCGGCGAATTTTGGTTCACAGTGCATCGTTCTCGCCATCGATGCAAAAGAAACCGACGAAGGTTGGAAAGTCTTCCTCAACGGCGGCAGAGTCGCGACCGATCTCGATGCGGTCGAGTGGGCAAAACGCGGCGTGGAAGTCGGTGCAGGCGAGATATTGCTTACGTCAATGAACGGCGACGGGACGAAGGATGGCTTTGAGATCGAGTTAACGCGTGAGATATCGAATGCTGTTCGTGTGCCGGTCATCGCTTCCGGCGGTGCTGGAACGATGGATCACTTTGCAGATGTTTTTGCAATCGGAAATGCTGACGCGGCTCTCGCAGCGAGCGTTTTCCACTACGGCGAGATAGCAATACCTGAGTTGAAGGCCTTTCTCGAAATGCGCGGGATCGAGGTGCGAATATGAATTTGAATTACGAAAAATACACCGATGGTTTGATACCGACGATCGTGCAGGATGCCGAGACGCGAGTGGTTCTTATGCTTGGCTTTATGAA
>JANNWQ010000077.1:0-8786 GCA_031408595.1 Acidobacteriota bacterium | reverse complement strand
CGGGTTCGCCTCGCAAGCTGCTTAAGGAAGCGAAGCGAGTTCTAAAGCCAGGCGGTGTATTGATCATTGAGGTGCCAAATCATGCGGCTCTGCGAAACCGACTTAAACTTCTGATCGGCAAGACCGTGCATTTCGCGATCGAAGATTGGTATCGCTCGGACCCGTTCTTTGGCCATTTTCGCGAACTTACCCGCTCCGAGTTGGAGAAGTATGTTGAGTTTCTCGATATGGAAACCATCTGGTTCCGAAGCAGCGATTCTTCATTTCACAACACCAAATACTCGGACGGTCATTATGGGCGGGAATTCAAATTGAACTCGCTCTTTCAGATCGCGAAGGTCTTCTATCTGATGGCGTGCCTGCCGTTTCCGACGTTTCAGTTTCAACTGCTTATCGCTACGAGAAAAAAATAGGTCGATACTTCAATTTGGCTTTTTGACTGGTGCCGCCATAGGGATGTCGCCGTCGTCGGTCATGGTGACGAGCGGGTCACGCGGGCGAGGTTTGATCCGAGGCGGAGCATTTTTGAGCGAAGGCGGGCCGGTCGGGAAGGTGACGGCACGTGGTGACAAGGGGTCGGTTCGCTTCAGCATCGCTCCGCCGCGGCCACCGATCCATAGGCGATGACCGCCGCGATAGACCACAGTTTGCAGAACCTTGCTTGTAATTCCCTGCTGTATCGCCCACGTTTTACCGCCGTCCTCGGTGATCAGAACGGTGCCGAGTTCGCCTACTGCGATCGCACTCGCAACGCCGAACGCTTGAACCGCGAACAGATTGAATTTAACGATCGACTCCTGATCACGCCAAGTCACGCCTCCGTCCGTTGTATATAGCGTAATGCCACCCGAGCCGACCGCGAAGCCATGTTTGTCATCGATGAAGCTCACACCGTAAAGATTCTCTTTGATGTTGGTCGCCACCTTCTGCCAAGTCTTGCCCGAGTCGTCGGTGCGTAAGATCGTGCCGCGATCGCCGACGACGATGATGCGGTCAGCGTCGAGAGCCTTAACATCTTCGAGCCAAAGCCGCGTGCCCGACTCGACCTGATCCCAATACGCACCGGCGGAATCGGTTCGCACTATCATACCGTTCACACCGACCGCGATGCCGATCTTGTCCGTAGCAAAACTGACTCCGAAAAGATCTTCGGTAACACCCGAAATGCCTTTGCCCCAGCTTGCTCCGCCATTCACCGTCCTCAAAACCACACCATTATCACCGACGATCCACGCCCGCTGGCCGTCGTAAAGCGAGATGGAATTAAGACCCGTCGTGACAGACGAAAGAACAGCCAGCCAGTTGCGGCCGGCGTCATTCGTAATCCAGACACGGCCACGCGAGCCAACCGCGAGACCGATCTCGTTATCCATGAACGCAATGTCGTTCACATCCTCACGACCGCCTTCGCTCAGACGCTGCCAGCTAAATCCGCCGTCGTCGGTGCGTAGAATAAGGCCATTCTCGCCAACAGCCCAGCCCGTAAATCTATCGACGAACGAGACCGCGACCAGCTTTGGATTCGTCCGAACATTGAGCGGCAGCCATGTCGTCCCGCCGTCGCCCGTGATCCACATCATCCCGTTCGCGTCCGAGATCGAACCACTGGCGGCGTCGCCAAACGAAACTGAAAGCAGATCGGCCTTGCTGTATATATCGATCCGTTTCCAGGTCGCCCCCGAGTCAAAGCTGCGTGCTACGCAGCCGTTATAACCAGCGACAATCACGTCTGTCCCGGAAAGATACGCCGCATCCGTAACGATCGCTCCGGAACAAGGATCGGAAGTTTTCCACGTCTCGCCGCCGTCAGATGTCGCGACGACCGCTCCGTTAATGCCGACCGCAACCGCGTGCGTCGCATCGAAGGCGTCCACATTTAACAACTGTTCCGAGATGCCTGAGGTTTGCACTTTCCACGTGAGTCCGGCGTCGATGGTTTTGATGATGCGGCCGTAGGTGCCGGTGATCCATCCTGTCTTTAGGTCTTCTCCGGTAAATTCGATTGCCGAAAGGTGGTCCCGCGTATCGACCGCGACCGCTTTCCATTCTTTGCCGCCGTTGACCGTAGACAAAACCGTCCCGCGTGCTCCGACGACAAATGCGTTGGCCTTGTCCCGGACAAAAACGCCCGAGAACGTAACGTCAGTCAGCGAAGTCTGCTTTCGCCAACTAAAACCGCCGTCATTTGTCGCGAGTATAGTGTTATCCGATCCAACGGCGAAACCGTTTTCTTTGTCGGGTGCAAAGTGTATTGCGTAAAGTGGATTGCCCTGCGGCAAAGGATTCTGCCAAGCCCATCCGAGGCCGGTCCGAAGCTGAGCATTCGCAGCGAAAGGGCTAAACAAAAGGAAAAGAAAAGTTAACCACAGATGGACACAGATGAACACAGATAAAGAAAAAGCCGTCCTGGCTTCTTTCATTTCTGATCTGTGTTTATCTGTGTTCATCTGTGGTTAAACTCTCTTAGATCTCAATTACTCCAAGTTCCACGACCGCTTCTTCCAACAACACGTAATCAACGTAGCCAAGCTCCGCCATTTTTCTCGCCATTGAGTCCGCAACCTCTTGAACTTCGTGGCCGTTGTGGCCTTTGACCCATTTCCAGGTTATTTGATGCTTTTTGGCGGCGTGGTCGAGGCGTTTCCACCAGTCGTGGTTTGTTTTTCGCTTCCAAGTGCCGCCCATCGTCTCCACCACGTAACGCGAATCGGACATGAGCGTGACCGAACACGCCTCTTTAAGATTCTCAAGCCCGATCGCCGCCGCCGCGATCTCTGCCTGCTGATTGGTCGCCGCCCCGAGATATTCGCCAACCGCCTTCCACAGCCCCTTAAACCCAAGCACAGCCACCGCCGCCGCACGCGGATTCCCACGCCCATTCCCAAGGCTCGACCCGTCGCAGACTATGGTGACTTGTTTCATGTATACGGTGCTCAACGTGGAAGACCTAGCTTTTTGAAAATAAAATCCAAGGTGACCTTAAAGCTAAGACCCAAGGCGATGCCTGTAACCATCGCAATTGTAAGATTCGCTACAACACCTGACCAAACAAATCCACCCAGATAAAAGAGAGTGCCGTTTTCGTGCCAGGTGAATGGAAATCCGTAAGTCTCATAGCAATGAAAAGAGATCGTCTTGCTGTCCACCGGACAGTTCGAGGATGACGGTCTGAGGTTTATGAGGGCGAAAACCAAGGCGGATATTATGAACGCCAACTTGAACGCCTTGCTTGAAATTAAATTTCTCATAGAGTTTTCGAGAAAGCGTTCGTATCGACTGGTTTCCCTATCTCTCAATCCTTAACTCATTATCCATGTACCCTTCGAACGTATCATCATGCGAGATCACGAAAAGCTGATCGAAATGCGTGATGCGGCTGATCTGCATGGCGAGGTTTTCGCGGCGTTCGGCGTCCATGTTGGTGGTCGGCTCGTCGAAAAATGCGACGCGGATGTCGGTCAGTTGCTTTAGCAACGCGAGCCGAACTGACAACGCCGCCGCCATCTGTTCGCCACCCGAAAAACTCTGGAACGGCCGTTCGTAGCCGTCTTCCTCAAGCATTATGGCGTAATCCTCGCCCCATTTCAGCGTACGTTCGGCATTTCCGGTGATCTCGCGAAACATCTGGTTCGCCTCGAGCGAAACGTGATAGACATAATTCCGAGCCACACGCGGTGCCGCTTCTTTGAGTGTGTCCCGGATAAACGCGGTTGCCTCCGCAACGCGTTCGAGGCGTTCTTTTTCTTTGAATTCGCCCGCGAGTGACTTTCGAAGCTCGGAAAAACGTACGATCTCAGCCGCAAGTTGGGCTTCCCGACGCTTCGCCGCCTCAAACGTCGCCCTGATCTCAGCCGCTCGACGCTCAGCATTTAACAATGCAGATCGTTCTACATTGTGAAGCTCGCCGTCATAATCTACACCCGCTGCCGCAAAATCCTTTTCCGCTGTCTCGACCGCAGTAGCGTTTGTTGTGAAATCGCTCGAAGCCGCATCAAGCTCTTCCTTCCGCTTCGCCAAAGCCGCCGCCTCAGCCTCATTCGTTAAGAAAACCCGATGAGCCTCGGCGGTCGCGTCTCGTTCCGAGGTCAAACGCGTCCATTGCTCGTCGAGTTCTTTGAATTCGTCAAGATTCTCAGCATTCAGTTTGCGATCGCTTTCCAAGCGTTCGAGGTTCTGCTCGACATTGCCAAGCCCTTCACGAATGTCAGCCTCGCGGGTCACATCTTTCTCAAGCAGCCGCAGTCTCGCCGCCGGAGCGTCAAGCTGACGAAGCTGCACTTCTGCGTCGACCAGCCGCTTTTCATTCGCGGCCAGCTCGCTCAACTGCTTTTCAAACGTCGCTTTCTTATCGTTAAGGCCTTTGCCTTCCTCTTTTAGCTCGTCGTCGCGTTGACGATAGCCATCAAGTGCCCTGCCAAGCTTTTCCCCCTCACGGGCTAAGGTGAGTTGCGAAACCAAAGTGTTTCGCTCCGTTTCGAGATCTGAAATTTGAGATTTGAGATCTAGGAACTGACCCGAGAGGTAAGTCTCCAATGTCTCGCCCTCCTTCAGATTTAGGCATCGCTGCGAAAGGATCGGGCAAAGGCCGTTTCTGACTTCGCTTTGGAATTTCTCGTCGCGTTCGAGGTTGGCACGAAGCGTGGCGAGGCGGCCGATCAGTTCGCCATCACGTTTTTCGAGATCAGCGAGGCCAGCGGCGACGGCGGATTTGGAAATGGCCTCGTCCATCGCGGTTTTGTTGACCCGATATCTTTCACGCATTCGCCCAAGCTGGGCGTCGATGCTGCGGACGCGTTCGTCCGCCGTTCGGGCTGATGTGATCGAATCTCGAAGCACTGCGATCTCTTTCTCAAGAGTGTCTTGCTCGGTCGCTTTTGGTCGTAGAAGCTCGATATCCTGGCGAGCCTTTGTTACTGAGTTCAGTTCCTGCGTCAAACGCTTTTGCTCAGCCTTGACGTTCACGATCGCGGCTTCGGTCTTAGCAAGTTCGGCACGAAAACGATCGCGTGCCTCGCGTTCGCGTTCGAGTTCTTTGAGGCGTCCGAGCGTCGCAACGTGGCTTTCGTGTCCGGCTCTCACGCCCTCGATCTTGCCCGCTGCCTCGGTCGCACGCCCCAACGCCTGCTCCGCCTGTCTGGACACGAGTTCAGCACGCTCCTTGTCCGCACGGCTCCGCTCCAAAGTGGCTTTGAGTCCCGAAACGCGGCGTTCCAGATCGTCGAGGTCTTTGACGCGGGTCTGTTTTGCGGTGAGTTCGCCGGTAAGTGTCCCGATCTCAGTCCCCAACGCCAAAACCTGTTCCGCGACCGCCTTGTGCTCTTCCCCAACCGTCTCCGAACGCGTCAGCTCGCCCTCGGCACGTGCTATCGTCTCTCGGATTGTGACAACTTGGGAATCGAGCAGCCGCGAAGTCTCTCGCAGCTTTTCGGCGGCCTGACGGTATTCCTCGACCTTTAGCAGCCGATCAAACGCAACCTTTCGCTCGGTCGCACCTTCGAGAAAGATCGCAGTAAACGTGCCCTGCGGAACGCCTATCGCCTGTCTAAACAATGACTTAAGGTCAGTGCCAGGCTCGAGGCCAAGGTGCTGCCAAAGGAAACGCATTACCTCTTCCTTCTTGTCGGCGATACGTGTGTCGAGACGCGGGTCGGTGACATTGTAGCTCGCCGCAGTGTCGCGAAAGACCACATATTCCCGCTCGTCCAGCCCGCTTTCAAAGGTCACCCGCGCCCAGCCCTTTTTCGCCCCACGCCGCACGAAATCCTCTTTCTTGTAATCGAGCAGATCGAACAAAACCCACGCGATCGCCTCGATGATAGTCGTCTTCCCCGCCCCGTTCTCCCCGGTAATGGCGGTCGTTCCACGACTAAATTCAAAGATGGCCGACTCGTGAGATTTAATGTTCTCAAGCTCGATCCGAGAGATATGCATGCCTGTCTCAAGTGTAATTTAAGTCAAGCCACAAACGCCAATTCCCTCAATTTCGCATTTTGAATTTCTAATCTCCATTCAAAAGCTTGTCCCATTTTCCCTACCCTCAGCGCGCGCAGTTTTTTCGTGAAACACCTTAAGCCTCATATTAACAACACTTACGATTTTCACAGATCCAGTTTTCCGCCGAAAAGGCTTCGCGATCTATTAAGCCTTAATAAAGCTTAATAAAAGACCCACCCGCGAGCTTCCACGGAATTGGTTATAAATGAGATGGATCAACGACAGTAATCTGATCGAAGCGGCGGAAATCTTTGGTGTTGAAAGTGACGAGGTGAGTAATGTTATGGACGATCATTGACGCAACGATCCGACAGTCATGAACCTGAACTCCATTAACTTCATAGTCGGAAACGATCTGCCGCCATCGCACAAATGTAGCCAAATTGTCCGACAGCAGGCGAAAATGCTTCTCGATCAGTCTGACCTTTCGTTCCGCTTCTTTTGCCGAAAGTCCGAGGCCGCCTCGAGCTGATGCCGGACGTGTGCATACGTTCCAGAATTCGGCGATCACTTGCGGTGTGTAGCAGGGAATCTCGCCAGCCGAATGCAGTTTATTAAGGGCAGAGAGGACGACAGATCTATGAGGGCTATTAGGTTCCGCCAGTCGGAGAAAGCAGTTGGAATCGATAAGGTACGACATCAATTATGATCAGCGTAGATATCCTCGCGAGAGTACGAGCCCGAATATGGCAGCTGCGTACCGCCATCGGCAAACGCTTCCATATCGGCCATAAAGTCGCCGTTCAGATCCGCCGCCAAACCGAGATCCGTCTGATGTGACGGCAACAGGCTTCGCACATACTCATCAACCGAGACACCCGTGTGCCTGGCATACGACTCGATCTTCAAGATAGTCTCCGGCGATATTTCTAAGACCTGATTCATAATGGACAAATTGTAACACGATTTTTCCCGGCAAAATCATCAAATCGGTTAGCAACTCCTTGCTTGTCCCATTTTCCCTACCCTCAGCGCGCGCAGTTTTTTCGTGAAACACCTTAAGCCTCATATTAACAACACTTACGATTTTCAAAAGATCTAGTTTTGCGCTGAAAAGGCTTCGCGATCTTATTAAGCCTTAATAAAGCTCATCAGGAGAGGCCAGTTTGCAGTGCGGCAGCAAACCCGTTCCACCGCTCCACACATTTTCCACACCGACAAACGCAGGCTGTAACTCTTCGCAGACAACTGACAACTGCTTACTGCCTACTGATTTTGTCCCATTTTGTCCCACGACCCCGGTGGGACAAATAAGTACGTGTGTTTGCAACACTTAACTGCCCATTTTGGCCTCAACAACGCGTACTTGTGCAACAAAGTATGCCAGCTAATTGTCGGCTTTGTCGCCGCTAAACGCTCTGTATAATAGACTTATCCTTCACGACAACTGGCAGCAAAGCATCGCTCTTCGCAAAGTTGGGCTCAAAAAGTCGTCCGAAAAGTCCTTTTCAGCCAATAAACACGGGCATTCCACATTTTTTCAAAGATCTTGAGATCTGAGCTGCTTCATTCATTATTCGATATTCAGAATTCAGCCTTCGATCTGCCTCGCCCCCGACGCTACCACAAAACCGCCCCCAAAATATACAACGATCCGCCGCTATCGCCGATAACGTCACATTCCGCCGCTTGTCCCATTTTCCCTACACTCAGCGCGCACACTTTTTTCATGAAACACCTTAAGCCTCATATTAACAACACTTACGATTTTCAAGGATCCAGTTTTCCTACGAAAACTCTTCGCGTAACATCGACATGGACAACGAAGGAACCTTGCTGCTTGAGTTGAATACTGCTGTCGCAATCGTTCTAGGGGCTCGATAGCTGCCAATAATTTAAGATAATGTTGCCATTTAATCTGGATTACAACTTGAATAGAATGTCGCATATGTGGGACAATGGCGAGGTGAATGACGTGTGAACAAAAGCGTTATTTTTCACAAACGGGCGAAGGAAATCATAAAGGAATTTTCCAAAGCCGTTAGAATTGACATCGGTGAACTGTTGTTCGATCTACAGCGTGGAGAGAATATCGGAATGCCGGAAGCAAGGCCGATGCCGACAATTGCTGCGGGAGCGTATGAGTTGCGGGTAAAGGACGCTGACGGCATTTACCGCGTCTTCTACTTTCTAAAATCGTCCGAAGGCATCCTCGTCTTTCACGCTTTCGCCAAGAAGACGCAGTCCACGCCGCAAAACGAGATCGAGACAGCGAGGAAGAGATTATGGGAAATGTTAAGCCAGTAAAGCGAGGCAAAACGGAAGTCTATGTTGCGACGAACGCGTTCGAGCTGTGCGATATTCTCGGTCTGACCCCTCAGGACGCTGTCGAGATCGAGTTTCGAGCCAAGCTGAAGGACAAGATCAAAGATGTCGTAAAAGCAAAAAATCTCACCCACGAGCAGGCCGCAAAACTCGCCGGAACCTCGCGCACCCGCTTGACCGCAATCCTAAACGGCAACACCACCGGCGTCTCCAGCGACCTCCTGCTAAGAATCCTCTACTCCCTCGGCTTCCAAACCAAAGTTTCCTTCTCACCCGTCAGAGCGACCGCCTAAGCGGTACGAGTCAGCATAGAATCCGAGAAGCTCTGATACCTGACCATCAAAAGAAGCGGTGGCCGGATCAATGCTAGAAAGAATCGCGAAAATCGCAGGCCTGATGCTATGAAGTTGGTCTCGCGGGAGTCGAGTTTTGTGTAAACTCGAAATTCTGACAAAAGAAAACAACCCGCGAGATCAACAATGGCAGTATACATCGGGGTTGACTTTCATCCATACGAGCAGACGGTG
>JANNWQ010000076.1:0-2280 GCA_031408595.1 Acidobacteriota bacterium | reverse complement strand
GGAATGATCGTCTCCCAAGTTGTTTCCGCCGCGAAAGTATGCGGAAAAACATGAGTTGCTAACGTTTCCTCATCTTTCTCTGATTCCGCTACATAACGGATGTCTCCGCCGGGTGAAAAACGAAATGAAAGAATTGTTGTTCTCACCTCGGGCCCATCCTGACTCGGCGTAAACAACCAAAGTTTTGCAGCGGTCTCGCTCGCTGCGCGGAGCAGTGGATGACCCAAGTACGCCTTTGCGTCAATAACTTTGCCCTCTTTTCCTATATTTACTTCTATTAAGACTTCACCGTGAGCCCGAACAGCACGAGCCGCCGCCGGATAGCCCGCTCCAACCTGTTTTATCGCCTTCAAGTCCTCTTGCGCGAGCAAAATAGACGAAGAACAAACGATAAGAATTATTGAAAAAAGAAATTTCATTATTACGACCGCCGAAGTTGAATTATCAACAATCCATTCTCAAACTCATGTTCGACGACCGCACCTTCGATCGTTGATGGAAATCGAAGCGTCTTCTCAAAGTTGCTGTACGTGATCTCCATCTGCTGGTACGAAACGCCGGCCGCGCAGCTACGGTCCTTTCGACAGCCTGCGATGGACAAAACGTTGCCCTGAATATCGATCTCGATGTCCTCCGGCGAAACGCCGGCAAGCTCGACCTTCACCACCCAACCGTCCGGCGTCTGGTAAACATCGGCCGCCGGATACCAAAGCTGCCCCGACTGGACCGTCTTCGAGGTCCCGACAAACTGAAAAAATCTGTTAGTGGATTTGGCCATGAAATCAGTGGGAAATGGATAGTGGATAATTGACAGTCAAGCGTTCCGAATTATCCATTTTAGTTTTTGCTCCAGAAAGCAGAGCCGCTCGATATTTCTTCAAGAGTGGATGCGATCTCTTGTTCATCTTCCATTTCAAGAGCAACATCCGCCATCGCAATAATCCCGGCGAGCGAGCCATCTTCTGAAACTACAGGAATTCGCCGCACTTGTTTGTCGCCCATCAGACGGATAGCTTCGAAGACGAAATCGTCCGGGGCGACGGTAAATAGTTCGTTCGTCATCACTTCGCCGATTGGTGTATCGGCGGTTTTGCTCTCGGCGACAGCACGGACGACGATGTCGCGGTCCGTGACTATGCCGATCAGTTTGCCGTCGTCAACGACAGGCACAGCGCCCATATCGCCGTCGCGCATCATCGCGGCAACCTCGCGCAAAGGCATCTCACGCGTCGCCGTGCGGACGCTCTTTGTCATTATCTCACTCGCACGAAGGCGTGAAATGGCTGTCGATTCGGCCTCGGTCATCGTAAGTGTCTCCTTTTGATTATTTTGTTCGAGTGGCGCGAATAAAGCAAGGAGAATCGTTGAACCGCCGAGACGCGGAGTCGCTGAGCGAAATTCAAACAGGATGTACAGGATGAGCAGGATTTGAAGGCTGGAGGAACGTAGTTGTTTTCTCTAATTCTTATCTTGTTAATCCTGTCTATCCTGTTAAATTTTCCTTTCCGTAAGGTCGATCATTCTTCCCAAGGCGATGTTCGCATAGTGCTTGGTTTTATCTTCGACGACGATCTCGTTTACGACGTTGCCGTCGACGACGTTTTCGATCGCCCAGGCGAGGTTTTGCGGGGCGATGCGGTACATCGTTGCACACATGCAGAGGTCGGGGGCGAGGAGGTGAATCTCTTTGTCGGGGAAACGTTTCGCGAGACGACTTACGAGATTGACCTCGGTTCCGATCGCCCATTTTGAGCCTGCGGGAGCGTTTTCGACAGTTTTGATTATGAACGATGTCGAGCCGTTTAGATCGCTTTTCTCAACGACCTCACGAGTGCATTCGGGATGGACGAGAACCTGAACGCCCGGAACCTTCTCCCTGATCTTATCGACATGCCAATCCTTAAATCGGCCGTGTACCGAGCAATGGCCGCGCCATAGGATGAGCTTTGCCTCGTGCAGTTGTTCCTCGGTATTGCCGCCGAGCTCGAGGTGCGGATTCCATAAGACCATCTTGTCGAGCGGGATGCCGAATTTCGCACCGGTATTTCGGCCGAGATGTTGATCCGGGAAGAAGAACATCTTGTCGAACTCTTTCAGATAGATATCAAACAGCGGCACGGCGTTCGACGACGTACACACGACGCCCTCGTTACGGCCGCAAAACGCCTTGATCGCGGCGGTCGAATTCATGTAGGTGATCGGCGCGACCTTGTTCTTCAACACTCCAATATCACGAAGCTGCTCCCACGCATCCTCGACTTGATCGATCGAAGCCATATC
>JANNWQ010000075.1:0-2401 GCA_031408595.1 Acidobacteriota bacterium | reverse complement strand
CGCGTCGATCTCACCGGGTTTGCCGCCTTTGGCTGCCATCTTTACCGAATTGACTCGGCCCGTAAGCGTGCTGCCTATCGGGATGACCACGACGCCATTGTTCGAATAGACCGGCTCGGTGACCGTCACAGTAAAAGTGTTACCGATCTTGGCCGTCTTGGAGCTGATCGTCTGATTCATACGCGTACGGACGATCGTTCCTGAATCGACCGTGTACACGGGAATTGCCGGTTTTACTACGACCGGTCGCTTAGTTACAGGCTTCTTCTTAATTACCGGTCTCTGAGCCGATACGGCCCCGACGCCCAGTATCAACAATGTTCCCAAAAATCCCACAATGCTCTTCGAATTAATGATTCCTTTCATGACCTAATCTCCTCTCCAACAAATAGCAAGATCGAACGACGGAGCCGAACCTTTCGGCCGTAATTTCGAATCTATTCCCGTCATTTTCGTTGCAACGAAAACGCCGCAGAAAATGCCTAATATCTAGATAAAGAGTACCACCTCATGTTAGAGGAATAAAAAGCGCCGAATTTTTTGAAATCGAAGGCGATTGGATGTATATGTCAGACGTACAGATAGTTCACAATCTCCGTTTCTGCCTTAACCCCCGGTTTCAAAACCGGGGGTTAAGTTCTTTAAGGGAGGAGTTTAACAAGTTTTGACAGGAGTCCAACAATGCACTTGGTAGCCCCGACGGTCCTTCTCTTTGCCTTGAATTTGCTTGACGCACTGCTGACAATAGTCTGGGTGAGAAGCGGTGTCGCGACTGAGGGCAACCAGTTGATGGCGAGTCTTTTGGACATCGGCAACGGACCATTTTTGGGAGCCAAGATCGCGGTTGGTGCAGTAGCAGCGATTGTATTGTTTCGCTGGGGCAGCCGACCGCTTGCACGGTACGGCCTTGCGGTTGCTCTTGCGGTCTATATCGGCTTGATGGGAATTCACCTGTTCACAGGCCTCGCGGCGTTTGGCGTCGTGTCGAATACGACGGTTTATGAATTGGCCGAATGGCCCCAACAACTGTTCGCCCTCGTCCGGTAAAAGATAATTTATTTCGTCCTAAATGGCTCATATATGTTTCTTAACGAAACACATGGGCCGTTTTTTTCGTAACTTATTAACAACGCGAGCATAATTTCGTATCATCAAAAGTGCGTTACATAAATACTTGTTCTTTTGGGGAAACTAGCTATATGTCGAGAAATAATATTTACCAGATCTCCGCACGACAGATATTGCTGCTTGCATTTGCATCGGCTCTGATCGCAGTCGGTGCGACGGCACTTGTGTACAATCTCACACGGTTTTGGCAGGAAAAGGGCGATTCGACCGTCCTGGCCGAACAGGCTCCGACGCCCGTAATAGCCGATCCTTCAACCGTTTCGGATGAGCAGAACAGCATTGACGTTTATAAGACGATCAGTCCGGGCGTTGCTTTTATCAATACAACGTCGGTTTCGCAGGACTGGTTTGGCAACGAGCAGGAAGGGAAGGGTAATGGTTCTGGCTCGGTCATCGACAGCAACGGCCACATCCTGACCAATTATCACGTCATCGAAGGCGCACAAAAACTAACCGTTAGCTTCGGCGGCGACAAGCAATATCCGGCACGCGTGATCGGCGGCGACCCTGACACGGATCTCGCGATCATCAAGATCGAGCCGCCCGCTGGAATGACCATTGTGCCGCTTGGCGATTCGGACAAACTGTCTGTCGGACAGAAAGTTCTCGCGATCGGCAATCCGTTCGGGCTCGACCGCACTCTGACGACCGGCGTGATATCGGGCCTGCAGCGTCCGATACGCGCTCGAAACAATCGACCGATCGATGCCGCTATTCAGACCGATGCCTCGATCAATCCGGGTAATTCCGGTGGTCCGCTGCTCGATAAATACGGCAAGATGATCGGTATCAATTCGCAGATACTCTCGCCCGCGGGCGGTAGCGTCGGTGTCGGGTTTGCGGTTCCCGTCAATACGGCGAAGCGCATCATTCCGCAGATCCTGCAGTTTGGCGAGGTTCGCCGTCCGAAACTCGGGGCTACGTTGCCATCGGTATCGGAACTTGCGGCACGTGGATATCGTCTGCCGGTCGAACAGGGATTGCTTGTTTATCAAACACAGCCAAATGCCTCGGCCGACCGTGCCGGCCTTCGCGGAATCTCGACAAACGGCAACATTGGCGACATCATCGTCGCTGTTGATGGCCAGAAGATGACCGAGCTCGACGACCTCTATCGCCTGCTCGACAAAAAGCAGATCGGCGATACGGTCAGCCTTGAGGTCTATCGCGATGGCAAGACGATCAATGTTCCGGTTAAGCTGCTTCCCACCACAGCAGGAGCATCTCGCCGGATCAACTAAAAGATCGGTCAGATACAGTTTGCTTGGGCCTC
>JANNWQ010000074.1:0-13459 GCA_031408595.1 Acidobacteriota bacterium | reverse complement strand
TTCGGCGTTGATGTAACCTCCGAGAATGGCCGCATTTCGGTCTCGGGCGATGCCGTTTTGACCGCTCGCGATATGGTGATCCCGTGCGACATTTCGGCAGCCGCTTTTTTTGCGGTCGCGGTTGTGTGCCTATCGGGTTCGCATATCACAATGCCCTGCGTCGGTGTCAACCGGTCGCGACGCGCGATCCTTACCGTGCTGCAAAGTCTTGGAGCCCGGATCGAAATTTCGACAATATCTAAAGTTTGTAACGAGTCGGTCGCTGACATCCGCGTTGTTGGCGGACTTGGACCAAATCCCGCGCGGACAACACCGGTCATACGCGGCGAGACGATCGCGCATTTGATCGACGAGATCCCGATCCTAGCCGTTTTCGGCACACAATTAGAAAGCGGGATCGAGATCCGCAACGCCGCAGAGCTGCGTGTAAAAGAATCGGACCGTATCGCGACCGTGGTCGAAAACCTCAGGCGAATGGGAGCGACCGTGACCGAGTTCGACGACGGCATGCGGATCGAAAAAAGCGAATTGCACGGAGCCGTGCTCGATTCTTATGGAGACCATCGCATCGCAATGGCATTTGCCGTCGCCGGACTTTTTGCCGATGGCGAAACTGAAATAATCGACGCCAACTGCGCCGCAGTTTCGTTTCCCGGCTTTTTCGAAATGCTCGAAGCGGTTACAGTAAGAGATTAGCCCTCGAAATACAGAAGAAGAAGATTTTTGTCCGCGAATAACGCGAATTTTTGCGAATAGAGGCAAAGTTAAGAAATCTTATTCGTCTTCATTCGCGTTATTCGCGGGCAAGAAATCTTTTTTTGATGAACCAAGATATCCGCATTGCACTGACCGGTTTCATGGGCGTTGGAAAATCCAGCGTTGCGCGGCATCTTGCCCATATGATCAAATCGCGGCGGCTCGATCTGGATCATTTTATTGAGAAGCAGGAGAATCGTCGGATCGCGGAGATCATCGACACGGACGGGATCGATCAGTATCGCGTACTCGAATCAAAGTATCTCAAGCTCGCCCTCGACGAGAATCACACCCGCATACTGAGCCTCGGCGGCGGCACATGGACTATTCCCGCAAACCGCGAGACCCTAAAAGCACGTGGCTACACCACGGTCTGGCTTGAGTCTACATTCGAACATTGCTGGCTCAATATCTCCTTCTCTCGCAAGGACCGTCCGCTCGCTCGCAACAAAGCCGACGCGATCAAACTCTTCGAAGAGCGGCAGAAAGTTTATTGTCTGGCCGACTGGCATTTCGTCGTCAGGGCCGACCACACCTCCTATGACGTAGCCAAACAGATCGCTGACGAAATTTTTTCGTGAATTGTCGCTTTTTTGGTTGCCAAACCCGCGCGTTTCTATCAAAATTATCCCACTGACCTAGTTCGTCCGACGCCAGCAGTTTTGGCTGATCTCTGTCCATGAGGGCAGGAGTTCGTGCGAGGTCATCGCGATCATAGTTTTTGATTTTAAAAGAAGATTTTCGGAGGAAAAATGAAAGTTAAATATCTAACAGTTCTAACGTTGGCATTCGCTCTGTTGCTGAGCGCTTGCGGAAAGAGCGACGCGGATCTGCTAAAGGCCGCTAACGACAAACTCACTGCCGACAAGGTAATGGGCGTGACCGTCGCGGTCAAAGATGGCGTAGCCACACTGAGCGGCGAAGTCGCTGATGCTGCCGTCAAAAGCAAGGCTGAAGCTTCGGTAAAGACCGTCGAAGGCATCAAGTCAGTTACAAACAACTGCACCATCAAGCCGGCACCAACACCGCCACCGCCGTCACCAGACAAGATTATCGAAGGTACGGTGAATGATTCCATCAAGAAGCTAGGGCTAACGGGTGCTAACGTCATGGTTGCAGTTGCCAACGGCGAGATCGTACTCACCGGCGATGTCGCAAAAGCTGACCTGACCAAGGTCATGCAGGCCGCTAACGAAGCCAAGGGCACGAACCCGGCCAAAGTTGTCAACAAACTCACCGTTAAATAAGCGGCAAAAAAAAGGGAGGAATTATGTCATTACAAGAAAAATACGTTTCGCTTCTCGAACTTGCCAACTCTAACGGCACGGCCTACGAGCTGACCGAGGGCGACGGAGTTCTGCACATCAATGGAACTGCTCCGAGCAGCGAGGCGAAAGAGGCTCTTTGGGCCGAATACGAACGCCTCGATCCGGAATACCGCACGGGCGATCTGATCCTCAACATCACCACCGGCGACCTCGCCGGCGGCGGAGCCAACACCTATACGGTTGTCTCTGGCGACAGCTTGAGCAAGATCGCTTCGAACTACGGCATCCAGTGGAAAGCCATCTGGGACCACAACCGCGACATCCTAAATCACCCGGACAAGATCTATCCGGGCCAGGAACTCAAGATCCCTTCGTAAGGATTTGAGTTTGTCGATCAACTCTGCGGCCTCCGCGATCTCTGCGTTTAGAATCTAACGCAGAGGTCGCAGGGACCGCAGATTTTTTTGGTGACCAAGTAAAAAGTGAGAAGTTAAGCTATAATCTGTCTTAGATTGAGGTTTACATGGAGACTTATCACATCGAAATATTAGAGCCTGGGGCAAAAAAACTGCTTGATGATATGGCGGAGATGGATCTTATTAGCGTCCAGCATATCGAGGTCGAAGGTAGCAACGGAAAACCTGTCGCTCCCGGTGTCCGCGACGCGATAATGGAGCTTGCGGGAGGTTGGGACGATATGTCCGATGGCGACTTTCAGGAATATCTTTCCGAAGCCAAGCGTAGCGGTGGCGAGATCTTTGGACGTGAAGTTAGTCTATGAATCCGGCAATTCTCGACACCGATACGATTTCATATTTCTTTCGTGGAAACAGTAGCGTAGTTGCCAAGGTAGATGAACACATCCAAGAGGTCGGACCTGTCTATGTGAGCGTCGTTACATACTACGAAGTCATCAATGGGCTTTACTTTAAAGATGCGAAAAAACAACTGGCAAAATTTGAAGAATTCGTAAACCTAAATTCGATTCTCCAGCTTACAACAGAAATCGCTAGATCGTCGGCTCGTATTTTTGCGGATCTAAGAGCGACGGGCCAGACTATCGGCCACAATGACGTTCTCATTGCCGGAACCGCAATAGTCCACGATTTCATCCTGATAGCCAACAACACAAGTCATTTCTCAAGAATCCCCGGTCTGATGACGGAGAACTGGACCACAGAATAATGTCTCTCGAAACTGACTTTATCGTTATCGGTAGCGGGGTTGCGGGGTTGCGGGCTTCGATCGAGCTGGCGTCGAGCGGTGCACGGGTCACGGTTCTTACCAAAGATAAGGCGAGCGAATCCAATACAGAATATGCTCAAGGCGGTGTTGCGGTTGTGTTGTCGGAGGATGACAATGCGGAACTGCACGAGGACGATACTCTGGTTGCGGGAGCGGGATTGTGCGACGTGAAGGCGGTCGAGACCCTCGTTACCGAAGGGACAAATTACATCAAACAACTCATCGACTGGGGCACCGAATTCGATAGCGAAGGCGGCAAGCTGCTGATGGGCCAGGAAGCGGCTCATTCGAGACGCCGTATCCTGCACGCTCACGGCGATTCGACCGGAGCGGAATTTGTGCGTTCGCTGATCGCTCGTGCGGGTCAGGAAAAGACGATAAATCTAACACCGTTTGCGAATACCGAGAGCCTGATCGTGAGCGATGGGCGGTGCATTGGGGTGCGGTTTCTTGATCCGATCCTGCGTGCTCCGCGTGAGATCTACGCTAAGGCCGTGATCATGTGTACGGGCGGAGCGGGCCAGCTTTATATGCACACGACCAACCCGCCAGTCGCAACTGGCGACGGTATGGCCATGGCATATTTCGCGGGAGCGGAGATGGCGGATATGGAGTTTGTGCAGTTTCACCCAACCGCCCTGAACATCGAAAACGCCCCACGATTTCTCCTCACCGAAGCAATGCGCGGCGAGGGCGGGCAGCTCAAAAACAAATACGGCGAACGCTTCATGCCGCGTTACAACGAACGCCTTGAGCTCGCTCCGCGTGACATCGTCTCCCGCTCGATCGTCGCCGAAATGCGTCGCACCGGAACGCGAACGGTCTATCTCGATATGACCGCAATGGACGAAGATTTTCTCAAACACCGCTTCCCAAAGATCTACGAGGTCTGCCAATCCTACGGCCTGAACATAGCAAAAGATCTACTTCCGGTCTCGCCCGCATCGCACTACTGCATGGGCGGCATCCGCACCGATCTGCACGGCCGCAGCACGCTGCCGGGGCTTTATGCAGCGGGCGAAGTGACCTGCACCGGCGTTCACGGCGCAAACCGCCTCGCGTCGAATTCCCTGCTCGAAGGCCTTGTTTTCGGAGCGAGAGCGGGGGCCGCTGCGGCAGGCGACAGTGGTCAGTGGTCAGTGGTCGGTGGTCAGTCGAAGACCCAAGACCAAAGGCCAAAACCCGAAAACCAAAACTCTCCGCTCTCAACTGCCGTCAAAAAGCGCGTCAAACGCATCATGTGGGACCGTGTCGGGATTATTCGCGAACACTACTCTCTCGTCAGGGCTTTGAAAGAATTCGATCAGATCGCCGCCGGTAATCTGAGCACGTCGTCACGCAACTTCGTCACGCTCGCCCGCCTCGTCGCGACCGCCGCCCTCTGGCGCGAAGAGTCACGCGGCGGGCATTACCGCTCGGACTTTCCCGATAAGCGTGACGAATATAAAGTACATTCGATCCAGCGTCTCGGCGAGTACATCTCGTCGGCTGACAAGATGGATTTTTGACATCCGCATACAACATTAATTAGAATCTAGGAACCGTCTCGAACACACAATTTAAGGGGATTTTTTAATGACCTCGGCTACGACTTTAAATTTGGCGTCGATGATTTCACATCACGCGAAGCTCGCTCCGCAAAAGGAAGCCATCATTTGGGAAAATGTTCGGCTGACTTACGGCGAACTCGACTCCCTTTCCAATCGCGTGGCAAATGCACTCGTCGAAATGGGTATCGGCCTCGGCGATAAGGTTGGATTGAGCTGCCCAAACCTGCCGTTCTTCCCGATCGTCTACTACGGCATTCTGAAGGCGGGCGCGGCAGTCGTACCGCTAAGTGTGCTTTTCCAACCCCGCGAGGTCGCATATCATTTGAGCGATTCGGATGCTAAGGCAGTATTCGTCTTTGAGGGAACAGACGAATTGCCGCTTGCTAATACCGTCAAAGAAGCATTTGATCAGGTTCCCGGTTGTAAGGATCTGGTCGTAATGACCAAAGATCTGATGGGCCCGAGCCCATTTGGCGAACACAAAACCCTCACAGAGCTTACCTTTGACAAACCGGAGACTTTCTCGATCGTGCCAACACGGCCGGACGATACGTGCGCGATCCTCTACACATCCGGAACGACGGGCCAGCCAAAAGGTGCAGAGCTGACGCATCTTAATCTCTATTCGAACGTGACGACGACATTTTTGATCCATCTTCCCGTGCTAGATTTCACCGACGGCGAGCAGAAAACGTGTCTGATCACGCTGCCGCTATTTCACACGACGGGCCAGACCGTACAGATGAACACGCAGATGTACGCCGGGCACAAGGTCGTTTTGCTGCCGCGGTTTGGCCCGGAAGCAACCCTTGATGCGATGGTCGCCGAACGGGTCAGTTTCTGGGTCGGCGTGCCGACGATGTATTGGGCGCTGCTCAAATATGTTAAGGAAACCGGTTACGACATCAGCCGCATCAAGGACACGATGAAGGTATGCACATCCGGCGGAGCTCCGATGCCGGTCGAGGTGATGCGTGAGTTTCAGGAGGTTTTCGGTGTGCGCGTGATGGAGGGCTACGGCCTTTCGGAAACGTCGCCGCTCGCGACATTCAATCATTTCGAACGCCCCTCGAAACCGGGCACCGTCGGCCAGGCGATCTTCGGCGTCGAGGTCAAGTGCTTTGACGACAACGATAACGAGGTCGCACCCGGCGAGCGTGGCGAGGTCGTCATTCGCGGCACCAACGTCATGAAAGGCTATTACAAACGCCCCGAGGCGACCGCCGAAGCGTTTCGCAACGGCTGGTTCCACTCCGGCGACATCGGCGTCATTGACGACGAAGGCTACCTCGCCATCGTCGACCGCAAAAAGGACATGATCCTCCGCGGCGGCTACAACATCTATCCCCGCGAACTCGAAGAAGTAATAATCACCCACCCCGCAGTCAGCCTATGTGCGGTGATCGGCATCCCCGACGAACGCCTCGGCGAAGAGGTAAAGGCCTTCCTCGTCCTAAATCAAAATCACGAACTCTCTACCGACGATTTCATCAACTGGTGCAAAACACAATTCGCCGCCAACAAATACCCGCGCCACGTAGAGTTCCGCGAAAACCTCCCGGTCGGCGGCACGGGAAAGATCTTCAAACGAGCGCTAAAGGAAGAATAGGGATCCAAAAAGAATCGAGCCATGGGTCCCTTTGATTCGAAGGCCTGACGCGTCCTCTTTAGCCCGTCCTCCAGGCTGTTGCTCCCACCTTCTCCGTTACGGCTTTTTCCGGTTTAGGAACTTTACTGCGGCCTCCAACACCTCATCTTTTCCAAGCCCGATGCCCTTCGCAGTTGGTACTACGCGAATCGTAGGCTGTATGCCGCGCCTCTGAAGCTGTTCACCGTTAGGGAAACGAACATGCCCGACAGTAAAGACGACCTGTAGATTGCCGGGAAGAACTGTATTTGCCGTGCCTCCGTTTGTTCCCGCGGTCGGCGTACCTATAAAAGTGGCGTTGGTGACGGCTTTGACTGCCATGCAAAAGGACTCGGCGGCACTTTGAGCAAATTCGTTGGTGAGGACGACCACCTTTCCTGAATATCCCGGTCCGATCGGTTCTCCTAACAACTGTTCGGAGCCGAGCGAAGGCTCAATCATCCAGTCACTGCCCAGACTGCGGGCAGACTTATACCCTCTCGAGCCTCTGAAAATAACGGCGTCTTTGAAGGCCAGTTTCCGGGGCAATCCATAGGCGCCGGCCCTTGGGCCTCCACGGATGTCCAGGATCAGACCCGGCGTATTCTTAACAAGCTCCCACGCACGTTCCAGATCGGCACTCTCCAAACGGTTCATGTCGACATATCCATAACCCGATGGGAGAACCTCGTAGATCGGAGTTGTGCGTTTATTCGGGCCATATTCCGCCCACCTTGAATCGTTGGTGCTCATTGACCGTGTGACCGTGACATTTCTTTGCTTTCCGTCGACACCTCCGACCAGGAGTTCCAGCTTCGTATTCTCGTGCCCTCTAAACGAAAACCGGCCGAGTCTCCTACGTGCACCCTGCAAAGTCGACGCAGGAAAGAAAGGCAAGAATTGCCCCGTAAATGCTTTTTCGTCGCGGCCATCGATCTTTAAGATCGTGTCTCCGACCTTCAGGCCGGCACTTTTGTCGAACACATAAGCCACAACCAGTTTGTCTCCGAGATACTTTGCGGCGAATGGCGGCAGATACACGCCGCTGCGGTCATCCATTCTGCGTCGAGGTCCCGAGACGTCGCCATGCGAGTCCTGCATCTCTGCCGTCATTTCCCCGACGGTCCATTGGTAGTCTGCAGCCTCTTTATTTTCCTCGAATTTCTTAATGTATTTAGGCAGTACTTTGTCCCAAGGATGATCAAGCAAGTATTTGTAAGGAAAGAAGTGCTCGATTGTATTCCAAAAGCGGAATAATGCCAGCAGTCTATACTCGGTACTAGGAAACTCCATCGCGGCGTAGGGAGCTTCTCTCCGCTCCTTCGCAAGAAAATCAGTGGCGATCGATGACGGGTTCCGTTTACTTTTTCTCCATTCCACGTCGACCTGCTTGATAGCAAACTCAAGCAAGGCATTCCCGTCCGTCGATCGGTCGATGATCTGATCTGGTCTGAAACCGACCTGACCCTCTGCTGTCACCACCTCCACTTGTCGCATTCTGACAACGACCCCGTCCGGCAAGGCCATTTTATGCGTCTCGATACCGGCCTCTAATTGGCCTTCCTGTAACATGAGTATCCGATCGGAGCTCTGCAGGGAACTCATCACTTGCGCTCCCGAGGTCTTCTCATTTACAAGGACGATAAGCCGCGGGGCCTGCTTTTTCAGCCGCCCGTTCAACGGCCTTCTTGCAGTCGTAACGAACTGGTAGTTGGACCCATAGAAAGCAGAATCATCATTCTGGGGAGAATATCCGTGCAGGACCCGATATCTAAGAGCATCCGTATAAGACTGCTCGTTCAGTATCTTAGGCAGGAAATTATTCAGAAACCAGTCAAACGATTCTTGCCCGCTCGCTGTCAAATAATCGGTTCCGCGCAGGTCGAGAACTACTGCCCTTGCGTCCGCCAGGGCCGCAGGTATTTCAGCCTCGGACAGGTCCCGCACACGTCGTCCGTCGAGGATGTATACGCCATTCTGCACCCGAATAACTTCTCCACTAGGAACAGGCTTCGCAATCCCTGCGGAAATCTCCGCAAAAGTATTTGGATCGCCGACATGGTTGAGCAATCCCTGTATCGCAGCCGCATATTCCTCTGGGGATCGCGCAGAATTGACTTTTGGTATTGTTTCGATCAAGGCGTTATCCCAGGCGATCTCTTTATGCCCGAGGTACGGATGAAAATACTTCACAGTGCCCCAGACCTTCGCAAGTCCGATCAATCGCTCTACCCGGCTTTGCTCCAGCCGGTTCTGAGCCCAACCAAGTTCAGTCAATAATCCACACCCGATAAATACGAGGAAAAGAAGCTTTTTAGTCATCGTTTATCGCTCCCGACCAAGCTCTCTGATAGTACTCGCGAATCCTGGCCGCTACAACTAAAGTTTGAGGTCATCAATCCACAAGGGAAGTATCCGGTCAGGCCGGATTTATGCAACTCTCCGCGTCGAACAATGGCTATGATGCTGCCTGACTCGTCCTCGTTTTTGCGATTCTCGATGACTTGTCGCAGAATCGTCAAATCAAAGGTCAGACCCGGATTCGTCTTCAAGGCGAGTTCCATCGGCGTTCCAGGTGGAACGCTTTGGTCATACGGAATGCACTTTGGTCATACAAAATACGTTCTTCCCACGAAAAAAGGCTGCCGACTGTTTTCCGATAACCTTTTTCGTGTTGAGTTCGCACGCTCGTTTAGCCACCAAGTGCCTTACTTTCCGCTCATCCACCGCGCCGGAAGTAGATCTCCGAAGCCATCCGAAACACTCTTCGCGGCGATCGTGTCACTGAATGAAACCGTTCCAAAGCCATCGGCATCGCTAATTACGTCGAATGTAACAACTACGATCCTCGCCGCACCTTTTGCCGTGACCAACTGCGTGGCCGAATCGACCAAAACCGCGATCCGCCCATTTCCATTAGTGTTCACCGTAAGGACCGTATCGTTTCCGAACGCCTCGCCCAACTCAAGGCGTGGATTGGACAGCCTGGCAGCGTCATATTCCAAGGTGAAACTCACGGCCGCCTCTTCGCCGCTAAACCCCATCTCGACCGGCACGCTAGCGGTCAATCCATCGGTTGATTCCAAAGGCCCGATCGTTATTTCCCGCCCAAAAAGGTACGCATAAACTTCATCCAACACGTCGAACACGGGAGGCGGAACTGGCGCCGGTACCGTCGGCCCACCCGCGTCGGTCGGCCCATCGAGCCCGGTCACATATCGACGCCCCTGGACAACATCACCTGAAGTTATTAATCCATCACCAAAAGAAGCCCGCGGAGCAGAATCGGCACGCTGGAATTCGTTGGGTGCTGCACTCACAACGTCGAGTCCAGCCACGAATCGCCGCATCTGGATAACGTCGCCGCTTATGACCTGGCCGTCGCCCTCTGGTCGTGGTGTCACATCGCTCTCAATTCCCGCGACGCCGGAGCCCTGTATCGCGAAATCATACGGATTCTCATCCGGGTCATCGTTCGCGATGGTCAGTGTCGCGGACCGCAGCCCGACTGCAGCCGGATCGAAGACAACAGTAAATGTAGTCGTCCCTCCGCTGATCGCAACCGGTGAATTGGGCTGAACCGTCACCGCAAATTCAACAGCATTTGGACCGCTGACCGCCACCCGCGGATTGCCCGACAGAATTAGGGCGGCGAGGCCGCTGTTCGAGATCGTAAAAACGTGTGTAGCAGTTGCGGCCGTGACATTCACGCCGCCAAAATCAGTATCATCTGCCAGCGAAGGCGTCACATCGCCATCCGGTATCGAGACGTTGAGGCCCCTTACATCCATCTCCGGAACCAATCCAACGCCCTGGATCGCAAAATCGTATGGACTCTCATTTGGATCGTCATTCGCGATGCTCAGCGTCGCGGAGCGCAATCCCCCTGCGGACGGATTGAAAACAACCGTAAATGTCCTCGTCCCAGTGCTAGCCGGAACCGGCGTGGTTGGCTGAACAGTTACAGCAAAGTCGGCCGCATGCGGACCGCCAACGGCGACTACCGGCGTACCGCTCAGGTTGAGAATGGCGAGACCTGTATTCTCGATAGTAAAAACATGCGACACCGTCCCACCATTGACCGGTGTTGACCCGAAATCGGTATCATCGGTAACCGACGGCGTCACGTCGCCATCTGTTATCGATATGTTAAGTCCCTTCACGTCCATCTCCGGGATAGTTTCATCGGCTCCGATGTCGTACGCCGCCGCACCATGAGGCCGCGTGTCGCCGTCAATATCAACAGGCACGGCAGCGATCGTTGTTCCCGTATCGATCGTTGGAGACAAAAGCGTTTCATGTAGATTTGTCACCGACGCAAAAAGCGGATTTACACTGAGGCTGTTGTCATCGGGCCCGGCGCCTGCCAAGATCGTCTGCCAATTGGCGAGTGTTGCGAAATCGGTCGTGGCTCCGCGCCCGACAAAACCATTGGTGGTGTTGTCGATGTAAAGGTCGTTAAAGTCTGACACGCTCCCCGCCGCGCCAATGGACGTGGCGGTTGTCGAAACCCAGGAATAATGGGCGGCTGTTCCGGTTTGCGCTCCGGTAAAGTTAGCAAAAATATTGTTTCGGACATTAAAAACATGCGAGGTTGTGCCAACCTCAAACGCTGAATTAGAGGTCAAGAGATTCGCCGCAGCGAGACGCACGCTGTTGTTATGAATATTGTGGGTTGCTAACGAGCCAAAACCATCAGGCTGGGAACTGATCCCAATAATTCTACGGCTCGTACTAACGGTGCTGCTGCTATTCAAGTTGTAAATAAAGTTGTTAAAGACATTTTGGATGCTGCCCGCATTGTTGCTCAGGTTTTCACGAATGCCGCTGACCACGCCGGCCGTGGCATTAGTACTATTCAAATCGTGAATCACGTTTCCGGATATTTCGTTCGAACCTGTGCTCGCGGATCCAGTACCGGGGCTTTCAAAGAAAATGCCGTCCACCGCAGCTGAGCCGGTGCCCGTCAGATTGCGGATCTCATTCTTAAATATTTTGACGCCGCTTTGTCCCCTTGCCCGAATGCCCCAGGTCTGAGTGGCCCCGTTTCCTATGTCGTTGACGCCTGGCCCGCCGATCGTATTTCGGGTAACGCTGCCGGTTACGCCTACTTCACAGCCAATATCAGGAGTCGCGGCGACGCCGTCAAGCCAGATACCCGCAAAAGTGTTTGATATTGTCAGATTATAGTATTTGTTCGTCGAGTTTGCACCCGACGCGGCCAGGACTAAGGGTGCCCTTTGAAATATGGCAAGCGAGTCGCGGTTGGCCCTGTCGAGCGAAATGGAAATGTCTCGAAAAACATTATTTGTCGCCCCGTCGGTTGGCGAGCTGTTATGGACAAGTAGGGCATGGTCGACATTGCTGCCGCTCAACGAGGTCAGGCTACCGGGCACAACCGTGAAGTTCAGGTTTCTCATCGTCACATAATCAGCGCCCATGAGACCGAAAATGGGCTCATTTGTTGGGCTTATTATCGATGTTGAATTCTGATTCCCGATGTTGCCTGCATTTCCGACGCCGCTTGAGGTTATTGTTGCTGCACCCGACGATCTCTCGATGGTGATCGTGTTTGCGGGCGAATTGCCCGCGACGGGCCCAAGCAGGATCGGGAAGATGTTGCTGCCGTTTGGCGTGCTGTAGTCGTAGTTTGCGTCGGTCAGATTGAGCGTGACCGGTCCCGCGATCCCGCGTTGGTTAATGTCGGCAACGGCCTCTGATAAGTTTGGATAGGTCTGGCCGGCACCCACATTATAGGAACCACCCGGTATCGCCGTCGGAGCACCCGGCGCGAAGCGGAAATTGTATTTCGGAAACTTGCCCGACGTCATCATGCTGCTATTCGTCTGGCTCGAACCCGTCACTGCATCAAGATAATTGTTGTTGCCGCCCGTCAGGTTCTCGATGCCGATCGAAGCCGACTCGTTAAGCGAGTCGCCGCCCGGGACAGTTCCCTCGGCGACCGGGCCATAGTGAAATTCGATCACGTTTGTGCCTTCGTATATCTTTATTTGAAAATTTATGCTGCGAGGGAATCCGCTGGCGAATGAGGGGTAACTTCCCCATTGGATCGTGAAAATTCGATTTGGTGCCGAGCCCGTAGTCTGATGCAGAACGCTTCCCGTGACACCGTTAGAGGCGGTGTAGGCTCTCAGATTGTCATAATATGGGGCCAGCGTATTATTGGCACCGTTCGAGGAAAAAAGGTTAAGATTGCCAAATGCCGCATCTTTTGAGCTGTTTGTGTTAACAGCAGAGAAATATGCAAATCCATTCGTGCAAATACCCAGAAAATTCGTTCCCGCCGTAAATGTTGTTCCGCTGTAATCGAAATTGAAAGGCAGGCCTACATAGGCGGTCCCGTCGTCCACATTGGAAACGCCGCCGCTTGTCGAAAAATCTCCCGTGCCCGTCCCGCCGTTTATTTGCGTGGCGCCGCCGCCAGTCGTTATCTGCGTGTAGGTGTTAGCGAAAGTTGAGCGGGTATAGGAGAGTGCCGAAGGTGAGAGAACCTGCTCAGTAGGTGGCGTTTCCTGCGCAGCGACCTCCATCGAGTTAAAGATGCTCGAAACGCCGCTCCAATTTGCGGCTATTACCAGCATTAAAACTGCTGTGACTCCAATAACAAAAATGTTTAAACGAAATGACTTTCGAGTTTTTGACATTACGGCGGCCTCCTTACCAAGTTCAAAGGTAAAAAATGCACGAACGGCCGACGTCTAGGAGCATTGGTGATGCGATGCACACAAACGCTTACTGCTGTGTATCTTTTATGGGGGAAGTATATTCTCATTCCGGGGGATGTCAAGTCTTTTGCCGCCCTCACGTAGACTGAAGGAAGAACCGCATCCAAGAGAATCGTAATATTGAAGGTCTGATGCTATGAAGTTGGTCTCGCGGGAGTCGAGTTTTGTGTAAACTCGAAATTCTGACAAAAGAAAACAACCCGCGAGATCAACAATGGCAGTATACATCGGGGTTGACTTTCATCCATACGAGCAGACGGTGGCTTT
>JANNWQ010000073.1:0-1532 GCA_031408595.1 Acidobacteriota bacterium | reverse complement strand
CTCGAGAGGTTTGTTTCGGCCAGTCAGCATCGGACGCTTCCGAATAGGCCTGGTCAACGACGCTGGTCGAGTGGCCGGCAAACTTGTTCACAACACTGTTATTGCGACCTGTCGCGCTCTTCGCCACCCACAACTGGGCCTCTCGCGCTTGGTGTTGTACGCTCGGCGCAGCAACTGCATCGTCGCCGGAAGGAATTAACATGACCCGCGTCGTACTCGACCGCCGCACCCTTCTCGCCGCCGGCGGGTCGGTCCTTGCAACCGGGGTTTCCGGGCTGCTGTTGCCCGCCCGCGCGGAAGGTCTCGCACCGACCCCTTCGATGCCGGGCGGGACCAACAACTACCGCAAGGGCGCGCCGATCGTGGATCGGATCGGCAAGGGCGGCTTCTGGATGACCGGCACCGTGCGCCGCGCAGGCGATGGGGCTCCGCTTGCCGGGCAGCGCGTCCATATCTGGGCGCACACGATCGAAGGACAGGAGCATGAACCGCATAGTCATGGGGCCACGCTCACCGACAAGAACGGGGCGTTCCGTCTCGAGATGCCGCAGATCATTCCGATCTTTGGCCAACCGCACGGTCACCTTGCCTATGACAGTGGTGAATTCAAAGCCGTGTTTCTGCGTCCGGTGATGCGGAGTGCAAAGGAAACCAGCCTGGAGGCGCACTTCGTGCTTCAGCCGGTCTGATAGAGTTGCGAACGAGGAGATGGCGATTGGCCCGGATGGCCCTGATCTGGGTCGCCCTTGCAGCAGTTGTTTGCGTGCCGATCGCCGCCGCGGCTTTGAGCCCGCTGCTCGCATGGCGCGGTCCGGTCTACATGCTGGCCGGGTTCGCCGGCATTATCGCACTGGGTCTTGTGCTCGTGCAGCCTTTGCTGATCGGCGGATACTTGCCGGGACTGTCGGCTTATCGTGGACGGCGTGCCCATCGCTGGATCGGAGGCACGCTGGTGGTGGCGGTGGTGATCCACGTCGGGGGCCTTTGGATCACCAGTCCGCCTGACATGATCGACGCCCTTCTGTTCTCGTCGCCGACGCCGTTCTCCCCCTGGGGTGTGATCGCCATGTGGGCCATCTTCGCCGTCGCGATTTTGGCTGCACTTCGCCGGCGATGGGGATGGCGAACGCGAACCTGGCGCATCGCCCATATGCCCCTCGCGATCGTCATCGCCGCAGGGAGTGTGGTCCATGGCATACTGATCGAGGGGACGATGGAGACGGTGTCGAAGGCGGTGCTTTGCGCGCTGCTCCTCGCGGCGACCATCAAAGTCATGGTTGACCTGCGAGTGTGGAGAAAGCGAGGGACGTTGCGCGGTTAGTGCTCGGCGTCCTCCGGGAGATCATCCGGGAACGCTCCGAGCCTGGCGATCATCTTGTCGGCATGAGGTCCGTCGGCCACCGCTTCGGTCAATTCGAAGAACAGCGTCTTGTAAGAGACAAAGACGACACCGGCGCTTTTCAACCTCTCCACAGCAGCGTCGGTGCGGCTGGTGGACGAAAACAGCAATTCCTCGACGGCGAAGACATCGA
>JANNWQ010000072.1:0-2519 GCA_031408595.1 Acidobacteriota bacterium | reverse complement strand
GGCGTCGATGACTAGCAAAGTCTCGTGCGGAGCGTCTTGGACCTCGCGGGCCGCGATGCGTTTCATCTTCTCAAGCTCGGCCATCAGATTCGCTTTGTTATGGAGCCTTCCCGCCGTGTCAACTATCAAAACGTCGCTATTCCTTGCCTTCGCCGCTGCCAAAGCGTCAAACAGCACCGCAGCCGGATCAGTTCCCTGCTTCTGCTGAACGATCTCGACACCGGCACGCTTCGCCCAGATCTCGAGTTGGTCGCTGGCGGCGGCTCTGAAGGTGTCGGCGGCGCAGATGAGGACGTCGTTGCCTTCGTTTTTGATCCGCTGGGCGAGTTTGCCGATGGTCGTGGTCTTGCCCACGCCGTTTACGCCGACGACCATCAGCACGTACGGCTTGATCGATTCGTCGATGCTGCGTTCGTCGGCGACGCCGCTTGTCGTGGAATGGTGCAGGATGCCCAGCAGCTCCTTTTTCATCGCGTCTTTGAGCGCCGCCAGATCGTTGATCTCGGCCCGCGAAACGCCACGCCGCACGCTGTCGAGTATCTGCAAGGTCGTCGCGACGCCGATGTCGGTCGAGATGAGCATTTCCTCGAGTTCGTCGAGAAACGCCTCGTCGATCTGCTTTCTTCCCTCGAATATCGTATCGAGCCGGTTGTTGATCGAATGCCGCGTCTTCTCAACGGCGCGCGAAAACCGTACACCGATCTCCTTCTCGACCGCCTCTTCCTGTGCCTTCAGCTCCTCGATCGACTTATCCAGCCCCAAAACCGAGCTAGAGAACGAATCTTCCTTGTTCCTACGCCAAAAAAACGCCATATAAATCGCACCCGCGGCCCACACCGCAAACTAAAGAGTATAAAGAATATTGCGCGACATAGAAAATCGCAGGCAGAAGGTGACGTCGTAGCAGCGTATTTCGCGTAGAATAGTAAGTATGGGCAACGCCAAGTATGAGACCATCGAAATGATCCGCCGTACCCGCTTCGAAGCTGTCGAGAGCGACACCGTTTGCAACCGCGTCGTCTCAGTGTAAGTTTTGTCGTCCAGTTTTGAGTTGAGTGAAGTATGGGTGCGACGTTCGGCAGTTGAAATAGAGTTCTGATAAGACAATGAAGGAATTTATCCAACATTTGGATGACGCTGCCGAGGAAGCCCTACGAACGATAATCGGAAAGCTGAATGTCGGCTTTTACTTTGCAGACGCGTGGATACCGGTCGTGCGCGAGGGATTTGAGGTTAGTTCTCTTTCGATACCAACAGGAAAAAATGAATTCGTTGTTATCACTTGTGAATCGGGCGACACGCCTGAGGATTATCTCGACATTTACTTTCTCGGAGTCTACGTCGACGATCGACCGCGTGACATAGCCGCGATTCGCGATGAAAACGGCCCGTCCGGCTGGGGCTTCCACCATGTTTCGATGCTTCAGACGCATGACTGGACGATTATCGAAAAGATATCGATTTATGATCTCTTTGCTCAGGGTACTCATGAGTCCGTGCGGTGTGATCGGGCGATATTGTTTAAGTACGCTAAAGGGGACGTCTTGGTCTCGACGGGCGAAACGCTTCCTGGGCGATTCCAAATTAACTACAAGCCCGATGTAATAGCAAGGATGTTAGCTGTTTATCAACTACGAAGAGAGATCACTGATGATGATGCGTTACAGCGAGGCTTGTCTGAAGTGGCCAAAATTAAAGGCGTAAACACGTGAGATCTAGTCGACCGGGCGTAAGTCCCTCACGGAGGCCTAGAAGTGCCTTAAAGGAGTGGCACGTCCAGCCTCTGCAAAATAATTATTTCCTCAAACCTTAGCAAACACAGCCTCCGCCTCGAGCACGCCGCCGATCGCGTTCGGCCGCAACAAACACCGCGCCTGCTCCACCGCCGTCCCCACAAACGCCAGCGTCACCTCATCAAATCTACACGGCGTATTCTGCGACATTGCGGATGTATGGCTGAGCAGTGCGGTGAATAGAAGGCATAGGATCGCGCGGATCATGACACGACAATAATTGAATTGCGCCATTACGATTTAGGTGCTAGTTTATCTACATTTTAGAATAACCTGTTTTGTTAAGTCGATGAGCTCACTAACACCATATACAGATTCCCAACTCAGTTCGGGAAACGTTGAAATATTTAATTTTCTCACTGCCCGGATTCTGGTCAGTCTTTATGAAGCCTTTCCACACCAGGTCCTCCTAAACGTGGATCAATTCTTGCATCCTGTCGACGAGGAAGCATTTTCCCTCATGGATGGCACGATGGAATTTCTTCAACGAGAAGGCTTCATCACCTTTACGGATTCGGCGGGTGGCGGGCAACTGTTTTTGGGAGTGCAACTTACGATGCGAGGATTCGCCATTCTAAACGCAACGCCTCATAGCCTCCAAGAGGGCAAGGCTACAGTTGCTGCAACGATGAAAAGCGCGCTGGCCAAGAATTCTGGAGTAATGGTAACGGAGGCTATTAAAACAATCGTATCCGAGTACTTCAAGGGATAGACTCGTCCCAATTG
>JANNWQ010000071.1:0-2581 GCA_031408595.1 Acidobacteriota bacterium | reverse complement strand
GACTCGTCCCAATTGCAGTCGTAACGCTAGTATTTACGTATTTAGATCTATGCAGATAATACCCGAACTTGAGGAGATTGGAGCGGTTGTTTACGTCTTTCGGGCGGGTGAGACCAAGCGCTACAAGATTGGCCGTGCCGCGAACGTTGAAGCGCGGAAGAAACAGCTACAAACTGGTTGCCCCGACCGACTTGAACTGGTTGGCATAATCGAGGGCGATGCCATTCGGATGGAGAACGAGTTCAAAAAGATGTTTGCCAAACAGAGGATCTCGGGTGAATGGTTCGAATTCGACGATCCCTCAGTAATTTTTCGCTTCTTCCGTCCCAGTGCGGAGGCCGACTCTAGAGCACTGGAGGTTCTGCTGCTTAGTATTACGGAGATACGTGCATCGGTCGAGAGCAAGATAGTCACTGACAACCAATCCTTGATGCCAGTGTTGCGATATCAGGTTATCCCTGAACCTTCCGTTTTTGACCATCCGTTTTTGGAATATTATCGAGCGGAGCGAACTCAACAACTACATAAGTCGCCAATCATCGCCGTCGCGGATTTCATTGATGCTTTTAACATTTGGCCTGGTCGCACGGAATGGTTGAAAAAGATCGGAGAAACCCACCACGTCGGGAAATCAGTTGTCGATTTTGCGTGTCCACGATGCGACCAGCCGATTAAGATCGCAAAATAGATAAGAAGCTAAGCAATTTTCAGAGCTCTTGGTACTAAATCCCACCTTCGGTTCCTGCATTTTCTCCCTGAAACGGAATACAATTCTCCCGCTCAAACGGATAAAGGGTCTGGGTCGCGTGGCGATGGTTATGTGATGTGCGCTTTCCGTTGAGCAAACGGTGTCGAGAGATGCCGATATACAGACCGCGTACTTCCACATAGAATTCCTACAAAACCTCGATCAGTTAGCCGTTTAAGCATCGCTGGGCCGCGAATTGTCTCCTGAACAACAATTCGGGCGGTCTCTCCCGGTTTAGCACTTTGCCCAGTGATCCGTGACCACCAAAAGGACGTTAAAACGCCCTTGGGATTGATTCGCCAACCTCACCACGCCGTGAACGGCGTCGCTATTTGCCGCGATGCGGGGGAAGACGGCTCAAGCCGCCTCGTCGGAAACGTGCGGCTGTTTTGCTTCGCCTTTCGTTCTTCTCGTGTGTTTCGCGGTCAAACTTATCGGCATTATCGGCGGAAAAATCGCGGGGTCAGGCACCGCGATTTATTAGGCGTGCGCCGACATTTTTCTTTGCGAAGAACTGCGGTTAGTGCTACAGTTCCGTCCGTAATCCAAAAAAACGGCCGGAGGAAACGATAATGCGACTTTTGACAGTAGCAGCCAGTATCGAGATCATTGCGACGGGACTGATAGCTGGTATTTTTATAGCGATCGCGACCACTGAGCCGGCTCGGTTATCGCTTGAGCCGTCTGCTTTTGTTCAGCTTCAGCAGGGAATTCACGTTGTTTATGCTCGTTTGATGCCGCCACTCGTAATAACGGCAATATTTGCAGGCCTTGTATGGCTGATCTTAATGAGAAAGCAGCTAATGTCAGCGGGCTTTTTGCTGGCGGCAATAGCAACCGTTTGTTCGATCGGAGCAATGATCCTGACGGTCAAGGTAAATTTCCCGCTAAACGATCTGTTAATGACGTGGAGTGCTACTTCGCCGCCCGCAAACGTAAAGGAACTGTGGCTGCCGTGGGAAAACGCTCATATGATCCGCACCGTGATCTATGTCGTCGCTTTTGTTTCTGCTATAACTGGTAATAATCTATCTCGGAATAAATGAACACTCTTTATTACGGCGACAATCTTGATGTGATGCGGAAGTTTATCCGCGACTTGGGCGGTCTGATCTTTGTTATATCGATCCGCCGTTCAATTCCAAACGTGGGCTACAACCAGATATACAACAACATCGGCACCGAAGACCGCTTTCAGGCACAGGCCTTCACCGACACAAGGACGTAGGGATGACCACGCGAATCTTTGTTACGAAGAGATTCTGTCAAATAGAAACGGCGTGCAGACACAGCAGTCGATCGCTCTCATCAACGGTCTGGAAAAAGTCCTCAAAAGGGAGAAAAGATGAAATTTATTCTACTCGCAGCAGTCGTTACCTTTGTTTTACCGGTTTTGGTGTTCGGACAAAGCGCGAAACAAATTAAGCTAGAACAAGAAATCCGAAAGCTCGACGCCGCCGAAGCCGACGCCATCTTGAATAAAGACGTCGCAGCATTGGATAAGATAACGGTCGAAGATTTCACCGTTAATGCTCCGGGAAACACTGTCATTATCGGGCGAAAAGCGGTAGCGGCGCTCATTCAAAATGGCGTCATTGATTACTCTTCTTTTGTCCGCGAGATCCAAACTATTTTATTTCACGGAGACACCGTAATTGTAATGGGATTAGAGACGATCAAACCGGTCGGAAAGGCACCCTTTGCCGGACAAACTGTGCGCCGCCGTTTCACAAATTTCTGGATGAAGCGAAAAGGTAAATGGCTTTTGACCGCTCGTCACGCAAGTGTCATCTGCCCTAATTGAAGAGCGATCTTGACAAACAAGAACGGCGT
>JANNWQ010000070.1:0-24576 GCA_031408595.1 Acidobacteriota bacterium | reverse complement strand
CCAACACCCACCCCGCGCGCACGCCGCGCGGTCAGCACGGCCTAACCTGCAACCGCTCAGTGTACCCCCCTGGCCCCCGCGCGGGCCTGCGCATTTAAAATACCTGAACGCCCTTCGACTTAAGGCAGAAGTCGGCAAATTCCTCCAGCCATTCGTGCGTGACGCTGTAGTTCTTCCATTCCTCATCACTGTCGCGGTGCAGCGTTTTGTCGTCCGGTGCATCGGTAATGCTGAGGTTAGCGAACATCCGTTTGCCGGGCGTGACTCTTGGCAATATCTCACTCCGAATTCGCGTACCGATCTCGTGAGCGTCATCACTCGCTATATTGACGCCGGTCGCTGCGTATCCCATTTGCCGCATCGCGCCTTCATCGACAATATCGAGATGACGAATGATCTCGACCGCCGCTTTCCAATTCCATACGTTCACCGCTAATTCGAAGTTCTCGCTGCCCTGATCGATCAATGTGAAGCTCATACAAAGATGCTAATGAACCAAGTGGCATCGGTCAATCAGGCCGGTGTCTCAACGTCCGCAGACCTTGACGCGATGTATTACAATACGTAAAATGTATTACGTGAATTACAAGACTACGGTGACAAGCAAAGGAACTATCACGCTCCCGTCGGCGATCAGGAAGGCTTTCCGCATAACGCCGGGGCGTAAAGTGACAGTCTCGGTGAACGATAATGGTGAAATCGTGGTTAAGCCGGGAACTACGTTCGAAGAATTTGAAGAACTAAGAGAACGCATCGTTGCGACAATCCCTAAACATAAGCTTGGTTTAAGTGGACGTGCGTTGAAAAAGGCGATTGCCGAGGCTCGAATAGCAGAATATGAGAAAAGATACGGTAGATGAACAGTCTGGATACTAACCTAGTGCTTCGATATTTAGTCGGAGATGTCCCGGATCAGGCAATTCGCGCGCGGCTCGTGATCGAGGCTGAACCATGTTACGTCACAGATGCAGTTATCACCGAAACCGTATTCGTCCTTGAATCCTATTACGAACTCACACGCCAGCGAATAGCGAGCTTTTTGAGAAGATTTCTTACGCTTCCAAACATTCAGTATAACGCTGATTACATCGACGGAACGATTAACCTTTATGAAAGCCAGGCTGCACTGTCAATTGTTGATAGCTACGCGGCGACGGAGGCACGGGTTTATCAAAATGTTCTGCTGACTTTTGACAAAAAGCTTCAACAATACGGCGGTTCACATGTTTTAGAACCTTAGCACTCATGAAAACTTCGATTTCATACGCCGATGCCGGTGTTTCTATTGACAACGCAAATCTCGCGGTCGCGAAGATCCGCGAATACGCACGCAGCACTTTTAACGAACGCACGCTGACCGAGATCGGCAGCTTTGGCGGGATGTTCGCGGGGGCGTTTCCGAATATGTCGGAGCCGATCTTGGTCGCCTCGGCGGACGGCGTCGGGACGAAGCTCAAGCTGGCGTTTGATACAGGAATCCACAATACTGTCGGTGCCGATCTCGTAAATCACTGCGTCAACGACATTCTCGTACAAGGTGCTCGGCCGTTGTTTTTCCTCGATTATTTCGCCACCGGCAAACTCGAACCTGAAGTCACCGCATCCGTTGTCGAGGGCATGGCCCGTGCCTGCCGCGAAAACGGGTGCGTTCTGCTCGGCGGCGAAACGGCAGAGATGCCGTCGATGTACTCCGATGGCGAATACGACCTCGCCGGATTCATCGTCGGTGTCGTTGATAAACCAAAGGTCATCGACGGCAAGTCGATCACTCCCGGCGACGTCGTCCTTGGTATTCCCTCGACCGGCCTACAAACCAACGGCTATTCCCTCGCACGCAAACTCTTCTTCGAAGTCGGCGGCTACACCCCAGATTCCTACATCGAAGAACTCGGCACAACAGTGGGCGAAGCCCTGCTCGCGACCCACGCCAGCTTCCTTCGTCCAATCGAAGGATTGCTAGACACCGGCGTCATCAAAGGCCTCGTCCACATCACCGGCGGCGGCTTCCTCGAGAACATTCCGCGAATTTTACCGGAAGGCGTCTCCGTAGAAATAAACCGCGGCACCTGGCCCGAACTCCCCATATTCGGCATAATGCAGCGGCTCGGAAATGTCGACGAAAAAGAGATGTTCCGGACGTTTAATATGGGAATCGGGATGGTTGTTGTGTGCTCCAAATCTGATAAAAATTTGGTTGCCAGTCAACTAAAAAATGGTTTCGAGATCGGAAAGGTCACAACGGGAACTGGAAACGTAGAGATTAGATAACGCTTGACATGACGTGGGGACCGCCGCCAAGCCCGTTTGATTTAAACGGCTGTTTTGCCAATTCGATTTTGCTGATTTTTTCATTTTTGATTCTCCTGTTTTGTGGAGTTGATTATTTTCAGTTTTCTGAAATCATCTTCATTTGTAATGCGAGAGAGTTCAGAAAAACGGCTCAAATTTTCGCCGAAAAAATCATTTGTTCGGCAAATGAATTTGCTCCAAATATTTCGGCACGCTGTCAACCGGGCAGATCCAGTCGCCGAAGCTGTTTTTGAAACAGGCGAACCGGCTTTCGACCAGCCAGCGAATCGTGCTGTCGGTGTATTTTTCGCACTTGATATATTTGGTTTTGACCGTATAGATCATTGCGTTCTGCGGTGCGCCGGTGTGCAGCAGTCCGTTGTTCGTCAGACGGTTGACGTAGGATGTGCCGAGTTCAAAGGTTTGATACGTGACGCCGACTTTGCGCCCGGCGGCATTGCCTTTAAAAAACTCGAAAATCGCGCGCTTGAATGTTTCGGCGGAAGGTTTAGCGGTTTTGGAAGCCGAGCCTGCTGGTTCGTTAAACGGGCAATCGGGCGTTGCGGGCGGCGGCGCGGCGCCGCCGCGAATCCATTTCGACGGAATGTAGTAGAGACTGCCCTTGCCGCCTTTCGGGTCGTCAACCAGCACTTGATAGTTATCTCCGCCTCCTTCCGGCATTATATCTTTGACAATCGTGCCGTTTTCCCAGCAAAGCGGATTATCCTTGAGTTGCATGCCGCACGATTTAACGCGGTCGCCGACTTTGAAGCGTCCCGCTTTTGTCTCGTTTGGCTTTTCTTTATCGGCGGGAGTTTCTTCACCGCCGGTTTCGTTTGGCTGCTCGCCCGGATTTTCCTTCGGCGCGGCGGTCGTCAGCGGGCGCATGTTTTTGAAAGCACATAACGTGCCTTCGTCGCTGGGAACGCGGTCTAAGCTAAAGCGGTAATAGTTAGCCGTTTCCGGGTTATCGTATTTGCCGTAAGGCACAATCGTTCCCTTTTCCCACCATCCCATCCCTGCTTGGTCGCATTCGACTTTATCGCCGGCTTTGAATTTGCCTTTTTGCGCCGATGCCTGACAGCAGAACGCGAACACGAACGCGACGGACGCGATAAAAGCAAACGCCGCATTTTGCCAATTCGATTTTGTTTGTCCTTTCATTTTTGTCTCCTCTGATGTTTCGCCCTCCCGTTCATTGGTTTATTCGGCCTCCGCGTCTGGCGAAAACGCTTTGGAGCGGCAGTTGATTCTTCGCAGCGGCTAAGAGGGTTTTCTGGTGATGGTAATTTTGGTAACTTGTTTCATTTCCCTTTCGGTCGGGGTATAGCCGTAGATCCTTGTCGGTTCGCCGAGTGGGGGTGAGCCGATATTCGCGTTAAAACTCCTGTCCATGACCTTGACGCCGTCCGCGTCGTAAAAAGTCATATACCACTCTAAAACATTGGTGTTTTTCGTCATTTTAACGAGCATATTAAATCTGCCGAGGCTGAAATCGTAATCCGTTCTGACGATCTCAAAATATTTTTCCATTTCGGAAAAATCCGGTTTCGGGAATCCGTTTTCGTCTCGTTCGGCTTGATTGGCGGTTGTCTCATCGGCGGTTTTAACGTCGGGTTTGTCCTTAGCGGGCAGGTTTGCCGTTTCTGCTTTATCCGCAGGCTCCTTCGTGGTGGTATCCTCGCCTCTCACCGAACCGGTCATGACGGCCCATTCGCCAAACTTGTTCTTGTATACACGGGCTTCGCGGACGCGGCGGACGGCTTGGGTTTCGGTGTTGTAATAGGTTCGCACCGTAAAATCGACTATCGCAGGCGTAACCATTCCTCCCTTTGGCAATCCCTCGACCTGTACCTCCTTGAGTGTCGCCACGTATGCCTTGCCAAACTTTACCTCGTTCAAAGTCAGTACGACCTTCACATTGGGATAGCTTTCTCCCGTCTTGTCCCAACCGCTCTTCAAGACCTTCTCGACGATCTCCTTATTGGGAGCAGTACGTGAGGCTTGTTTTTGAGACTTGCCGCTCGTACTCTTCTCCGCGAAAGCGGCTGGTGCCGCACCGAACATGATGAGCATTGAGATGGCCGCCAATATCAGTGATCGCCTGCTGTGGGAAGTTTGTTTATTCATTTTTTTCTCCTATTTCAACTTACTAACATTTATTTTGGCCGGTGTAATGGAGCTTCAGAGTTGTTTTTCCGTCAAACAATTCCAGGACGCCGCCATTCCATTTCATCTTCCATTTTTCGACCTTGCCATCGTCGGCATTGACGGTGGTCAGCGTACTGCCTGAGACCGTGTAAGATCTTCCAACAGCGCCGATCGTTCCGGCTCTTTGGGGAATTATCTCCCACCTTCGGCTTTTACAAAATTGGAAGACCGTGCCGGTGACGTCTCTTCCGAAATCTATTTTCCAGGCCGTGCCGGGCAGTGTAGGGAACGCACCGGCCATTTTTGGCGTTAACGGTTCATCTTGTTTAGTTTTAGCTTCGGCTTCCTTTTCGGTGGTTCCCAAGGGACGGATCCGGTCGTCGCTAATGGATTCGTCATATCGGCTGTCGCGGTTGTCGAAGCGGACCTTATAAAAAGCTCCCTCTACCGCGATGACTTTTGCCGAAAGCCAGGTGAAATTCGCGTTCTGGGCCTCGACCTGGTCGCCGACCTTGTATTTTCCGCTCGCCCTGAACGGAGCTTCGTTAATGGGGCGAATATTCACGGTATTGCATTCATGTCCCGCCTTATACAACCCGCTCTTGTTAAACGAATCGAGTCTAACGCGGTAGAAATTGCCTGAGTTCTTGTTAGTATCATCTGGCAAAAATGGCACGACCGTGCCCTTTTCCCAGTCTCCCATCGAAGCCTTATCGCATTCGACACGGTCGCCGGGCTTGTATTTGGTGGCTCTGTTTATCGTGGCCGGGTCCGGCGCACCTATTCGCCGCAGGCTATTCGGCGTTTTCCATACGTCAAAGATCGGGTCGTAACCGTCGTAATGGACTTTAAATTCTCCAGGCTTAGTGTCAGTTATCTGGGCTTTATACCACCTATCGCCGTCCTTTACCTCGACCCTGTCGCCGACCTTAAAATCGTCCTGCGCGAGTGCGGGCGAACTTGCCGCACCAATTAGAGCAAAGGCTGTGAATATAGCAAGTAACAGGCTATTGAGTGGACCTAAGATCTGTGCTTTTCTCATTTCAATTCCCCCAAATGTGAACTTGCTCTATAGTGCGACAAAATTACGGAAAAGGGCTCAATGTTTTTGAGATATGGGCTCTGGAGAGAGCAGGTTCTTGTTCCCTTGGTCTGCATAGTACACGAAAAGACAATATACTGTTGAGACTGCTATGGACAAAAATCGCTGGTGGCTTGCTATTCCGTTTGCGTTGGGCGTGATGATCGTCAACGTCCTTATCAGCATGTTGTATGTGGTCGTTTACAGCTATGCGATCGATCCGGGACATGACGAACCGTATTATCAGGCATACGCACAGGTTGCGGCTCCGTATTGTTCGATAGTGGCGGGTATTCCGTTGATGTTTTTGGCCGGGCGGTGGATCGGTGGCAAGTTTCCTAAGGGCAACAGCGTCAAGGCGGCTTTGCTTGTCTGGCTGGTTTACTTTCTGATCGATCTTGCGGTCATCGTTGCGGCTGGGTTACTCGCGCAGATCGCGTTGCTATTTACGATCTCGTTTGTAACAAAACTCGCGGCGGCGTATTTTGGTGGTTTATCAGCCGGGCGTCGGGGTGCGTATTTAAGAAGGTGATATTTAGGAGGATTAACTAACGCTATGAAAAGGTTTCAGTTGCTAGTAATTGTCTCGATGTTGGCGGCCTCGGCGGCGTTTGGGCAGACGGCCCAGCAGCATCTCGAGCAGGGCATACAGTTTTATAAAAATAAACAGTATCCGCAGGCGATCGCGAGTTTTACGTCATCGATCAATCTGGCCCCGGCGGCACCGACGTCTTGGTTTAACCGCGGACAGGCTTATTTTTACTCCGGCAATATGAGCCTCGCGATCGCAGATTATTCTCAAGCGATCACTCTTTCCCCCAACAATCTCGACGCGCTCTTTCAGCGTGGACTTGCAAGAAACAGGACCAAGGATCACGTGGGAGCGATCGCCGACTACACGAGAGGCCTGGCTATAGCGCCAAATGACTCGCAGTTTTACTACAATCGCGGCATCGCATATTACGACAAAGGCGACCTCGACCTGGCTCTGGCCGATTACGATCAGGCAATAAAACTAAACCCGCAGTACATGAAGGCATTTGTGAATCGCGGGTCCGTCTATTACAAAAAGAAACAATACGACCTCGCACTCATCAATATAAATAATGCGATCAATCTCGACCCAACAAATGTTGAGGCCTATAACAATCGCGGGATGGTATATTCAGCCCAAGGGCTTTTTGATCTTGCACTTGCCGAACACACAAGGGCAATCTCGCTGAATCCTGGCTACGCAAAAGCCTATATGGATCGGGCCATTACCAATATCAAGAAAAAGTTGCATGACGTCGCAATCGTTGATCTGACACAAGCGGTCAAAATCGATCCGACCTACATCGGAGCCCATGTTATGCGCGCCGCGGTCTATTTTGATACCAAGAGATATGACCTCGCCAAGGCCGACTACGAAAAAGTATTGGCCCTCTCGCCGGGCCATAAGTTAGCTACTGACTACCTCGCGAAAATAGCAGCTCTGCCGAAATAGATGAAAATAGGCATTTTGATATCCGGGCGCGGGTCGAATATGGTGGCTCTTGTCGATGCGGTTGTGAGCGGCGAGATTCCGGCGTCCGAGGTCGTTGTTGTTATCAGCGACAAGGCGGATGCGGCGGGTTTGGCGAAGGCTCGCGAGCGTGGGGTCGAGACGATTGTTGTCGAGCGCCGCGCTCGATCGCGTGAAGTGCACGACGCTGAGATAATTAGCGAGCTAACCAAACGCGGTGTCGAGCTAGTTTGCCTCGCCGGCTACATGCGACTGCTCTCGCCCTCGTTTGTTCAGGCATTCCCGAACAAAATAATCAACATCCACCCGAGCCTGCTCCCCGCCTTCCCCGGACTCGATGCACAACGCCAGGCTTTCGACGCCGGTGTAAAGGTCACCGGCTGCACCGTCCATTACGTCGACGAACTCCTAGACCACGGCGAGGTCATCTCGCAGAAAGAGGTTGCGGTTTTGGATAGCGATTCGGTAGAGACACTGTCGGCTAAGATCCTCGAAGAGGAACATACTCTATACGTTGCGGCTTTGAAGAAGCTTGTGGCGAGTTAAGCAATGACCTTCGATAACACATCACGTCAGGGGAACTGACCTAAACCAAGTTGCGAATGATTGCCATATCTCAAGATTCGTAAGCCACAACAAAGCGGGTGCTTGAGCAATCACAAAAACTATCAGCATCAACGGAAACACCCATTTGCCGGATCGATTCCGGCGTTCTGCAATTATGAGAACTAGAAATAGAATGTCAGTGAGCCCGTAGGTCAACCATTGGTGGTACTGAGCGGAGCCGGGATGTATCGAGTAAAAGAGGCGTGCAAAAACCGGGTCGATCAGTGTTAATCCGGTGCAGATCATAAAGCGTGCATGCACCTCGGCCTTACGGCGATAGACCATAGCCAGGGCGAATGACAGGGCAAAAAGGGCCGCTAATGATATCTGCAGATACAGCACGTAGGTCTGTATCGGATAGTCGGTTCCGCTTACTGTCCGGAGCCGGTAATTTGCGAGCAGTAGCATACAAACCACTATGACCGGCACGAGGGCGTATGACGTCCGACCAAGTGCTCGGTGAAACTCGAATCTGTAAGTTCTGATCAGCCACGGCTGAATTATCAGCATCCCCATCCAAATGGCCGCCGTTAATGCGTGAAGATGCGCATACCGACTGCTTGCAGCGAGGCCCGGCGAAAAGTAGGACGGCCAAAACGCGATGAAGGTGATAACAAACAGCGCCGCAAAATACGGCCAACCGCGAGCTATTTCCAGCTGTCGTGAAGCTTCCTGCATAGTGCACCATGAACGCTGTTTGGCTTCTAAATTATCAGTTCAGTTCGCTGATATTGTTCCCAAACTGTCCGGATGTCAAGAGAATCCTGTTTAACGCCGGCGTGCCAAGTGTGGTGGGTCATGTTATCTTAACGGCACATCAAATTTTCGCTAGGAGAGAAAGATATGCAAAGGATCACACGTTTACTTTTACCCGTGCTGCTTACCGCCTGTTTGGCCACTCTTGCCGGGGCTCAGGCCCAAGCAAAAGTCGACATCATACCGGACGCAGTTTATGGCCATAAGGACGGTATGGCCCTGACCATGGACGTCATAAAACCGAAGGCTGGCGCGAATGGCGCGGCGGTTATTTTTGTGGTTAGCGGCGGTTATATCTCAAACTACACCCCTCCACAGCAACTGGCGGAACGCCCTTTATTCAAGGATTTTCTTAATAAGGGATTTACCTTGATCGCCCTGCGGCATGGTGGCAGCCCTAAGTACTTGATCCCTGAGATCGTTGCGGATATTCGACGCGGGGTTCGATTCATCCGCTTTAATGCCAAGCAATGGGGCGTGGATCCGAATCGCCTCGGTGTCTTTGGTGGTAGCGCGGGAGGCCATCTTTCCCTGATGATCGGCACTGCCTCAGACAACGGCGATCCTAAGGCGAGCGAAGAGTTTATGAGGGAAAGCGATCGCGTCGCCGCGGTGGTGGCCTGGTTTCCGCCAGTAGATATGCGTCCGCTTGCGCGTGGCCTGGGTGCTCCAAATGATGGCAGCGTCCTTTCCAACTTCCCGGCACTGAACTTCGAGAAGGAAAAAGCAGCAGACTATTCGCCGATCGTTTTTGTGACACCGGATGATGCGCCGACGCTGCTAATTCACGGCGATAAGGATCCGCTGGTTCCGATCAGCAATAGCCAAATTATGTACGACGCCTTTCAGAAGAATAAAGTCAGGTCGAACTTCGTCACCATTGAAGGCGCAGCACATGGCTTCCAGAACGAAGCTGCAACCCGCTCGAATGCGTTAACGGTAGGCTGGTTCGAGCAAACGTTGGTCAAAGACGCGGGTAAGACCAAAAGCAATTAGTGAACAGCCCGAATCTACGCTAACAAACGTGGATCTCACGAAACTCCGTCGACCATCGATTCAAAATGCAGCGTTGTCTTTCCGCCGTTGCCGTCAGCGAATTCGAGTACGTTTACGCTGTTGTCGGTGTCGTATTGGACCGAGATTCCGCGGACGTTATTTAGTTCGTCGACCATAGCCTGCTGCTCGCCGTTCTTTTCATAGTGTCGGGTGACGGTAATTTTGTTGCTATGGGATGCGATCGAGGTGAAATTGCCTTCCTGCTCTTCCTCTTTGAAACCGCCATTCGGGCCGAAGATCTCAAATCTGGCACGCCGTCCGTGGTTGCGATTGGTAAACGAGTATAGGAAAGTTTCCCATTCCTGCGGCTCGACCATCTTTATCATTGTCATTGTTGCTGTCTCCCCTTATTAGTTTGATTGTCCGCCTTTGCCGCGGCGAGTGCAAATTACAGCGCTTTTAGGCGAATTTGGTTTTGACATGCGCTGTTTTAAGCGCGTAAACTCTAGGTTTTCACTTTCACTAGTGAGCAAACGTGGAGAGCAACTATGCCGAAGAGAACATTTCAACCGAACAACCGCCGCCGCGCCAAGAAGCACGGATTCAGGGCGCGCATGGCGACCAAGAACGGCCGGGCAGTGATCAAACGCCGCCGCGCGAAAGGACGCAAGCGATTAACGGTTCACCATTACTAGATTTTTCGTTACGACGAGAGACTCGGCTGCTGAAACGCGCCGAGTTTCTTCGTGTTTACGATAAGGGCAGGCGTATCGAGGGCCGTTTTATGACGGTTTTCATTCTGGCGAGCGATCGGCCGCTGCATCGCGTAGGCATTACCGCCACCAAGAAAGCGATCGGTAAAGCACATGACCGCAATCGTGCTAAGCGCCTGCTGCGAGAGAGTTTTAGATTGAGCCGGGCTGAGCTGGACGTGGTTTCGCAGAGATACGACTGGGTTTTGAACGCACGGCGAAGCATCTTGCACGGTAAGCTCGAAAAGCCGCTTGCTGAGCTAAAGCAGATCGTGGCGAAGGTTGGAAAGGAGTTTTTGCCCGCGAATAACACGAATGAGGACGAATAAAGACAAATTCTTATTCGTATTATTCGCGTGATTCGCGGGCAGTGTTTTTTCTTGAGTGTGGCAGAATAGCCGAAGATGAAGTTTTTGGTGCTCGACATTCTCGGTATTTACAAGGCGTTCCTGTCGCCATTTCTGCCACCGGCGTGCAGATTCGAGCCGAGTTGCAGCGAGTACGCACGTGAGGCAGTCGAGAAGTACGGAGCCATGTGCGGAACATGGATGGGTGTGAAGCGTATCTTACGATGTCAGCCGCTGTGTAAGGGCGGGCATGATCCGGTCAGGTAAGTTCAAAGTTGCAAGTTCAAAGTTCAAGGTCGGAAGCGGCGGACTTTGAACGTTGAACTTTGAACCTTGAACTTAAAGATGGAAAATCAGGCGAACAGTAGTAACCAATCTCGTTTCTTGATCGCGGCAGTCTTGTCGATGGCGATCCTATTTGGCTGGCAGTATTTCATGGCGCCGCCGACTCCGCCGGCTAATAGCAATTCGAATACGGCCGCGAATTCCTACACCGTAGCGAATACTGCAATACCAGCCGCGACCCAGGCACCAACTGCAACACCTGAAACGGCAGCCGTAACGCCTGATACGACGCCGAATCGTATTGTCACGATCAAATCTGAGCTATACGAGGTCAAGATCGATTCGAAGGGAGCTCTGCCGGTAAGCTGGATATTGCTGAAGACGAAATCGCCGCGAGGCGACTATGCGATCTACGCCGACGGTTCGAACGGGACCGAGAAAAAGCCACTGCAGCTGATCTCGGAGAAAGCCCTTTCGCAAAGCCCTCGCGAATTGCCGTTCAGGCTTACAGCGAGTGACCCGGCCATCACCACGATCGCCAACGAACGCAATTATCAGATCTCCGTCGCTGAGGACGCGATCACTTTGAATGCGGGCGAGGAGAAGACGGTCGAGTTTTCGCTGATCGGCGAGAACGGTGTCGAGGTCAAGAAATCGTTTGTTTTTCGTGCCGACAGCTACATGTCGGATCTCGCCGTTACCTTGAAAAAGGACGGCCAGCCGGTACCGAACGTTTCGCTCGCTATCGGCGCCAGCATCGGCGACCACGCGATCAACTTTCACACGCTTTATCACACCGAGTCCGAGGCTGTGGCTGCGGTCAATGGCGACATCAACCGGCATTGGGGCAATTATTCGTTTACATACGATGTAAACGGCCAGGGCAAGCTCGCCGATACGGGCACGATCGATTGGGTCGCGATGAGCGATGCGTATTTTGCAATGGCTGCCATCCCGGCGTCGCCTGTGCAGGGTGCGGATTATAAGGCTTCGAAATACGACGTAAATATCGAGCCGGTTTACGACAGCATTATCAATTGGGTCATTCGCAGCCCGAAAAAGACAGAGACGCGGCATCTGGTTACGGCTTATATGCCGGTTCCCGGCGACGGCTCGGTGACTAAAATATTTACTGGGCCGAAGGATTACTTTTTGCTCAACCAGCTTAGCGGTGAGTTGAAAGGTGCAGATGGTCGCGCGGTCTCGATCATCGATCTGATCAATTTCAGCAACTACTGGTGGCTCCGCTGGCTGACCAAGCCGCTCTCGATCCCGATCCTGTACGCACTTAATTTTTTCAACGGCCTGACGCACAATTACGGCGTCGCGATCATCGTCTTTACGTTCCTATTTTATATGCTGCTGTTTCCGCTCAGGTGGTATCAGAGCAAGTCGTTCAAGAAGGCGTCTGGTAACGCGCCCAAGATGAAGGGCATCCAGGACAAGATCAAGGACCTACAGAAAAAAGGCGTCCCGAACGACGATCCCAAAATGCGTGCTCTCCAGATGGAGCAGCTCAAGATGACCAAGGACGCCTTACCCATCGGCGGCTGTCTGCCGATGTTGCTGCAATTCCCCCTACTGATAGCGTTCTACACAGCCATCACGATTGCCCTAGACGTCCGCCAGGCATCATTCCTCTGGCTGCCCGACCTCTCAGCCGCGGACCCGTGGCATATCCTCGAGTTTGCATTTGCGCTATCGATGATCTTGTCGATGAAGTTCACGCCACAGGCCGCTGCAATAACTCCTGAGCAGCAGATGCAACAGAAAATGATGACTTATCTGATGCCCGTTATGATGTTGTGGGTAATGTGGACGGCACCGTCGGGGCTGCTGTTATACTGGTTCTTTGGCAATATCGTCAGCTTTGGGCAACAGATGGTGATCAACCGTTTGAACACCACCAACACTCCGCCAGGGATCGAGATCGTAGATTCGGTTCCGAAGGGTGCAAAGCAAGTAAAGTCCAAGAAGGCATAAACTTTCTATGAACGAGACGTGTACAAACGCGAAAGAGTATCTAGCTGGTTTGGTAACGGACCTCGGTTTTGACCTGACCGTCGGAGCAGAATGGAATGACGACGGCTGTCTGCTGAATCTGGTCGGCGAGGATTCGCATTTCGCACTTGCTGAGAATGGGGAACTGCTCGATGCGTTGGAGGTCTTGTTATTCCAGGTATACGGACGGCAATTAGATCGAGAGCACCGCTTTGTAGTCGATGCCGAAGGTTTTCGGCAAACCCGTAAAGCAGAACTGCACGCTATGGCACGTTTCGCCGCAGAGCAAGTCCGCAAGAACGGCCGGCCCTTTACTTTTGGAGTCCTAAATTCGACCGAACGTAGGATCATCCATGTGACGCTTCAAAAGGAAGAAGACCTCTTTACAGAATCAGTAGGCGATGGCCGCGAACGGCGGCTGCAGGTGCGACTGCAATAAGATCAGAAAAATTCAGAAATAAGGGGTTTTTAACGACCTGGAATGAGCTGCGGCGGCGGCGCAGCCGTCAGCTCCATTCGACTGTTAGACCGGCTCCGCGGGCAAAGTTCCCGTCTCATATCGGGCTGCCGCAAGTCAGAACCCCTCTGGAGGAGAGCTACTCCTTAACCTCGAAAAGATCAGGATATTAAACACTGGGATGTCTCTCGTGCCATTGTGTTGCCTCTTCGTGGGCGTGGCCGATCCGGCACAGCATCGCTTCGCTCAAGGGACTGCCGGCGAGTTGCATGGAGTAGGGCAAACCGTCGCTCGTGACGCCGCACGGGAGCGTCAGAGTCGGCGCTCCCGCAAAACTGTGAGGGAACGTGAACGACGTGAACGGCTTCAAATTTCCAAACGCCTGCGCACGGTCTTGATTCCATTCCGTCATCGAACCGTACTGCAACCCGGAGCGGACTTTGTACGGCGTACCCCCTGATGGACTCAGAACCGCGTCGACTGTCGACAGGACGGCTAGGAATCCCTCGCCGATGGCCCTTCCGACCTTACGGGCTTTGGCGAGGTCGGCCTCACTGACGTTCGAACCAAACTCGAGGAACTCCCGGAAATAGGCCCCGTACTCGTCTGCCCGTGAGGGGAAGGTTTCTCGATATGCTTGGGCCGCCTCCGCAGTGCAGACCGTGAACCAGGCTGCATGCACCTCCGACACGTCGGGAAGCTGCACATCGACGATCTGGGCCCCGAGCCGCTGCAGTTCTGCCACGGCCAGCTCGATGGCCGCGGCCAGGCCAGGGTCCACGCCATCGAGCGCGTAGGCACGGTCGAAGCCGATCCGCAGCCCCTCGACGCCTCGACCAAGTTCGGCGAGCATGTTCGGCACCGGCGCTTGCAGCGACGTGCTGTCATTGGGATCGTGTCCCGCAATCGCCTCGAGGACGATCGCCGCGTCCCTCACGCTTCGCGTCATCGGGCCCACATGATCGAGCGTTTCCGCCAGCGGCAGGACACCGTGGCGGCTCACCCGGCCGTACGTGGGCTTCAGACCAACGATGCCGTTAGCCGTTGACGGGAAGCGTATCGAGCCGCCGGTATCGGTTCCGAGCGACGCAAAGCAAAGACCGGCCGCCGTAGCGACGCCCGAGCCGCTGGAGGACACGCCGGCCCAGTAGTCCTTACCCCACGGGTTGACCGGAATGGGGAAGTCGCGGTGATAGCCCACCATCGCGCCCTCGGTAACGCTCAGCTTCCCGAGCAGCACCGCCCCGGCGGCATTCAGCCTCGATATCACGGTGGCGTCGAAGGCGGGGAGGAAATCGCGCCGCACCTTCAATCCACCCATCGTCCGCACCCCCTTCGTGTAGCAGAGGTCCTTAACCGCGATAGGGACGCCGTGCAGCGGTCCCCGGTAGTTCCCGGACTGGATCTCACGCTCGGCGGCACGGGCGGCCGCGAGGGCCTCGTCGGCCATGACCGTGGCATAGCTGTGCAGACGGGTATCCAGTGTCTGGATGCGGTTGAGCATCATCTGCGTGAGCTCGACCGGCGAGATCTTCTTCGCCTCGATCAGCCGGGCGACTTCCGACAGACTCAGGTAGTGCAATGGTCCAAGATTCGGGCGATCCTTAACAGGTGGCTCAGATGACTGTGAGCAGCCGGGTAAAAGCGCCGCCGCCACGCTAAAACCGCACAAGGCCAGCACATCCCGTCGGGAGAGCCGCGCACTGTCGAGTATGTCGATGGCTCGTCGAACGTTGTCTTCTTGATTGGAATTCATCTGGTCTCCTTGGGGACGATCCTGACAACGGACGCCGCAATGCTGCGAGGGGCAGGTCATGCGCGAACTGGGTGACACGGCCCCGTGTACCTTCGACAGTTCGGTCGAACGTTTGAGCTAAGCGGCGGCGGGAGAGGCCTGCCGAGCAGTAGAAAAAACCTATGACCCGCCGTCCGCTGCAGCACCTTGTTCGGCGTCTGGACTCGGCGGCAACCAACCGAGCGCGCCGCACTCAGAGCACAGTACCTTGCCCTCGGCGAAGATTGGGTGCTGCCGGCACCGGCAATCGACCGCACCCGGCGGCCGGACTGGGAGCAACTCTCGCAACTCAGGATACCGCCGCGACCCCCAAACCAATAATCGCAGTACGTTGCTACGGTCGGAGTGGACTGTGTCCACATCTGGAACGTCGTAGTCCTCGCCAACGACCACCACCTCGCCGTTCGCTCGTAGATAGTAGTCGGCCCACATGCTCCCGCCGATGTGCAGCGCCCGAAGTCGAGTGCAGTTATTACGTGTCGGGTCGCGCTGGGCCGGGGTCAGGCCAGCGATCAGCTGCGAGACGATCTGTTCCGCTCGCTGCGACCACACCACACTAGAAGCCCTCCGCCGCCGAACTATTGATTAACACCGTCGCCGTTGATAATACATACGATTCCACGTATTATCAAGTGCAATTCAGTCTAGTCAACGTATGCAACAACCGAAACTACTCGACCAGGTACGAAATTTGATGCGTCTGAAGCATCTCAGCTACAAAACTGAACGTGCATACGTTGGCTATATCCGGAAGTATATTCTTTTTCACAATAAGAAACACCCGAAGGAGATGGGGGTCGATGAGATTCGGGATTACCTGACACATCTTGCGGTCGAAAAAAATGTCGCGGCTTCGACCCAAAATGTTGCGTTTAATGCTCTGCTGTTTTTGTACAAGCAGGTTTTGGGGATCGACCTTCCGATCATCGAAGGCGTCTTGCGCGCCAAACGTCCGCTGCGTTTGCCGTCTGTTTTTACGCCAAGCGAGGCGAAGGCTCTCATCGCAGAGCTTGGAGGAGCAACGAACCTCATCGTCAGCCTGCTTTACGGCTGCGGAATGCGTTTGACCGAGGCCCTGCGGCTGCGGGTAAAGGACATCGACTTTGAAGCTTGGCAGATCACGGTAAGGGATGGAAAGGGCGCAAAAGACCGGACAACAATGCTGCCGGAAACAATTGCTGACAATTTGCGAAATCATCTTGATCGGGTCAAATTATTGCAAGAGCAGGATCTTGCGGACGGGTTTGGCTCGGTTTTGCTGCCTTATGCGCTGAAGCGCAAATACCCGAATGCGGATAAGGAATTTGCGTGGGCCTATGTTTTCCCGTCTGCCAAACTCTCGCCGACGCGCGAGGACGGAGTTGTAAGGCGTCATCACACCGCCGAGAGCACGATTCAGGAAGCTGTTAAGAGAGCTATGCGCAAACTGGGAATTCATAAACACGCAAGCTGCCATACGTTTCGCCACAGCTTCGCCACGCACCTTTTGGAAAATCATTATGATATTCGCACCGTTCAGGAACTTCTCGGACACAAGGACGTGCGGACAACACAAATTTATACCCATGTTTTGAAGAATAAGAACTTTGTCCGCAGCCCGCTTGATGATTAACACGATAATAGCATTAGCAACACCGAACGGACGGAGCGGCATAGGTGTCATTCGTCTGAGCGGACCCGACTCACTTGAGATCGTCCAGAAATTGGTCGGTGATCGGGAGTTTCAGCCCAAGCTCCGTACCGCTCACCTTAAACAAGTCTGCGACCCTGTGCGCGGTGACATTATCGACGGTGCGTTGATCACGTATTTCAAGGCACCACATTCATTTACCGGCGAGGATGTCGTTGAGATCAGTTGTCACGGCTCGCCAGTTCTTTTGAGACAGGTCATTGATATTTGTCTTAATCTGGATGCTCGCCTAGCGGAGCCGGGCGAGTTCTCTCTCCGGGCGCTTGCGAATGGCAGGATCGATCTGGCCGAAGCCGAGGCTATCCGTGACTTGATAGACTCACAGACTGCCGCGTCGGCGCGCCAGGCCGTGAGGCAGATGCGTGGCGAGATGTCGTTGAGTCTTCAGCCTTTGAAAGATGATCTTCTCAATATCATCGTCGTCCTGGAATCTGCCATCGAATTCGTGGAGGACGATCTGCCGCCGGCTCAGTTAGACAGCGTTACATCGCGACTTGGTGAGATCGCGGCGGAAACAGGAAGACTTGCCGACACATACAAAGCCGGGCACCTGATCCGGGAAGGGTTACGAGTTGCTTTGGTTGGTCGTCCGAATGTGGGTAAGTCTAGTCTTTTCAATGCTTTACTTGGTAGTGACCGAGCGATAGTTACGGATATTGCGGGCACGACACGTGATCAGATCCATGAGAGATTCATCATTGATGATATTCCGATCTCGCTTATGGACACTGCTGGGTTGCGTGACACGACTGATGCGGTAGAGAGCATTGGTGTGGAGCGTTCGCGTGCTACGATGGCCGACGCAGACATCGTAATTGTGATGCTCGACGCTAGCGAGCAGACATCGGACGAAGACCGTGAGATCCTCGCGAGCGTCACGGATCTTAACTATCTTGTTGCGTTGAACAAGATCGACAAAGTACCTTCAACTGACGTCGATAAAATGGTCGCATCCGAACGCTCTAGCCTTTCCTACCTTCGTGAAAGGATCACACCATTATCCGCAAAGACGGGCGAGGGCCTTGAGGACTTGCGCCATGCGATCATTCGTCCATTCACAACTCGGGATGTATCAACTTCCGGCTTTCTCGTAACCGATGCCCGCCATCATGACCTGTTGCTTCGGACCCGAGCTGAGATCGACCGATCTATCGGTCAGCTGAATGACAAGATGAGCGAAGAAATCGTTCTCATCGGCCTTCACAACGCCCTTAGATACCTCGGCGAGATAACCGGCGAGACGACGACCGAGGATATGCTAAGTCGTATCTTTTCAACATTTTGTATCGGAAAATAGAAAGCCGCGTAACCCAAGGGTCAGAGAAAAGTCTATTGCTATAACGAAGGTTTTTCAATACAATCAAAGGTTTCGCTGTTGTGATTCGTTTATGTTCGACGAGACTTTTGATGTGATTGTGATAGGTGCTGGGCACGCGGGCTGCGAGGCGGCCTCGGCCTCGGCGCGTCTCGGAGCTCGGACGGCTATCGTTACCATCAATCTTGATCTGATCGGACAGATGTCATGCAATCCGGCGGTGGGCGGAATCGCCAAGGGCCATGTTGTTCGCGAGATCGATGCTCTCGGTGGCATCATGGGCCGGGTCATAGACCGGACAGGTATTCAATTTCGCCTACTTAACCGTTCTCGCGGCCCTGCGGTTCAATCGCCGCGTGCTCAGGCAGACCGTAGCCTGTATCGCACCGAAATGCGTCGAGTTCTTGAAGCGACGCCGAACTTGCATCTTCGCCAAGGTTTCGTAATTGATCTAATTGTTGATAACAATAAGGTTATAGGTGTTGAGATGCAAGATACGCGACGATTCGGAGCGAAATCGGTTGTTATCGCAACCGGCACTTTTCTTAACGGTACAATTCACACGGGCCGCAAAACCTACTCTGCCGGTCGCGCCGGTGAACCTGCTTCGATCGAACTCGCCGAGAGCATGAAACGTCTTGGTTTTCCGGTCGGCCGCCTAAAAACGGGCACACCGCCTCGACTCGATGGCCGCACTATTGATTGGGACGCCTTTGAAGCGCAGCCGCCAGACGAAAAGCCAGTAGCATTTTCGTTTTCAACGGAGAAGATCGAACAACCACAAATCCAGTGCCATATCGGATACACGAGCGAACGGCTTCATCAAACTATCCGAGACAATTTGCATCAGTCGCCTCTTTACTCGGGAAAGATCAAAGGCGTCGGCCCGCGTTATTGTCCGTCGATCGAGGATAAGGTGGTGAAGTTCGCCGAAAAGGACCGACATCAGCTTTTCCTCGAACCAGAAGGGCACAATACAAACGAGGTCTACCTAAACGGCTTCTCGACATCACTTCCATCTGATCTACAGCTTGAGCTACTTCGGATGGTCAATGGTTTTGAGAACGTCCAGATCATTAGGCCTGGCTACGCTATTGAATACGATTTCGTCGACCCACGTGAGTTACGTCCGACAATGTCATCAACACGTATGGAAGGGCTTTTCCTAGCGGGACAGATAAATGGGACGACCGGCTATGAAGAGGCGGCGTGTCAGGGGCTTCTTGCCGGAATAAACGCCGCGTATGCCGTGAATGGCCGGAAAGAGTTTATTTTGCAACGAGATCAGGCTTACATTGGCGTCCTGGCGGACGATCTCATTCGGCACGGCGTCGATGAGCCATATCGTTTGTTCACTTCGCGTGCCGAGGCTCGTCTGACTCTTCGTCATGACAACGCCGATCAGCGTTTGTCGCCAAAGGGGCGTGAAGCAGGGCTTGTTGGAGACAGCGACTGGGAACGCTTCAATTTGAAGCGTGACCGCATCGCAAATCTACGTAATGCACTCGATTTCACTCGCTTTAAGCGTTCGTCTGTCGAATACGCGTCGGTTTCGCAGATACTTGGTGTTGATCTGGGCGATTCTATTACGTTGTCACAATTGGCGATGCGTCAGGGTGTAAAGTCTGAATTGATCCACCGATTGTTACCGACAGAAATTCAGACAGAGATTCGGATGATTGATCTGGAGACTGCTCTTGCGGATTCTCTTTACTGTGGTTATATCGAGAAACAGAAGGTGGCCACGGAACGGGTTAATCATCATGACGGTCTGAAAGTACCGGAAAACTTCCATTTTAGCTCGATCGGCGGACTCTCGAATGAAATGGTCGAGCGTCTCGAACGAGCGCGTCCGGCTAATTTTGGTCAGGTTCGCAATATAAACGGTCTTACGCCAGCCGCAGTTTCCTCGGTTTTGGTTCACCTCTCGGCAAGTTCTTCTGCAAAGGCCGCATAATGTGGCACGTGCCACAATTCGATCATAACCTCGCAATTCAAATAAATGTGGCACGTGCCACATTCCGATTAGATATTGTTTTCGCGCCTGTGATAACTTAGAAATTCGCTCGAATTACGATGGGAAAGATCATTGCGATCGCAAATCAGAAAGGCGGGGTCGGGAAGACGACAACCGCAGTAAACTTATCAGCAGCTTTGGCCGCTGAGGGTAAGAAGGTGTTGCTCGTTGATGCCGATCCGCAGGCGAATGCCACCTCAGGGGCGGGCATTGTGAAAAGTAATTCAAGAAAGTCACTATATGACGCTCTCATAAATGGCGATTCTCCACGCGAAATGGTGCTTCCGACCGAGATACCAACAATGTGGGTATTGCCTGCGGATAAAAATCTCGCTGGTGCGGAGATCGAATTGGTTGAGATGACAGATCGAAATCAAGCCCTCAAGAAGCTCCTCGAAAGCGTGAAAGATTATTTCCACTATCTGATAATCGATTGTCCTCCGTCACTGGGAATTCTGACAGTAAATGGCTTGACGGCGGCCGACTCGCTGTTGGTACCTATACAGTGCGAATATTACGCACTCGAAGGGGTAACTGAGCTTTTTGATACACTCGCCCGTTTACGCAGGGAACTCAATCCTCAGTTATTCATCGAAGGCCTTTTGCTAACGATGTATGATGAGCGAACAAATCTTTCGGCTGCAGTCGCAAAAGATCTGCGAGATTTTTACGGGTCGCAGGTTCTGCAGACGGTCATTCCACGAAATGTGCGCCTTGCCGAGGCTCCTAGTTTTGGAAAGCCGATTTTGCTATACGACCCACGCTCCCGTGGTGCCGAGGCTTATGTTTCGCTTGCGAAGGAGATAATAAACAATGGCTAGACAACCACTTGGACGCGGGTTGAGTGCTCTGTTGGGTGACGAGAAGGTAGAAGATGTTGGTGGTTCGACGAGTATTGAGATCGATATCGATTTGATCTCGCCAAATCCCGAGCAGCCGCGAACGCACTTTGCTGAGCAAAACCTAGAAGAACTTACACAGTCCATCAGAGCAAATGGCGTAGTTCAGCCGATTGTTGTTCGCCAGCGTGGAAATAGGTACGAGATCGTTGCTGGTGAGCGTCGGTGGCGTGCGAGCCAGCGGGCTGAACTGCGGAGAATCCCAGCGGTCGTTAAAGAAGTCTCAGACGACAAAATGCTCGAGCTTGCGCTTGTCGAGAACATTCAGCGGCAGGAGTTGAATCCGATCGAAGAGGCCAAGGCCTATAGCAAACTCATTGAGCAGCTTGAACTTACGCAGGAAGTTGTTGCGGAGAGGGTTGGCAAATCACGAACAGTTGTTACGACTGCTATCCGCTTATTACGTCTCCCGGCTGAGGTTTTGCGCGAGATCGAGCAAGGACGTATTTCTGCTGGCCATGGACGCGCTTTATTGATGACAACGGATCCGATGATCCAGCGTCAGGTTGCGAATTCGATCATTGATTTTGGTCTGTCCGTACGCGAGACGGAAAAGACCGTGAAGAGACTAGCTAAATCACCACAAACCACTGATAAAAAAAACGTTACACGTGTTGTAGATGCCAATGTCAAGGCCGCAGAAACTCGGCTTATGCGGACGTTAAGTACCAATGTGAAGATCAAACCGGATAAAAAGGGGATTGGTGGAAAGATTGATATCGAGTATTACAGTGTCGATGACCTTGATCGAATTTATCAGTTAATTATAAGACAATAAAGGAGTTACTGTACATGCGTCTGACGGAAATGGTAGATTGCGCCGGTTGAGTGGCCAAACTCGCACCGAGCGACCTTGCCCAAGTTTTGGGTAAGTTACCAAAACAGCATAATGAAAACGTGATCGTCGGCTTCGAGACAGCCGACGATGCTGCTGTTTATCGCCTTTCGGACGAAATGGCGCTCGTGCAGACGCTTGATTTCTTTACGCCGGTTGCTGACGATCCTGAGACTTACGGTCGCATTGCGGCGATCAATTCGCTCAATGATGTTTACGCGATGGGTGGCACGCCTATCTCGGCTTTGTCGATCGTTTGTTATCCTCAGAAAGGTGATTGGGACATTCTCGGAGCGATCCTCGCCGGTGGCCAGGCGGCGATGAACGAAGCGGGTGTGGTTGTGATTGGCGGGCACTCGGTCGATGACAAAGAAATGAAGTTCGGATATGCCGTAACAGGCGTTATCGACCCAAAGAAGGTCGTCACAAATGCCGGGGCGCAAGTAGGCGATATGCTCATCCTGACCAAACCGATCGGCACAGGTGCGATAAATACGGCGGTCAAGCGTGGAAAGGCAAGGCCAGACACGGAGGCTGCTGCGATCAAAGCAATGACTACCTCAGCTGCTGCCGCGTCAAAAGTAATGCAGAAAGTTGGTGCAAATGCTTGTACCGATGTAACTGGGTTCGGTTTGTTGGGCCACGGATACGAAATGGCAAAAGGCAGTAATGTGACGCTAAACATTGATTCTAAACGAGTTCCGCTATTACCAGACGTGCTTGAACTGATCGCAGATGGTATGCTGACGCGGGGCGACAAGAATAATCGTGTTTATGTCGGCGAAACGGTTAGAATAGCGGAAACCGTGTCTGGTGTGATGCAAAGTGCGTTGTTCGACCCGCAAACTGCGGGCGGTTTGCTCATCAGCCTTTCAAGGGAAGCCGCCGAGGCATTCTTGAGTGAGATGACTGATTCGCAAATGATAGGCACCGTTTCTGAATATAGCGGTCATTTGATAGAGGTAAGTTAGTGTTTCTTTTTATTCTCGAATCGTTGGGAACGTCGGAATTGATCCTGATCGGGCTGGTTGCTCTGATCTTCCTCGGTCCGCGCCGTTTGCCTGAGATCGCTAAAAAAGCGGGCAAGATAATGTCCGAGTTTCGCGGTACCGCCAACGAATTTAAGCAGACGTGGCAACAGGAAGTTGATTTCGAAGAAGAAAAAAAAGCTCTGGATCTGAATGAGATTGAGGCAGAGGTAAAACCTGTTGTACGAACCGGAAATCCGAACCAAGAGACGTTAGCCGACCTTACCGCTACACCTGCGGTCGTCGAGGTCGACGCCGAGGCGATGAAAGAAAGAATGGGTATTGACAACACCGTTACGGACAAAAACACGGAATTGGTTAGTGAACAACTCCAGCCCGATGTAAACGATAAAAAGAATTGGCTTTAACTCCGCCGATGGACGATCAGAATATAAAGCTCGAACCGGAAGCCGGTGGCCAGATGTCATTTCTGGAGCATCTGGACGAGTTGCGGAAACGGCTGGTCAATTCGGTCATTATTCTTGTAGTTGCATTTATTGTCTGCTTCTATTTCTCCACTGCAATCTTTGGCTTCTTGGAGGTTCCGATCAGACGAGCTTTGTCTGGGGCCGAGCGGACTGTTCTGCCGATCGGTGGTGTGAGCGGAAGTATGACGGTGGAGCCGCTCGGCAGTTTGAAAGAGAGCGACACGGGACGCTATATCTTCGAACGCCCGACAACCATCGGTGTAACAGTGGTCGCACCCGGTACTTCCGTTGCGAGCGTCGTCGCGAGGGATGCTGAAGGAAAATTGGGACTTTTCTCAACCGAGCCTCTATATACAACGAGTGGAGTTGTGCCAAGCGGAGTAAGATTGCCGCCTGATCTTGCGGCTGCGTCAAACGCAAAATCGGCGGCAGATGAGCGACTAATCGTAACCACGACTCAAGAGGGATTTACGCTTTACGTTACCGTATCGCTATATGCAGCAATAGCCCTCTCACTTCCTTTGTTACTCTGGCAAATTTGGTCATTTATTTCGCCTGCCTTGTATCGTCACGAGCGGGGCTATGTTACTCCTTTTATCGGGCTCTCAACGGTTTCATTTGTTGGCGGGGCCGCATTCGCCTACTACATTCTTTTTCCGCCTGCTGTTGGATATCTGATCGGCGTTGCCTCGGAATTTCGGCCGATGCTTCGAGCCACTGACTATTTCGACTTTATTACATTGATAATGCTGGCAATGGGGCTGGTTTTTCAGATGCCGGCGATCACGTATGTTCTGGCAAGGATCGGCATTATTTCGGCGGGGATGCTGGCTAGAAGCTGGAAAATCGCCTTGATTGTAATTCTGATCGTAGCCGCATTGGTTTCGCCTACTGGTGACGCTGTCAATCTTATGTTGTTCGCAGCTCCAATGATGGCACTATATGTTGTATCGATTTTCATAGCGTGGCTATTTGGGAAGAAACGCCAGACAGATGCTGAAGCCGCGTGACGAGGATGATACAACCTCGAACACCTCAAAAGCATCTTGAATATAGACAAAATTGGGTCTAAAATCTTATTGGATAAGGGTTAGTTGATATTGACGCCGCGCAATTTGCGGCGGATGGAGTTTTACCGCTATGTCGAAAGTTAAATTTGGTAAAGGCATCTTACTCACTTCTTTGATCACTGGCGTTGCAGCGGTCGGTGTTTGGGCTCAGCCGCCCACCAAGCCGAGTCAGGATGTATCAGAAAAAATCCGCAAAGTGACGCCTGAAATGAAGGACGTCTATAAGAAATGGATGAACAACGACGTCGCGTACATCATCACCAATGACGAGAAA
>JANNWQ010000069.1:0-16692 GCA_031408595.1 Acidobacteriota bacterium | reverse complement strand
CATCAAAGATCTGCTGGCGAGCAAGGCGAACAATGCCCACGCGGTCAAACCAAAAACGCCTCGAAATTTTCAACATACCGTCCGCCTGCTTTTCAAACTCGTCGAGGAGATAGTAACCACGAGTCACTTTGCGCAGCGGCGACTTATTATTAACGGTTGTATCTTCCTCGATCTGAAAGATCGTGCTGTGGGTGTACACGTTACTTTCCGAGGTAGGCCTGACCAGCATCGCATCGGTAAAGTGCTGCGGTCGGAGATTGGCGAAGGCGTTGACCTGCTCTTTCGCATCCTTACCGTCACCCTTCTCACCAGCACTCAGACTCTTCTGTAGCGCTGAATAATCGGCCTTGTTAGTTCCCTTAACAAATTTCTTGTACTTGCCGCTGCCGCCATCATTTAATATCGCCACTCGAAACTTCTCGCCATCCGACGTCATCTGAGCAATATCAGTTCCAAAAACAGGCACCTGAACCTTGAGCAAAATCATTCCCGGCCGTTGAACGACTATTTCGCCATTTGCATCACGGTAGCTTTCTTTCATGCCGAATTCGGCGAAGGAATTGTCTTCAAATTTGACGTACACTTTCGCACGCATCGAATCGACCCGCGAAAACCGGTTTATCTCTTTAACTAGATGAGCCTGAGTCGCGTTCTCCGTCTTAAGGAGTGTTGCGGTCTTGCTCTCTTTCTTGACGATACTGCAGCCAAAAGCGAAAACACTACTCGCAAGTATGCCAATAAGTAGAGATCGAGTCTTTTTACCGGGGTAAAACTTCATTAAAGTCAGATGGTTCTGCACCACAGGCCGTTGCAAAAAACAGTATTCTAGCAAACAAAAACGTCATCAAACCGCAAATAATAGCATTTTGAGGCACGTATTGCTAACAATAAAAAGCCGCGGAAGCGATGCAATTGTGCTTGCCGCTCCCACGTGCTTTTTAAGACAAACGAAAATTAGTTAGCGAAGGTTCCCGACCCGCGGGTCAAATAGTCCTGCATCGTGTACGAAAACATGATCGCCAGCCAAAAGAAACTGCCGACGGCCGACAGCCAGATCAGCCTCGGGCTCCACTTCACATGCATGAAAAACAGCATCACGAACGCCATTTTGGTGAACGCGATCAGCAAAGCGACCAGCGTATTCATGCCCGGAAAAATCCAGTCCATATCCACCGTCGCGGCGAAGTAAGTCAAAATTGTTCCAACAACGAGTATCATGAAAATCCCAATATACTTGGGGATATTCATGTGCTCATGGTCGTGTTCGTGTTCGTTGTGTGTATCAGCCATCCTAAGCCTCTAGTGCATAAAGTGCCTGCCCAGCAGATAAAGCAGCGGGAACAGGAAGATCCAAACGATATCAACAAAGTGCCAGTAAAGGCCCGACATCTCGACCGGCATGTAGTAATCACCGGTATAATTGCCCTTGAACGCCGTCCAAAGCAACCACGCCATCAGCCCCAGCCCGACGATCATATGCAGAGCGTGCAGGCCGGTCATTACGAAATAAATGAAATAAAAGATGCGAACTTTGTCGCGAAACTTGTTCGCGTCGATCCTGTCATTACCGTTCTCGTCCTTTACGTAATACCCGATTTTTTCCGCCTCGGTCAGATAACCCTTACCCTCGGCGTATTTAGCAAGCGAACAGTCGGCCCAGATGAAATCACCCTTCGGGTTAACGTATTCGTGCTTGACGTTGTGGTCGTATTCCCAGCATGGCGTGGCATGATCGTCGTACCCCGCAGCGGGCTTAACCTTTTTGTTAAGTCCGGCAACCGGGATCAAGCCGTCGTTATACTTGCTCGTATATTCGATCGCCTTAACGCCGAGGAAGGCTGTTCCGAAAAACATCGTCAGCACGATCATTATGACCTGCATCCACCGATTACTCTTTTGAGCGTAATATACTACGAGCGCCATCGTTAGCGAACTGACGATCAGCACAAGCGTATTCAAGCCGCCCCAGAATGCGTCGAGGTGATTACTACCCGCGGCAAAAGCCATCGGATATTTTGAACGAAACACGAGATATGCTGTAAAGAGTCCGCCAAAGAACAGGATTTCCTGCACGAGGAACATCCACATCCCGATCGCGACGCTCTCTTCCTGCTGGCCCATGTCTTCGAACTGATGCTGAAGCCCGGGCTCGTGATAGACAAATTTGTCCGAGGTTTGTTCCGACATGTTTAGACGTTCACTGCCTCCCGTGCGCGAGCTGCTTCGAGATCGAGGCCGCTTTCCTCGCCAAATTCGTATGCTTCCCACGTAACTACTGGCATTACTTCAAAATTCTCGGTCGGCGGAGGTGAACTCGTACGCCATTCGAGCCCCGGATGCATCCACGGATTATCGCCAGCCCGCTTTCCATAGAACAACGAGTGGAAAAGATAAACCACCGGCATCACAAGACCAACACCAAGCACGGATGCACCCGCAGTAGAGAAGATGTTTAGGACCTGTAATTCTTCCGGATACGCCGCATAACGTCGCGGCATCCCCTGGTACCCAAGGATGAACTGAGGGAAGAATGTCAGGTTAAAGCCAACGAACACAAGCATCGCCGAAACCTTGCCCCAAAATTCCGAATACATCCTGCCCGTCATCTTAGGCCACCAATAATGGATCCCGCCGAGATAAGCGACCACCTGACCTCCGACCATCACGTAGTGAAAGTGAGCAACGATAAAGTATGTATCGGTGAGATGAACCGTCAGCCCCATCGAACCAAGGAATAGTCCTGTAAGTCCGCCGATCAAAAACAGGCCAATGAAACCCATTGCATAAAGCATCGGAGTATCGAAGGATATCGATCCTTTATACATCGTTGCCGTCCAATTGAACACCTTGATCGCCGACGGTACGGCCACGACCATGGTCAGGAACGAGAACACCATGCCGGCGTACATCGACTGACCGCTGACGAACATGTGATGTCCCCAAACGAGGAAACCAAATACCGCGATCGCGATCGATGAGAAGGCGATAAATTCGTAGCCGAAGACCTTCTTTCGCGAGAAATTAGAAATCAGTTCGGAGATAACGCCCATCCCCGGCAAGATCATGATGTACACGGCCGGATGCGAGTAGAACCAAAACAGATGTTGGAACAGGATCGGGTCACCCCCGATCGATGGATCGAAGATGCCTACCCCAGCCACGCGCTCGATGGCAAGCAACAGGATCGTGATCGCGATCACAGGCGTTCCCAAAACCATCACCAGGCTGGTAGCATAGTGTGCCCAGACAAACAGCGGCATTCTAAACCACGTCATGCCCGGGGCCCGCATCGTGTGTACCGTGACGATGAAATTCAGGCCAGTGAGGATCGACGAAAACCCGTTGATAAAGATTCCCAGGCCGACGAGCATCACGAAGGAATTCGAGAAGGTCGTCGAGTATGGCGTGTAGAATGTCCAACCCGTATCGACGCCGCCCTGCATGAGTGCAAATAACGTCAACCCGCCGCCGATCCAGTAAAAATATAGGCTGAGCAGATTTATACGCGGCAAGGCAAGATCCTTGGCTCCGATCATGATCGGCAGGAGGAAGTTGCCCAAAATAGCCGGGATCGAAGGGATCAGGAAGAAAAAGATCATCAGCACGCCGTGCTGGGTAAATACTTTGTTATAGGTCGCCGTGTCGAGCAGGTCGCTATTCGGCGTGAGCAATTCGAGTCGAATAGCACCGGCATAGAGCCCGCCCATCATAAAGAAGGCCGACACTGACACCAAATACATGAGCGCGATCCGCTTATGATCTTTGGTCAACAGCCACGATTTCAGCGTCGAGCCATTGGTGACGTAGTTCAGTTTTGTCCCGCCGTAACCTGCCGAATTTGCTTCTTGCGCGTTCATAATGCTCTAAAAACTACTTATTGTTGCTATTCGCCGCCTTCATATTCGCCGCCGGTTTCACCTCAGCCTTGTTTGCCATCGGGGCGGTGTTTGCCGCTGGAACCGCCGCCGTGCTTGCTCCGGCATTTGGAGTAAGCGATTTGATATATGCGACGAGCGAATTCAACTGCTCCTCAGTCACCTGGCCCTTAAATGTCGGCATGATCGGTTGGAAGCCCTCGACCACCTGCGATGCAGGATTTAGGATCGAGTTGCGAAGGTACTGTTCGTCAGCCTTGACTGTCGTTCCGCCGACAAGTTTTACATCCTGATTAAATGTCCCTTCAAGCTTTGCACCGCGTTGTGCCGGCCCGCCGGCGTGACACGAAGCACAGCCAAACTTGTTCTCAAAAAGATCTTTACCTTGCTCAACCGGTGTCTGGCCAGAAACATTTCCGCTCAGCCAATTGTCAAAATCCCGCTGTTCCATCACGTAGATGTAACCGCCCATGCCTGAGTGATTTAACCCGCAATACTCTGCACAGTAAAGGTGATACTTGCCCGGCTTGGTTGGCTGGAACCACATGTACGTGTATCGGCCCGGAACCACGTCGGCCTTTGTGCGAAACGCAGGTATCGAGAAGTCGTGAAGGACATCCTCAGTGGTCATCGTAAGCTTAATGTTGCGACCGACCGGAACGTGAAGTTCGTTGATCTCGCGTTGACCTGTCTGGTGTTGAGCTTTCCACATCCACTGCTTACCTACGACATAGATCTCCATCGAGTCATCCGGCGGCGTGAACTGGTTAAAATATACGATAGCTCCGCCCAGAAAGATGGTCATCGAAATAACAAACGGAATGATCGACCACACTGTCTCGAGCACCATCGAACCGTGCATTTCATCAGGCGTAGCATACTTCTCCGTCGCTCGGTATTTGACCGAGAAAAAGATGATCGCAGCGACGACCGGTATCGAGAATGCGATACTCACGACGATCAGATACGCGTACAAAGCGTCTACCTGCCACGCGAACGACGAGGCTTGCTCCGGAAAAAATGGTACCCAATTCTGCATAATCAGTTGTCAGTGGTCAGTGGTCAGTGGTCAGTTGTCAGATAGAGACTTTCGACAACTGTTCACTATTCACTGTTCACTATCTACTATCTTTCTTTTGTTTCTCCGCCAGAACACAAATCCCATCAGGCCCATGCCCATTAGGGTCGCAATACCGCCGAGCCGCATCACATTCAATATCGCGAAGCCGTATTTGCCGGTCGATGGATCGTAATGATAGCAATAAAGAAGAAGCTGCTCGGCAGCATTTCCGACCTTGCTCTCTGCCGAATCCATCACGGCAAATTTCAGATCTTTCGGTGAGTAGTCGATGCCGTAAAGGTATCGCGACAATTTGCCTTCGGGCGTCGCGACCATTACGCCCGCGGCGTGAGCGAACTGGTCGCTCTTATCATCCCACTTGAAACTAAAGCCCGCCGCCTGTGTCACAGCCTGGATCGAAGCCTCAGTGCCGGTCAAAAAATGCCAGCCCTTTTCCGTTCCGGGACGGCTGTAACGCTGCATGTAGCTGGCTTTCTTATTCTTAGCAAGCTCCGGCTTATCAAACTCTTTCGCGTCGAAACTGATCGCGACGACATCAAATTCTTTTCCGGCATCAAACGAAACGCCCTTTAGCGAACCAGTCAGCCCATTCAGCACCTGATTACAAAGCATCGGGCATTCGTAATAGACAAAAGCCAAGATCACAGGCCGTCCGCTATTGAAAAAGCTGCCCAACTTTACCAGATTGCCCGACTCGTCCTTCAGCTCGGTGTCGAGCGGCAATTGCCCGCCGAGTTTCTGCTCAATGCCGATCTTGTCCAACGCTTTCGGCAAACCAGATCCCTCGCCAACCGACGGATCGTACACCCGCGGACTGTAGAGAGGCGAATTGTAATGCTCGTTCTTTTGGCCTTCGGCAGTTAAAAACGAAAAAGCAAAAACGAAAAGTGAAAAACAGACAGTGACAGCACGCGATCGATGCGAGGCGACCCCTCCGACACTTTTAATTTTTAGTTTTTCGCTATTCACTATCTTCGTGTTTCCGTAGCCATCCGTCCGCCGCTTGATTCAGAGATCGACATCTTCGACTTCGACGACAGAGCGTCGGCATCAGCCCCGGATTTTGCTTTTACGTTCTGGCTTAGGAGCCTTTCCTTGGCTACGTCGATCGGCATTACCGTAACGACTCCTGTCTTGGCATCCTTTTGCCCTTTTTCCCAAAGGATCTTCCACTGACGGCTCAGTTCCCAATACTCTGCCTGCGGAGCCCCAAGCTCCATATTTACCCAGCCTTTGTCGGACTGGACGCCGAATCCCGGAGCTCCTTGAATGCGAGGTTCCGGCGGGAGGCGTTCCCTATCATTCATCGCCATCGGATTGGCAGGGCCGGCAGTTTCCTTGGAATAATCTTCGAGTACATTGAGAAATGCCCACATCAATCCAAAGGTGACTACGATCAGCAAAAGTAATCCGACGCCAAATCCCAGTATGCCCTTGAGCTGAATCTCGTTCTGCTCGTATGGAATATTGAGATCGACGCCCGAATCTGAATGTTTCTTTGACGACATACGTTATCAATGCCCCTTGCCGTGAGCTATCGCCTCCTCAAAATACGGGTCGTTCGCAGGAACTATCGGCCGCGTCAAAAGCTGGCCAAAGAAGTACCAAAGCCAAATGCCGCCAACTGCGATCGGCCCAACAAAATCAAGCCAGCTCACATAGAATGCCCCCTGCGGCAGCGTCCAGTTTGGATCGACCCTAAATGTCGGCCCGATCTGGTAGAACATATCTACCAGACGCATGAACAGGATGAACAAAGCGAGCGAAGCAAGAATCTTCGCTTTGCGTTTCAAGTCCTGCTTCAATAGCAAGAGATAAGGGAATGCAAAGTGGAAGAGTATCAAAGCGACGCCCATGTAGCCCCAGCCGCCCTTCATCCTTGTCAAGAACCAACCGGTCTCTTCCGGAATATTACCCGACCAGATGATGAGGAACTGCGAAAAATTGAAATACGCCCAGACCATCGTCAGGGCAAGCATCAATTTGCCGAGGTCGTGAAAATGTCTTTTGCCAAGCACGGCATCCATCGGTGCTCGATCCATGAGGAACGCAAGCACAGCCACGACGAAGCAAAAGCAGCTCAGTCCCCAGCCGGCAACAAACAACAGCCCCCACATCGTCGAGAACCAATGCGGATCAAGCGTCATGATCCAGTCAACCACGGCAAAGGTCACGACGAGTGCGTAAATGACCATCGTCGGACCCGAGAACCGCGATGCGCGTTCGAGAATAAGCCTTGAATCTTCAACGGTTTCGGCCTTATCCTGCGCGGCTCCCCATTTATTGAGGAGATAAACCATTACGCCCCAGAGGGCAAAGTAGATGGCTGAACGCAGGATCCAAAACCACGTGGTGAGGTACGGCCCCCGTGCCTCGATCGCGTGAGCAGTGGGCTCCATGTGCGTCCATTCGTAAATACTGTGAGTATAAACGCCGATCGCCACTGGGATGAACAACACGGCGACGAGCGGCATCGTCCTAGAACCCGCCTCGACAATGCGACGTATGACAAGCCCCCAGGCTCCGCCGGTCAGATACTGAAGCATCAGGACGCCAAGGCTGCCGATAGCGATGCCGCCCCAGAAAACAAATCCCAAAAGCCACGAGCGAAGTGCCTGCTCGGTATTAAAATACGCGCCCACCGCCCAAATAATTAGGGCTATGCCGCCGATGCCGAGGGCCAAACCGCGGAGACGGTTGATGTCGGCCGGTGCTTTGTAATTATCAGGATTCGCCATTTAGTGAGCACCTCCGTGGGTCGTTTCCCCTGTTTTCGGAGCTGCGGTTGTCGAACTAGATTTTAACAGTTCGTCCGGATTCTGACTGACTTGCAGAGCACGAATATACGCGACTATTGCCCAGCGATCAGCCGGCTGAATCGAGTACGCATAACCATTCATCTTGCCCCAACCGTTCGTGATTACGTCGTAAAAATGGCCGACCGGAGCATTTCTCAAACGGTCGTCGTGATACGTTGGCGGTTTAGAAAATCCGCGCCGAACGATCATGCCGTCGCCCGACCCGACTGGGCCGTGGCAAACGATGCAGTAAATGTTGTAACGCTCCTGGCCGCGATCGATGAGTTCCTTCGTGACTGCGAGCGGAAACTCTTCGATGGCGTTTGGAAAACTCGATATCAACGTGTTCCCGGCAGCATCCGTCGTCGTCTGAGCGACCGCAGCGGGATTCGGATTGTCGATCTTGCCGGTATAGAAGCCTTTGTTATCGTTCAACTGCCCACGAGCGACAGTACCATCGATCTTGTCTCGGGACGCACGCCCGTCCTTGAACCAATCACTCTTCTTATATGTCTTGTAACGCGGCTGATCCTGCATATCGAAACGCAGGCCGCATCCGGCTAGGAAGCAAAAAGCAATAAGCAATAAGCCAAGCAGGGGGAGCCTGGATCGACGTTGAGTGCTTATAGCTGATCGCTTATCGCTAGTTCTCAACATCGAAAACCTCCTGTGCGTTTAGGGTCTGCATAAAACTCTTGGTCTCTTCGTAATCGTACTTCGGGTCCTTTGCCTCGATGATCAGGAAGAATTTCTCCCGCGTCGCGAGAGCAAAACGCGGCACATTGAAGACCGGATGGTAAGGTGCGGGCAAGCCATTCATAAATAACATTCCGAATACAGCAACGAATGCTGCAAACAAAATGGTCAGCTCATATGCCGCAGGAACAAAAGACGGAAGGCTAAAATGTGGCCGTCCGCCGACGATGATGGGCCAGTCCAAGACGTGGACGAAATACTGAAGACCCAGGCCTGCAAGCAGACCCGTGACGCCCCCTGTAAAGATCAGATACGGCAAAATGCTACGTTTGATACCGAGAGCTTCGTCGATCTCGTGAAGCGGGAACGGCGAAAACGCGTCCGTCTTGGTATAACCGGCATCACGCACGCGCCTGGCCGCGTCGACCAATTGGGTCGGCGTATCGAATTCGGCTAAAATCCCGTGAAGCTTATGTTCCATAAACAGTTGTCAGCAATCAGTTGTCAGAAATTCACCTATCACTAATCACTTTTCACCCATTCGGCGGATCGGTACGATCGTACGTATCCTCGATCAACACCACGTTTTCCTCAAAATCCTGTTGGTGCCCATGAACGTTAGCGTCGGGCAACAATGTCCTCACCTCAAATATCGAAATGATCGGTACAAATCTGACAAACAGATATATCAGCGTAAAGAAGAACCCGATCGTGCCGATAAACATAGTCCAATCCCACACACGCGGGCTGTACATCGCCCATGACGACGGCAGGAAGTCGCGGTGCAGACTCGTCACAATAATGACGAAACGCTCCAGCCACATACCGACACTGACGACGATCGAGATCAGGAACAGCCAAATTTCGCTTTCCCTAAATCGCTTGAACCACAAAAGCTGGATCGACAGACCGTTACAAAAGAGCAGCAGCCAGTACGACCACCAATACGGCCCTTCCCAGATGCGGTTCTTGACCATGAAGACCTCGTACTGCGACGCACTGTACCAGCCGAAGAAGCCTTCCATTGCGTAGCCGTACACGACGATCAACCCAGTCGCCAACATGACCTTGGCCATGTAGATCAAGTGCTGATGCGTGATGAAATCCTTCATCCGGTAAAAATGGCGAAGAGGGATACAAAGGATCAGCACCATCGCGAACCCTGCAAACACGGCTCCCGCAACAAAATATGGCGGGAAGATTGTGGCGTGCCAGCCCGGAACCTGTGACACCGAGAAGTCGAACGACACGATCGAGTGAACCGAAAGCACAAGGGGCGTCGAAAGGCCGGCGAGGATCAAATACGTGATCTCGTACCGATGCCAGTGACGAGCCGACCCACGCCAACCCCAGGACAATGCCGCGTATATAAACTTAAAATATGGATTTTTCGCACGGTCACGCAGCGTGGCAAGATCGGGGATAAGACCGACATACCAGAACAAGAGCGAAACCGTTGCATAGGTCGACACCGCGAAAACGTCCCAGATGAGCGGCGAGCGGAAATTCGGCCATATTCCCATCGTGTTCGGATACGGGAACAGCCAATACGCTGCGAGCCACGGACGACCGGTGTGCAAAAGCGGGAACATCGCGGCGCAGGCCACCGCAAAAAGCGTCATCGCCTCGGCAAAACGGTTGATCGAGGTACGCCACTTCTGATTCAAAAGTAGCAAAATGGCGGAAATAAGGGTTCCGGCGTGGCCGATACCGATCCACCAAACGAAATTGATGATGTCGAATGCCCATCCTACCGGTTGGTTGTTTCCCCAGACGCCGATACCATTCGCCAGCAGCCAAACGACCGAGAATAGCAGCAATTGAGCCACCATGAAAGCGATCGCAAATCCGATAAACCAATGAAACGGCGTGCGCTTCTTGAGCGTGACGTCGCTGATCTTGTCAGTAACGCTGGCAAAGGAATGGTCGCCTTCGATCATTGCCGGATGGAGTTTTTCTTTTAGTTCTTTCTCGTCCTGCATAGACTAGTGAGCTTCTCCTCCGGTAGTTGCCTTCTTCTCAGGAGCAGCCGCGTGGCTGTCCTTCTTAGGGGCCTTGTAGTCAGGCATTTCCTTATTCTGATTCTTGAGTCCAGCGAGGTAAGTCGTTCTCGGCTGGGTATTTAGCTCGTTGAGCAACTTGTAATCACGATGATCTTTCTTGGTCTTAGCGATCTTGCTGTTCGGATCGCGCATATCACCAAACGTGATCGCATCCGCCGGGCAAACCGACTGACAAGCCGTCACGACCTCGCCGTCACGTATCTTGCGACCGTCTTTCTCAGCCTCGATCCTCGCCATCGAGATACGCTGCGTACAGTATGTGCATTTCTCCATGACGCCGCGGCTGCGGATCGTCACTTCCGGATTACGCATCAACTTGTACTGCGGCGTGTTCCAGTCCTGATAGAGCAAGAAGTTGAAACGACGAACCTTGTACGGACAGTTATTTGAACAGTATCTGGTTCCGACACAGCGGTTGTAAACCATGTCGTTCAGGCCCTCGGCGCTGTGAACCGTCGCGTGAACCGGACAAACAACCTCGCAGGGAGCCTGTTCGCACTGCTGACACAAAACCGGCTGGAAATGCGGGCCTTCGGGGTTGTTAACGTCATCGCCGCCGTAATAGGCGTCGATACGTAACCAATGCATCTCGCGGCTGCGTTCGACCTGTTCCTTGCCGACGACCGGAATGTTGTTTTCCGATTGGCAGGCGACCACGCAGGCGTTGCAGCCGACGCAGGAATTGAGGTCGATGGTCATTCCCCACTTGTAATTCTGATCGTAAACGGCCTGATGCTGCTCGTACGGGTACATCGATTTCGGGTACTCGTCGTGCTGATGGCCTTTGTCTGGATGCTCTTTGTAATCTTCGAGATCCCAGACGCGAAGAATATCGCGGCCCTCCATATTGAAATGGATCTGGGTCGAAGCGATCTCGGTAGTGGCATTGCGCTTGGTGACCTCACCAAAGCCGTGATCCATCGCGTCCGAACGACGCACGTCAAAGGCGTTGTAGCCTAAGCCCGTGCCGACCTTACCCGCACGCGTACGGCCATAGCCCATGTATATCGTTATCACGTCGTCCGGCTGACCAGGCTGGATCCACATCGGCACCGGAGCCTTGATCTCGCCGCCCTGATATTTCAAGGTCACGAGATCGGACGACATATTGCCGCCGCGCGTCGTGATAAAGCTTGTTCCGCGAACACCACCGGACTTTTCGTCCTCGTCGTTGCCAATATTGACCTGTAGCTTCTGAGCAGTCCTGGGACTGACCACAGCGACGTTTTCCCACGTGATCTTGTTGAGCGGATTTGGCAGCTCTTGAAGCCAGCCGTTATTCACAAAACGCCCGTCGTAAATGCTTGGATCAGGCAGGATCGAGATCTCAAGCGAGCCGCTTCCAGCGGTCTTTGCCTCGGGCTGGCTGAGAAATGTCGTTGTCGCAGAAACCGTTTTGGTGGCAGCGGCAGTGTTCGCGATAAATCCGTCGTGAACAGCCTTTCGCCAATTGTCTTCGAAGTTTCTTCCTCCCGCCGGCGCAGCACCTGCAACCGGCGTCGCCGCAGCTTTAGGAGCTTCTTTTGCGGTTGTCGGAGTAGCGGTCTTTACTTCAGCCGAAGTCTTTGCCGCCTCAGGAGTCGCAGCTCCTTTTGCCGGTTCGGGTGTCGGGCTATCGGCCCCACCCGAGTAGCCACCACCTGTTGCGGCGGGATCTCCTCCCTTTTTCGGAGCCTCTTCTACAGCTTTCGTCTCGCCAGCTTTCACCGGAGCAGCGGCGGTGATGTTTGTTCGCTGCCAATATTCCTTAACGATATCGAAATCTTTCTTGTCGAAACCTTCCTTAAAGAAAAGTTGCACGACCTCGTGAATATTCTTACCGTCGTAAAGCGGAGCGATCAGCGGCTGTACTATCGACGCAGTGCCGTCATAGGCACGGGCATCGCTCCAGCCTTCCAGATAATGCTTTTCGGCAAGATGCCATTGACACTGCTCAGCGGTCTCGTCGAAGTAAAGCCCGAGATGGAACGTCCGCCCTACTTTGTTCAAAGCTTGTATGCGATCCGCAGAAAGCTTTAGGTCAGCCGGCGTGTTGTAAACCGGATTTCCGCCAAGAATGACCAGCATCTTGACCTTTCCGCCATCGATATCGGCGATCAACTCACGGAGCTGCTCGACCTGCGTCTTATCTGTGTTCGGCGAGAACGAATCTGCGAAAACGAGAGTCTGACCGACGTTCCCAAGAGCCGCATTCATCGCGTGTGCAAGAGCATGCACGACCGGCGAAGCCTTTTCTCCGGCAACAATAAGCGACTTGCCCTTGTGCTCGTTCAAGTCTTTCGCCATCGCGGCGATCCACTGAGCGTTTTCCGTGTAAGTTGACGTCGCCCCAGCAAGACCGAGGGCCTTTGCGATCGCCTTTGCAACTTCCGCAACCTGACTCGGCTTGACGGCGAGGCGATGCTCAGCCTTGGCTCCTGTGAGAGTTACTGTGGACTCAACCGTGTAAAGACGGTTGATTTCGTGCTTTTCTTCGCTGTATTTGCGGCCCGCAGCAAAACCCTTGATATAACCAACGTTATATCCCGAGAAAATATCCGCATCGAGGGTTAAGATCCGCTCGGCCTTCTCAAATTTGTAGATCGTCTGAACCGCCGAGCCAAACGCCATCTTGGCACCGGCCATCGCGTTATCAGCATTGATCGGCTCGTACTGGACCCATTTCGAATTGGGGAGCTCAACCTTGAGTTTGGCGAACTGGTCAACAAGCGTCGGCGACGTGACAGTTTCGGTCAAAAATCTAACGCCCGCACCACCGTCGGCTCTATTCTGTTCGATCGCGGCACGAACTTCGGCGACAAATGCCTCGTAGTTCTTCGGATTTCCACGAAAAGTCACTTCCTGCGAGCGATCCGGATCATACATTCCCAGGATCGACGCCTGTGCGTAAATATCTGTTGCGCCTAGGCTGCCCGGATGATCAGGGTTTCCCTCAACCTTTACCGGACGTCCGTCAAAAGATTTTGCAAGCAAACCGGTGGCTACGCCACCAAGCGACATTGAGGTTGCGAAGAAATTAGCCTTGCCGGGCAGCATCCCTTCCTGCGGAGTTACGTAAGGAACGATCTTCTCGGGCGGCTGAATGACGCATCCGCTCAAGCCGGCGAGGGCGAGCGATGCTCCCATTACCTTGACGAAATTGCGTCGGCTGAGTCCGTTGTCCCACTCTTCGATCTCGTGCGGATACTCCTCAGCGACGAATTCGCGAAACTCCGCCGTGTCAGCGTGCTCCTCGAGGCTTCGCCAATATTCTTTACCGTTCTGCGCGAGTATTTTCTCACGCAACGAGGCAAAACTCTGTTTGGTTTCCGAACCGTGCATTTTTATTACAGTTCCTCTCTATCTATGACAGGTCGAGCAGCTCGTCAACATCTCTTTGCTGCGGATCTTATGATCGATCTTCAATTTGTCGCGCTCGGGCTTCGCAAGATCACCGTCTTTCCACTGCATATTGTAGATCTCGCTCTTTGGCCGGATGAACTTTTCAGGCTCGCGGTGACAAGCGAGGCACCATTCCATCTGGAGCGTGTTCTCTTGGAATACTGCAGGCATGTTGTCGATCGCCCCGTGGCAGGTCGAGCAACCGACGCCCTTTGCTACGTGAATGCTGTGATTGAAATATGTATATTCCGGCAGATCGTGAACGCGTTCCCATTCGATCGGCTTATTATCGCGATAGCTTTCGCGTACAACCTCAAGATATGGACTATCCGCCCAGATCTGGCTGTGGCAGTTCATACATGTCTGCGTCGATGGCATTCCCGCAGATGCAGTAGTCTCGACCGTCTGGTGGCAATAGCGGCAATCGATGCCGTCGTCGCCGACGTGGTGCTTATGGCTAAACTGAACAGGTTGCTGCTTCTCAACATATCGCCCCGTCAAATAAGATGAACGTGATAACTGAGTAAAGGCCAAGCCGCCCGTCACAGCCAAAACCGCGACAGCGATCATACTGATCCTGGCGATGTTGTTTGCACTTTTATTAAAAAATTGCGCCATCTCTGCCCTTTCGCTGAAATCTAACCACAAAAACTAGACCCCTACACCTCTGGCCCTTTCGAAGGAAACACCAGCCCTAGTCGGCCAATCCAGTCTATATTTAAGAACGTGTACCCTAAAACTGGTTACGATTTTACTAAAACCTATAAAATCCGCAACTTGCACTACTCGAAAATAGTTCTTTAGACAACCATTTCGCAACGTAACAATGAATAAGTTCTGTTAATAAGTCGGATTACAGATCGCAATTATTTTTAATCTGCATTTTCGCCGCTTAAAAGTGCCGCCCCGATGGCCGCCGCGTAGGAGCCAAGTTCGCCCTCGACGATCGTCGTCGAATCGAACGCTGGCTTGAACGACAGCTCTCGGGCACGCTCGACAATTGCGTCGAGCACGAGCTGCTTTGCCTGCATGATCTCGCCTCCGACGACGATCCGCTCGACGTTTAATAAATTGATGACGCTGGCGATACCGGTTCCGACGTACGTGCCGGTGCGTTCGAGCATTAGCTGCGCAAAATCATCCTCTTTTGCCGCCGCGTCAATTATCTCCGGCAGATTGATCGCTTCTTCGTTGAGCTTGTTCAGCGACGAAGTGCTGTCCTGCATAAAGCGGCTTCGAGTTCGGCGGATGATATTTGCGGCCGAGGCGACCTCTTCCAGGCGAGCACCTTCCGAATTGATCGTTACATAACCAAATTCGCCCGCGAACCCCGCGGCTCCGTGCCAGACATGTCCCCCAAAAATAAACGCGCCACCGACCCCATCGCCAAGCGTCGCATAAAAAAGATCGTTGCTTCCACGTCCCGCTCCCATGCGAAACTCCCCGTAAGCCGCAGCATTCGCATCGTTCTCGATCATTGGTTCAAGCCCGGTCGCTTTTCGAAGTGCATCCACAAGATCGGTCTCTGAATGTGCCGGAATATTCGCCGAGAACGCAACGCGACCCGTTTCGCGGTCAACGAGGCCCGGAACCGCAAGCCCTAGCGAATCCACGGGTGCGAATTTTTTTTGCAAAGCCGTCGCGTATGCCGCGAGTTGTTCGCCGAGGTCAGTAGCGGCATCTATCGCGACCGAGGCCGTGTTTACGATGCCTTCCACCCCGTCGATCACTATCGAAGTGATGTCGGTACGCGATACCTCAATCCCGATACGATTGCCTGCTCCTGTTGCTGCGTCCGCCATAAAACTCAATTGCCTGTACCGAAACTAAACGCGATTTTAGTCACCTAGGAGATAAACGTCAACCGCGAGCGGCCAACAGACGATTTGCTGCGTTCACAACGGCGTTTACCTCTACATTTGCGATACACGGCTTCGCCTCATTGGCCGCCAGATCGGTATAAATGCAATGCCAACCGCAGCCAAAACATGGCATTTCGTGAAGCACCGATATCTGCTTCGACGCCACCTCATTAGGATACGGGAAGAAACGTCCGACATGATTGCCCGGCGTGACAATAACGCTGGGACACCGTTGAGCAACGGCGATGTGGCCGGCGGCTGTGTCGTTTGATATCGTGATTACGGCATTTTTTATAATATCGGCGAGCTCGAGCAAAGTTGTTTTCCCGATCAGGCTCGTAAATTTGCCCGCGAAATGCCGACCGAATTCGTCCGCCAGATATTCCTCGCCGGGTCCACCGCACAGAACTACATTTAGTTTCCGTTCATTTGCGATCGCCTTCGCAGCCTCCGCAAAACGTTGGAGCGGCCAGCGTTTGTCGGCACTGAATACTCCGACGAAAACGACAATGTAATTTTCCGGAAGATTTTCGCGAGGAAAAATAGTCGTCGCAGTCTCGGGCGGGGTCGAACCGTCATGCTCGACGCCTAGAAAGAGGCTATTTGAGATAAGCTCGTGAATTCCCGGCTCCGGCGACAGCCTAAGTTCCGTGTACCATTTCGCCGAAAGCTTCACCTGAAACGGCGACATCAGATTCTCAATGCCTTCGCTGCCGATCCGCGTCTCCGCCCCCGAACACCGCACCACCGAATCGCCCCACAAAAAATCCCGCGTCAGCCGCGGATTAACGATGACTGCAGCCCCAAGCCCTCGCACTTTCCGCATCTCCCCAAACCGATACGCCGGCGACGACGCCAGTTTCGCCACATTGACGAACAAACGCTCGTCAAACGTCCCGTCAACATCCGCAAATTCGCGAAACCTCTCATTTGCCA
>JANNWQ010000068.1:0-13719 GCA_031408595.1 Acidobacteriota bacterium | reverse complement strand
AATGTGCCGTTGTTGTCGAGATCATACGAGTAACGAAGACCCGCAAGATCCGAAGCCGACGGGTCAACCTGTCCCGAGAACGAAACCGTTCCCGCCTGCCCAACTACATACGGCCCGCCGTTGCTGAACGTCGCCGTTGGGTTGACGTTGTTCACCGTTACCGTTGTGGTCGTCGGTACGCCGCTCGACACCCCTGGAATAGATACTTGCAGCTGATAGCTAGCGCCATTTGTGATGGGAACGAAGCAACAACGTGCAACCTCAATATAATATGTCCCTGCGGCCGGGAACGTGTATTCGATATAGGAATCGAGGAAATTAGTACTCCCGCCCTGCCCAAAGCTTGGATTACTGTCGTCGTTCGCCGCGAGGATCGCCCCACCGCTGTCGCGAACGTTGAGATAGGTGTCAAAGGAAGGAGCGCCGTAGTCGATGTCAAAGATCGCTGTTGTACCGGCAGCCGGAACGGTGAACGAGTATACATCAAACGAGTTGTTGCCCGTCCCGGACACGGTGACGTGGGGGATCGTGGTCGAAGTGTTGGTCGTCGTGTTGCCTATGTCCGGACTGGAGGCGAGGCTCCATTGACCATTGATGCTCTGGGCGGTGCCGACGGTATCATTTGGTTCGACCTCGGTGATAGTCCCGCTGCCCCCGCCGCCACCTGAGCCACCATCATCATCCGCCACCGTTACCGTGATCGTGTAAACATCGCTTGGCGTTCCTACCGGATTGTCGTCCAGATAGGTATGAGGCGTGGGCGGGATCGTTGTTACGCCAGCCGCAAGGTTGAGGACCTGAGGAGCTGAGCCGTCACCCCAGTTGATCGTGACCGTGTGAGGATCAAGCGCTCCCGGATCGGTAAAGCTGCCCGACAGAACGGTGGATTGGCCCTCGTTAAGGTTAATTGGGATCCTGCTCAGGATGATCGCCGACGGTGCAACGTTGTTGACGGTCACCGATGTCGTGTTGTTTGCAGTTCCCGTATCGTCGTCGGTCACCGTGACAGTGATCGTATAGATGTCGCTCGACGTTCCCGGCGGATTGTCATCCAGATAAGTGTGAGGCGTTGACGGGATCGCCGTCACCCCGGCTGCGAGGTTAAGCACCTGAACTGCCGAACCATCACCCCAGTTGATCGATACCGTATGCGGATCGAGCGTTCCCGGATCGGTGAAGCTGCCCGACAGAGCGGTTGACTGGCCCTCGTTGATCGTCGTCGCACTAAGATTGAGTGTGACAGCCGATGGAGCAACGTTATTAACAGTCAACGTTCTGCTGCCCCCGACAAATCCGCCTGCGTCTGCGACCGTTACGCTGATCGTGTAGATGTCGGACGCAGTTCCCGTCGGGTTGTCGTCAAGATACGTGTGAGGCGTCGCGGGGATAGTTGTTACGCCCGCCGCGAGATTAAGAACCTGAGGAGCCGATCCGTCACCCCAGTTGATAGTGACCGTGTGAGTATCGGCAGCGTCCGGATCGACGAACGTACCGGAAAGACTGGTCGAGCCATTCTCACTGATCGTCGTCGCACTCAGATTTAGCACCAGATTCGACGGCACCGTATTGGGTGGGGCGAATGGCAGAGTCTCGATGCTTACAAAGGACACCTGTGCTCGGTTGGTAAAGGTGATGACACCCGCTCCCGGAACTCCCGGAGTGAAGAGCAAGCCGGTCGTTCCGGCAGTGTTGACGGTCAAAGTATCGCCCGGCAGAGTTGGTAACACCGGAGCTCCGCCATCGATGTTGATCTTCTGGACGTTCATCGGCACGACATTGATGGTGTCGTTGTTTGCATCGGCATTGGCGTTTACGTTCTCGATACCCGAGCTATCGATCGGTCCGCCGATGAAATTAGTATAGGTCGTCGTGACGGCATTGGCCGTTGCGACGAGATGTGTGGAACCGTTGACCGATAGCGACATAGTGTCTGCCGCCGCTGTTCCGGATAGGATGATGGTGTCGCCGTTCGGGCCGTCACCACCGGCTCCGCCGCCGGCTGCGTCTGTACCGCCATTTCCGATCAGTGTGTCGTCGCCGGCACCGCCGTCGAATGTGTCGTCGTCGTCGCCGCCGATGAGAGTATCGTCGCCATTGCCGCCGTTGAAAAAGATCTGGTTGCCACCCGCGACTGTAGCGCTCGCGTTGATCGTGTCGTCGTTGTCCTCGCCGTTGAGCCGGAAGTTGTAATTCAACGGTGTGACCGAAGTGGTGATCGAATCGTTACCCGCGCCCGCATTGACGAGGACCTCTTCGATACCTGAACTAGAGAACGGGCCGCTAAGGAAATTAGCGTAAGTCGTTGTGACACCGCCTACGGTGACGAGCAGATGCTGCGAGCCATTTAGTGCGAACGTCATCGTATCGGCGCCAGCTGTGCCCGGAGCGAGTACCTGATCGAAGAGAGACGTGCCGGCCCCGGCGCCTACATTGTCCGTTCCGCCATTTCCGATGAAGGTGTCGTTACCGGCACCGCCGTCCATCGTGTCATTGCCGCCGCTGCCGCTGAGAGCATCGTTGCCGTCGTTGCCATTCAAGGCGATCGAACCCGGGCCTGCACTTACGGCACTGGCGTTGAGTTGATCGTTATTGTCGTTGCCGTTGAGCGTAAGCAAATAGGCACCGGATCTGGCCAGGACGGTCAGCGAGTCATTGCCCTCGTCGCCCCGTATCGAGACGCTGCTTAACGCCGCCGGAGTGTTTGAGTAATTTACCGTGATGTTGTCACCGACATCGCCGCCCGCGGTCCCGTCGCCGCTGTTAACAGCAACGTTCGTCTTGTTATCAAAGTCGATAGGCTCAAAGGCATCGACCGCTATGCGTAATCGGGGACCAACTGCTCCGTTAGTGACAGAGATCGTATTCGCGGCGTCGGTCGCGTTTACCGTAAGGCTACCCACCACAACCGTATCAACGATCGGAGCAAGTCCGGTGAAGCGAATGTCCAGAGCTGGCCCCGTATATCGGATCAATCCATCGCCATTGTTGCCCGGTCCGGCACCGATAGGAGGCGTGGTCGTACCGACGAAATATGTCTCACTCGCGGCAGTTCCACCGAGCAGATTCATATTGTCACCCGCCTGGCCGCCGCCGTTGTACTCAATGCCGCCCGATGGGGCAAACAGACCGCCGGCCGGATTGTTGATCGTAAACGTATCGTCGCCGCCGAGGCCGTTGAACGTAAAGCCCGTTGCCAGGACGATCGGGACCGACGGGCCGCCGTTCAGCACATAGCTGCCACCATTAGCGCTCGTCGCAGTAATAATAAGCGTATCGTTGCCGCCCGTTCCCGGCACCGTAACTGGCGCTGCTCCGGATACGGTCGTAAACGTCGAGACGAAGTTCGCCGACATGTTGTTCGCCGCCAGATCCGCGATATTCGCCGCCACAGCCGTCACGGTACAGAGCGTGCCATTCGGCAGCGGAGATGTCGGTGTGATGGTGAACGTGAACACGTTGCTCTGCGGCAGAGCAGGCGTAAATGCGATCGGACCGCCGCAGTTGAGCGTAACGCCGCCCGAAGCGATGTTGACGAGCTCGCTGAAGTTCAGCGTCACGGTCGTGTTGACCGGAACACCCGTCGCAGCGTTCACCGGCGTAACACCCGTCACGGTAGGAGCAACATTGTCATGGATGTACGTGAATGGGCTCGAGCAAGTCGAGACATTTCCCGCGGCGTCCGTAGAAGTAGCGCGGAACGTTGTCGACGTATTTGGCGTGACGGTCACATTGATGGCGAAGGTGCCGCCGCCGGTTGCCGTACCCGTACCAATGCTCCCCCCTGCACAACCGGCCGTGCCGTAGAGCGAGACCAAGCTGCCAGCCTCAGCCGTTCCCAAAATGTTAGGCGACGCATTGCTCGAAGGCGACACCGGACTGCTGCCCGTGATCGATGGCTGTACGGGTGCGATCAGATCGATGACCCATGTATAGCTGGCGGGTGAGGGATCGATGTTGTTCGCAGCATCTACCGCTCGTACCATGAACGTATGCGAACCGGCACTCAAACCAGGATAGGTCGTCGGCGAGGTACACGTCGAATATCCACCGCCATCGATCTGACATTGGAAGCTAGCGATCACCTGAGGAGCCTCGCCATCAGCCGGCCTTGCGTCCGTTCCACTAAAAGTGAAGGTTGCCGAGGTCGAGTTGGTAGGGTTAGTCGGAAACGTTAGGATCGTCGTGTCCGGCGCAATGCTGTCGACGAATTCGTCAGCACCGATCTCAGGAGGAACGCCACGAGTATTGCCATCGATATCGATCGTGACACCCGTTCCGGCTACGCCACCATCCAGGATCGACCCAGCCGTCGCCAAAACATGCAGGTCGCCCGCCGCCGCATCGGTAAAGATATTTGCCGGAACGAATCCAGCCGTCCCCGCTACGCCCGCAAATGAATTTGCATCACGTGCCGGAGGTCCGGTCTGCCATGTTCCGAAGGAGACCGGAGTGCCCGCCGATGACGTGCCGTAGTCCATGAAGTTAGCAGGTGTCGAACCTGTACCTGCAAAGAAGTTGCCGTTCGAGCCGAACGTGCCGGTATTTGCCGACTGGTCGCCCACTGAATAGTGGTTAACTGAGCCGCCCGTTCGATTATTGAAGAATATGTTGTTGAGGTGCGTCGTTGTCGTCGGGGTGATCGTGCCACGCTGATAGCCCCACGTGGTTGAACCTGTTGCCGTACCACCGACAAAAATTGAGTTGAAATACAGATTGATCGTATTGCCCGTAAACGCAAAATCACGAACTCCATAGATCGTCTGTGCGTTGCTAAAGCCCGGCACGATCGAGATCATGTTGTTTGTTAGAGTTACCGAGGCTGGATTGCCGCTCGATCCCGCGTAGTTTATTCCCGTCAGGGTACTCGTCGAGCCTGAGGTGCTGGGCACGTTGTAGATCCGGTTTCGCGAAACAGTGGTCGCCCGAGCATCGCCAAGATTCATTCCGGTGACTGAACTCGAAGTATTGAGATCGCGGATCGTGTTCTGTGAGATCGTGTTGGTGCCTAATGAAGCGAAGTTGATGCCCGTTAGCGAGGTCGTTCTCGCTGCCTCTTCAAATATAGTATTTTGATTTATCGTCCAACTCTCATTTCCGGTTGACGTCGTCTGGATCGCGCTTGCCGTAAAGTTCTTCAGAGTATTAAAGGAACTGAAGTTGCCCGTGTTTGTGATAGCTCCCGACGTACCTGCTGAATAGATCAAATTAGCAGGCACGCCAGCAGTATCGCTGCGGTCGCGGATCATGCTATCGGTAACAATGTTACTGTCATTTCCGGTCGTGGTTCCGGTGCTGAAGAAGATTAGGCCGCTCGACGAGCTCGTATTGCCGCCTTCGATCTGACAGTTGACGATGCTATTGGACGACGCATCATTGATCATCCTTACTACGGCACCCGTCGATGCACTGGTGTTGCGGATCTTGATCCCGTATGGGCCAAATGAGTTTCCGTTGAAGGTGACCCGATCCGCCCCGTTCAGGTTGATCAGAGCCGTTGCGTTGCTACCCTCGATCAGTCTTGCGGCCCCGGACGCCTGAATGACTATCGTGTACCCGCCGACTCCATCCTCGGCAGTTTGGTTGAGAGAAACCGTACCCGTTTCGGCGACCATTGTGCCCGAGTTGGCTGAAAGGTCACTGGTCAGATTGATGATGATATTGCCGGTAACAACACGATTATTGATTGCTTCAAATATGCCGCCCGCGTTGGTCAACGACGTGTAGGTTTGACCGGTACCGATGTCGAAATCACCGCTGATCGAGCCTAGGATCGTGTACTGATTAGGTGTAGTCGGCGGTGTCGTGACGATGTTGACGTTGGTGGCTACCAACCCTGCGCTGGGATTTGAACCAACGTTACCCAGGGTGTCCTGAGCGATGACGAAATAGCTGATCACGTCGCCCGCGACTGCGCCGCCGATAGCAGAGTAGTCAATGGTGCAGTCATAAGTATTGATGCACGATATCGAATTATAGGCCCCGGCATTTTTCCTAAAATAGATCCGTGGCGAGAGGCCGCTCGCGGCTACCCCGCTCGCGTCTGTAATCGTTGGAGTCAAAAGCCGGTTCGCAAGGCTCGCCGTATTCGTAAACGGCGTGTATGTGATACTCGGCGGCGACAGGTCAACGCCGTTGAAGTTTCCTGCATCGGCACCGATGTCAACGGGTGTTAGGCCGCTGCGGGTTTGACCGTCAAAATCTAAAGTTACGCCGACATCCGCGCCATTGCCCTCGGCAACTGTTGGGTTTGTCGGATGAATATGTAAATCGGGAACCGCATTGGTCGGGTCAAGATATTGGGGATTGCCTTCGAAACTTGCCGCATCTTGTCCGACAGCGGTTCTCCACGCCGGTAAGTTGGGTACGTTAAGATTATTATAGAGTCCGAAAACCGCACCCGTTCCATTTGCAAAATAAACATTATTATTTATGGTAAGTCCGGTCGGGTTCGGTGCCGTTCCATTGAGTTTTATTGCATAATTGATACCCGTCGCACCGCTGTTGCTTCTGCCGTTAAAGAAAATGTTGTCGCGGAAACTGCGTACATTGACGGTTTGCGTCCCGTTAAAAGCATAAGACGCGCCCGTTCCGGCAGTCGATGAGCCGCCGATGTAAACGCTGTTATGGAAAAATTGATTTGTGCCAAGTGCTTCGTTAATACCGTTGATGCCGGTAGTTGACGAATTACTCCCCACCCCTCCGAGAGCATTGGGAACTCCCGCGCCTACCGCGATCATATTGTTGCGGTAAATTGTCGTTCCGCCAGCTACTCGAATACCATTAATTTCTGCCGCGGCACTATTCGTTGCCGCGGTCAGGCTATAAATAAAGTTCCTTTCCACGACATTTGCCGTCGAACCCGTAAATTGGATTCCGGTGACGACGGACGCGGCGGTCGTATTAGTGTTCGTTAGGCTGTGAATCGTGTTCTGCGAAACCGAATGATTTGGCGTCGTGGTCGTAATGCTTATTCCGATCGCTGATGCACTGGTCGTGGTACCGGTGCCGATATTCGTGGTCAGATTTCTGATCGTATTTGAGGTAAATACTGCCGGAGCGTTGGAGGTGTGCATCCCGATAACCTGAGACGAGGTTCCGGTCGCTACGAGCTGCATGTTGTTGACGATCGTTCCGCCGATAAGGTTAGATGTAGCATTCCAAGGCACACTTGTCCCCGTATTGGCTCTCATACCATACAAAACGAAGGTTCCGGATGCCGCCGCATTTGTTACGGACATGTTTCCGATCAGGTTGCTGTTGGATGTCCAAGTATCGCTACTGAAATTATAAATTCCGTGAACGTCAGTTCCCGACGTTGAATTTGTCGAAAAGATAAGAGGAGCAGTCGCCCCCTGACTGCCGATTGTGTTGCTATTCGTGTTTGTAAGTCCATTTGACACATAAATCCCCATGAACGGGCTGCTCGTGCTTGTTCCGGATGAGGTGACGCCGCTCAGGGTTACCGAAGCGATCGTATTGCTATTTAGATTCGAAACGGTACCGCCCGTAATGCCGGTAAACGAGATTCCACGGAAGCTTCCAGTTGAACCAGTAAGGGTGTAGGTTCCTGTTTGTGTATTCGATCCATAGCCGATTATGTTTCCGGTGATCGTCATCCCCTGAACGCCGCTTGTCGCAGTCGAACTGTTCATAAGAATCGGAGTATGAAGTGCTCCTGTCGTCCAAGTACGCGTAGCCGTCTGATAGAAACGGTTATTTGTGATGGAGAACGTATTACACCCACCATTTACGGTGATGCCCGCGCTCGTCACAGCCGCGCCGAAATAATCGAAAATATTATTGTTGTTTATCACCAGTCCGCTGTTGCCAATAGCGGTCGTTCCTGTTGAGCCATTACACTGGATGCCCGTCGTTGGCAGATTCGCCCCGGCCGGGCCGATGTTGTTGTTTGAGATAGTGTTGTTGTCGTTACCATTGGCAGTGACTGCATCCGTGCTAAAAGTCACAACCGCACCGTTGGTAGCAACCGAAGTGCCCTTGGATCCCTGAAGGCTACTGTTCGTGATCGTGTTGTTTGTTGCTCCACCGATAAATCGGATTGTGCTCGTTCCCGAGGTTCCCGGAGAAGTAGTGTTAGCGATCGTCAACGAATTTCCGCCTGTATTCAAACCGTCGATCGTTACATTGTCTGCACCTACGAAATCAATCAGCGGGCTGCCCGAGGTGGTTCCACCGGAAATTATGCGTGCTACACCCCCACCGGGAACCATCACAATAGAGGTATATGAAGCCGAGCCAACACCGCTGGCATTCAAGAGAGCGGTAGCGGCCAGTTCATTCGTGTCGCCGCAGACGTCAATGGTTACGGCTCCCGTGTGCGATCCCGCATTGATCGCAGCAAATCCGGCAGTCAGGGTCGGATATGCAACCGCAGAAGTGCCGACAAGCGTGGCCTGGATCTCGATAGGACCAGCCGTGTCGCAGGTTCCCGGGATTCCGGGAGTTGCCGGATTGACAGTGATATTGACCGTTGCGGGGCCGTTGTCTACCGTCGCGGTTGCCGAGCCTGCTCCGACCACGGTAGCGTTAAAAGTTGCCGTTGCCGTACCAGCGGCCTGAATCGTCGTTTGGGCGCCGGAGATTGTTCCTCCGACCGCTCCCCACGTCACGGGCAGTGCTGTTAAAACGTCTAGGTTGCCCACCGGAATCGCGGTTCCCGCCGAATTGAGCAAAAATGAGGCAGTCAAAGCCGACGTCTGCCCATTAATGACTGGATTTGTAGCCGCCGTATTACGAAGCTGCAGCCACGGATTAAAGGTTGCGGTACCGGCGCTGACGATACCAACCGTATCGCACGGAGCAGCACTCGGCCCTGTGTTGCAGCCCCACCAATTATTTGTAACATTGGCCGTTCCGCCGTCGGTTGCCAAACCTTTAAGGCCCGCTCCTGTGTTTCCGACAATTCTTGAAGAACTTACATTTAATACATTTGCGACCAGCGACGTTCCCTGATAGATCGCGCTTCCGGTTGTCGTTGCGGAATTGGCAAGCATTGTCGCCTTGTTGATCGTTGAGGTTGAGTTTGCGTGATTGATAAAAATCCCGCCGCCGAATCTGCCCGACGAATTATTACTGATAATTGCCGTCGGGTTTATATCCACGCGCTGAGTTGTGCTGATGCCGCCGCCATCGCTCGGTGCGCTGTTGTTTGTAACGGTCGAGCCGGTCAAAAATGAATTGCCGCCCGCACCGCTCGGCCCGAAAGCAAATAAGCCGCCGCCCTGTCCCTGTCCGCCCGAACCATTTACACTGTTGTTGTTGATTGTCGTGTTTGTTACTAGATACGGCGTGATCGTTCCGACAAAAATTCCGCCGCCGACCGGTGAACTCGCCCCGGCCCGTGCGGGAACATTGTTTGAAACGGTCGAACCTGAGAGAGTAAACGTGCCCGTGCCCGCCGTATTTGTTGCCACGATTCCGCCACCGTCACCATCAACCGTTCGGTTGTCAGTAATAATGCTGTTTGAAACGTTTAAAGTTCCCGTTCCGCTTCCTTCCCAGTCAAATCCGCCGCCAAAACCGTCGCCGGCGAATGAGCTTGGATTGCGTCCGAACCGAACGGTTACGCCGGAAATACTGGAGGCAAATGCCGATACAAAAGTCGGATTAAAGGACATTACTTTGTCAATTCCTGTTCCAACGCTTGCACCGCCTTGCAAAATTGTATTTGCGCTGCCGTTTCCAGTTATCGTCAAAGCCTGCGTAATATCCAGATCGCCGCCTGCACCTGCATTTTCATTCGCTGCACCAACAGTAAGTTGAAAGTTTCCGTTTGGCGTGAAAGTGATAATATCAGCACCGGCTGCGGCGTTTGCCGCAACTACGGCTTCGCGGACGCTGCAATCTGCGACATCACAAGTTCCGTCATTTGTATCCGCAGTTTTCGTTACATTAAAAGTCGCCGTGGGCGCAAAAACGATCGGCGTCGGCTCAAGCTTTCCACTCTCCAAAACCACAATTCCCTGCTGGCCCATCACATTCAACCGCATCGGAAGTGCGGCAAGCGGTGAATTTGGAAACGCAACGCTTTCAACCTGAGTTTCACGTGTAAAGCTCGATCGGTTAGTTTCATAATTCGGCTCTTTGAACAAAACCTGAATCTTGTTTTCAGCCGGACTGATCACGAGCAAATCGTCGGTTTCATTTCCCGTGATATAAGATTTTCGTAAGTAAGATGGCGAGCCCTGGCTGGAGCCGTTCGAAATGCCCAGATTGCGACTTTCTGCGACCGTCCAATTATTCACCAATGCTCTCGATGCACCTGCTAAGTTTGTTGCAACACTTCTCCCGCGGCCATTACGCGCGAAACTCGCCCGCATTTCCTTTTCCGTAAATGGACGCGTGTCGAGAGCATCGTTTGTCAGATAAGAAACGTGGCCATTATCAGCCAAAACCGCGATCTCAGTCTTGGCCTGACGGTCGCGGATAAACTCGCCGGTCGCAAAATCCTGAACGCGAAACGGCAGACCAATATTAGTCAGTTTCGACGCCGATCTGCCGATCTGCGAAATCCGAGAGAGTTCCCCGCCGCCAAGTAAGAACAGATCTTTGTCCGTCGTCAACCCGTCGGGAACGGCTAAGACTAATGAACTGGTTTCTCTCGCAAGTTGAATTTGGCGGGGTTTGGTCAGGTCTAGTTGATTACTGCCGTCGTAAACCAGAGCTTCAAATCCTCCGTCGGTTTTGGTCGCAACAATCAGTCCCGAAAAAGCCTTTGAAGTGTTAAGCCTATCGGCGGCCATCGCCGTTACTTCGCCGCCCAACTGAATTTCACGCAGCAGACTGAATCCGTCTCTGCCGTTGGATCTCAGTAAATAAATCGACCGGCTTTGACGAGAACCGACTATCAGATCGAGTGTCGAATCGTCGCTGAATTTTCCGGTAACAATAAAATCCGGGTGGATTGGAAGATCCAGAACCGTTGATTCTTTTTCGAATGAAGCCGGAAATTCGCCTACTTTGATTCCCGCTAAGACCTGTTCATCTTCCGGAGCAAACGCCTCTCTCCAGCCCCTGTGAAAAGCTAAAACGCCGCCATCTCCGTTCGCAGAAAAACCGCTGATTACGTCAGGATAGCCGTCAAAATTAAAATCCGCCGAAACAAGGGTTGTCGGGCGCAGCGATCCGCTTTCGAGCCGTGCGACTGCCGATTCCGCCCCGACGTATCTCGAATTGATTGACTTGCCCTGTTTCAACTTGAGCCACGGCGAAACGCTGTTCTCGATCTTCGCCGGCTCGCCCGTTCCCTCGACAGAAAACGAGCGCAATCCCGCGTTCGGACGCATCTCGGCCGCCTGACCCACCGGAGCGAAAAGTCCGAGGCTTTCGGCCCAGGTGGTGCCCCAGTTGGCGGTGATGGCGACGGTTGCCAGGGCAACGATGACGAAGAGCGCGACGAAACGGAGCGAGCGGGTGCGGTTTAACATATATTTTGGGGTTACTTCCTGAATAGTCTTCGGGTGTCTCTTGCTACACAAGGCCCTGTGCTTGAGCGGTCAGCGCAGAGAAGGACGGCCTTGGAAACGAAAAACTGTTTTTTCTACTGAATTGATTGAATTATAGAAGAATGGGGGCGTAAGTCAAGGGAAAACTGAACAGTGAACAGGGAATAGTGAATAGTGAATAGTGGTCGGAAAAACACATTTGTCAGTTGTCGGCGGCTGATCTCTTAGCGGACTCTGTGTCTTCACTTTGAGCCTTTGTGATAAAGATTTAAAGCCATGATCACAAAGTGCTCTAAGTGAGGACACAAAGTGCACTAAGAAGGTTTAGTCGAAAACCCAAAACCCAAATTCCGCTACGGATCTATCGGCATTATCGGCGGAATGCGACATTAGCGGCGGATAGGTATATCAATTGGAATGGAGAAGATGCTAGCGTCGAGTAAGGCGAACGTGATCTTTGAAATCTGGAGGTGCTAAAAATCGGAGAATTCGCCGCGAAAATGCGCCACCGAATATGTTTTTTTTAAAAACCGCAAAATCGAGGCAAAATCAACTGTTAACTGTTGCAAACACACGCACTTATTTGTCCCACGCACCTCGTGGGACAGAATGGGACAAGGAGTAGTTGTCAGTGGTCAGTGGCCGGTGGACAGTGAACAGGGAATAGGGAACAGGGATTAGTGAAGAGTGGCCGGTGGTCAGTTCTGAATTCGTAATTAGAAATTCATAATTCCTAATTCGCCGATTTGTCGGCCTCTTCGGGAAATTTAGCTTTGAATTCGGCAGATCCGCGTCTCAGATCAACCCAATTCTCAAATATCTCCGGCGTTTGCAACCATATAGTGAACCATTGGGCGATCTCGGCGTTCAGGGAGCGATCTTCGTCGGTAACGTTCTCACGTGCGGCGGTCTCGGCGGCGAGATCTTTGGCGGCGATGGCGATCTCTTTTACGTGCCGCAAGCCTTCTTTGTCCGTGTCGGCTTTGTATTTTCGTCGCAGGTTTTCGAGGTTGCGTAGTGATGTCCGGGTCGTGCGAAGGTCGGTAGTATCGATAATGTTTCGCAGAGCGGCATCGTACGGGCGATCTGAGGCACGAGCCAGATAGAGCTCCATTATCTCGGAGTGGCGAAGCTCGGCCCCCTCGTCGGCGAGCAGGCGCGCTATCCGCATCGGCGATTCTACCGCACCATCGCCATATTCCGCACGGACAGCAACCTCGATAGCCTCAAGCTCCGCGGCACCAATGCTCTCGCAATCGAGCTTTTCCCAAACCTCGATCATCAGGTCGGTTTTGTTGCGAGCGTTCCACATTAGCAGTTGTCGGTGGTCGGTTGTCAGTTGTCAGAACGGGCCTTGCCGATCAACTCTGTTGACGAGTGATCCTTCGGGTCGCCGGTGATGACCACCTGGCCGCCGCATTCGCGGACGATGTCGCGTTCGGGGACGGAGCCGGTGGTGTAGTCGGTGCCTTTAGCGTGAAAGTCGGGGCGGATCGTGCCGATCAGTTGCTCGACCGTTGGTTCGTCAAAAATTGTTACGAGATCTACGCAATTTAACGCCGCGATCAGTTCGGCTCTTTCGTGCTCGGGCATGAACGGACGGCCTTCGCCTTTTAGGAAATGGGCCTGTCGATCCGAGTTGAGCCCTACGACGAGCGTGCCGCCGATCTCTTTGGCGGCGGTCAGATACCTGACGTGGCCGACATGGAGCAGGTCAAAACAGCCATTGGCGAGGATGATCTTTTCGCCGGCTTCGCGGCAGCGTTTTACCTCGGTGGCAAGATCTTGGCGATTGAGTATCGGGGCGTTTGGCATCTCTAGTGGGCGGCAGCGGCGGTGTCGAGCGAAGTTAGAAGTTCGGCGGCGCTGACGGTCGCGGTTCGTTTTTTCATAACGACGATGCCGCCCGCATGATTGGCTACCTTAGCTGCGTCGGCGAAGTCCATCCCCGACGCGAGGGCCAGAGCGAATGTTGCGATCACCGTATCACCGGCACCTGTCACGTCGACAGGCTCAGGCGAGCCGACGGCGTCGATGTGGCGTGGTTCGCCGGTCGCAGTGTAGAGCGACATCCCTTTATTGCCGTTGGTGACGAGAAGAGCCTCGCAAGTGAGGCTTTCACGAAGTGATGAGCCGTTGGCGTCTGTAAAATTCTTGCCGACAATATTTTCTACCTCTTCGCAATTTGGGGTCGCGGCGGTCGCTCCCGTGAATGACGTAAGCCGGTAACGGGAATCGACAACAAGCGGTATCG
>JANNWQ010000067.1:0-1963 GCA_031408595.1 Acidobacteriota bacterium | reverse complement strand
AGCGATAGCGACTGGGTTCTTTCGAGCAGCGAAGGAACGCACCTTAGCCTCCTCGACAAACGCCAACAAATCCCTCTCCGTCGGGAAAAACACGATCCCGCTAAAAAACTCTTTCGGCTTTTCGATCAGCCGCAGTTCGATCTCAGAAATAACAGCGAGCGTGCCTTCGCTCCCGATAAACAGATCGATCGCGTCGAGCGGCTCGGCATTAAAATATCCGCTCACGTTCTTCCTAACATTGGGCCGCTCGTAGGTGGGCGTTTTAAATTCGAGCGGGCCGACAGATACCGAGCCGGTTTCGTCGGCAATAAACTCGCCCCGTCTGATCACGATCTCTTCGCCCGACGCCAGAACGACATTCAACCGCTCAACAAATTCCCGGGTTGCTCCGTACTTAAAACTCCTCGCCCCAGAAGCATTTGTCGCAACAGTTCCGCCGATCTGACAGCTCCATTCCGTCGGGTCAGGCGGATAAAACAGCCCCTCAGCCTCGACCGCCCTTTGCAGATCGCCGAGTATGACGCCAGGCTGAACGACCGCGATCTTTCGCTCATTGTCGACCTCAACGATCCTATTCAAACGCTCTAACGAAACGACATACCCGCCAAACGGGATCGCCCCGCCAACCGTCCCCGTCCGAGCCCCCGAGATCGTTACCGCAATTCCGTGCTCATTCGCTTCACGCAAGATTTCCGCAACCTCGCCCGCCGTCTCCGGAATAAACAGGCGCGTCGCATGGCCACCCTGCATATTGCTGGCGTCGGTGAGATAGTTTTCGAGGTCTTCGAGTTGGGTCTTTACCTGCACAAGATAATTATACCGTCTTGGTTCGCTTGCGGCGAAAACGCGGTGTGAGTTAGTTGAGTTTTTTTGGTTTTCTTAGCAGATGCCAGTGTCTTCTGATTTGTTGAAGTCACGATCTTTCTGCCCGACTTCGCCTCGATCTCTCGTCGGGGATGGAATTGACTGGATAAGACGGAAGAGTTGTTCGGTATCGGCAACATCGGTCATCCGCATCCGCCCGTCTGAGGCCATCATTTTCAAACCGTGACAATTTGTCACAGTTTGATTTCCTTCCTTTAGAAGCCGTTCCTTTAGCTTGCGCCAGTATCCAGACGGATCAACACTTTCCGTCAAGACGCTGACAGTATCAACAATCGAGAAAAACCACTTCTCTTCATTCTCATCCCAAACAGCCCGAACCTGCCGTCCGTCAAATATCTTTATCGCATCGTTCTCCATCGCGTCTCTAAATATACTGCAATTCCCTCTCTCGCAAATACTTCAGTCGATCTCTTATCTCCGCCGCTTGTTCGAATTTCATTTCCTTGGCAGAGTGCCGCATGTCGGCCTCGAGTTGGGCGATGGTTTCCTTGAGCTGTTTTGGCGAGTATTCTTCAAATTTGTCGAGATCGAGCGGTACCTTGAAGTAATCTGCCTCGTATGCGGTTACTAGAAGCGCGTCGATCGATTTGATGATGGTCGTCGGGGTGATGCCGTGTTTCGTGTTGTATTCTTCTTGAACAATGCGCCGACGCTGCGTCTCGCCGATCGCGTTTTCCATCGATTTCGTTATCTTGTCAGCATAGAGGATCGCTTTACCATCAGAATTACGAGCGGCGCGGCCCATTGTCTGGATCAGCGAACGTTCGCTGCGTAAGAAACCCTCTTTATCGGCGTCGAGAATCGCGACCAGCGAAACCTCCGGCAGATCGAGGCCTTCTCGCAAAAGGTTGATACCCACAAGAACGTCAAATTCGCCACGCCGCAGATCTCGCAGAATTTTGATGCGTTCCAGCGTGTGGATGTCGCTGTGCAGATAGCTGACCTTGACGCCGACCTCGGCAAAATACTCGCTCAGATTCTCGGACATGCGTTTTGTGAGCGTGGTCACGAGAACGCGTTCGTTACGCTCGGCACGCTGGCGGCATTCTTCGAGCAGGTCGTCGATCTGGCCTTTGAC
>JANNWQ010000066.1:0-12492 GCA_031408595.1 Acidobacteriota bacterium | reverse complement strand
AACTGTCATCCTGAACCCCGGACAGCTGAGCGAGGAAGTGACCGTCACCGCTACCCGCACTCAAGTGCTTGCCTCCGAAACTGCCGTTCCTGTGAGCATCGTGGGACGTGAGGAGATCGACCGCAAAGCCGTAAATACGATCAGCGACATCTTCCGAACTTTACCCGGCACTTCGACGGTGAATGAAGGAGCCTTTCAGGTGCGTCCCCGTATTCGCGGGCTCGACAGTAACCGTGTACTGATCCTCGTCGACGGCGAACGCCTCAATAATAGCCGAACGTCGACTGCTCAATCAGGCGTCGAAACGGGACTCGTCGAAACATCGCAGATCGAAACTGTCGAGGTGGCACGCGGCAGCGGCTCCGTGCTCTACGGCACCGACGCACTCGCGGGAACGATCAACATTATCACCCGAGAAACGCCGCTGCGGCGCGAAGGCGGATTTAGGTTTGGTGGGACACTCGACACATTTTACAGTACGAATGAAAACGGCCGCCGTGGCAGTCTTGCGGTTAATGGCTCGAACAATTTCTTCGCCTTTCGCCTTTCGCAGTCGCTAGAGCGATTTGGAAATTACTTCACCGGCAAAAACGACGGGGCGGTGCCAAATGAGATCATTGCGATCGGCGGAATTACCGCAGATGGCGAGGTTCTCAATTCACAGTCTCATGCGGGAAATACGCAGGCGACCGGACGCGTTTTCATGAATGATACCAACACTATCAAAATGAACTACGAAAGGCGCCGGGCGGCAAATGTCGGCTCGGCCGCCCTCGTTGGTGTGTTCAACGGATTTTTCCCTTTCACTAATCGTGACAAACTGAGTGGGCGTTACGACTCAGGGGCATTGACGGCCAATCTACAGCGTCTATCTATCAGTGGCTTTTATCAGGAACAGAAACGTGATTTCACGAACATCCTGACTGTCAGTCCGGCGCCGCCATTCTTCCCCGGTCTTTATCAGGTCAGCGAGACGGTGACGGATACCGAAACAACCGGTTTTGACGTCCAAACCGACTGGAAGTTTGGCAGCCGAAATAGGCTTACGGCGGGCACAAGCTTTTTCAATGACGTGAATGCCGACCGCCGAAAGGTCATTACGGCGTCGACGCCATCGTCGACAACCCAAAGGGTAAGCGAGACTAAGAGCGTTCCGAACGCGAGTCTTTCAAATATTGCGGCGTTTGCTCAGGATGAATTTCGGCTCAATAACCGTTTCAAGCTAGTTGGTGGTATACGGGTCGATAGATTCAAGACCTCGGCTGAACCGACGACGGGCTTTTCGATACCGACTCTGCGGCCTGACCAGATCGCTGACCTCGGGATCGGAGGCCTCGCATCCGGCTTAAATGTCTCGAAAACGTCGTTCACGGGAGATCTCGGAGCGATCTTCAGGTTGTCGCAGGACGTCAACCTTTCCGCTCGCATCGGACGTTCCTTCCGGACGCCAAATATTTTCGAAATATTCTTCACGGATGCCGGATCGGTCGGCGGGTTTGTGGTCGGTAATCCTAATCTCAGGCCGGAAACCGGTACAAACTTCGACACCAGTATCAAGATCCGTAAAGCGAAGTTCTCTGCCTCGGCAACCTATTTTCGAAACTCATACAAAGATTTTCTCAGCACACGCGACGCGAACGACCGCCGCGGCTGCCCAATATTCATCACGCAGCCCGGAACCGTGTACGATGCGAATAACTGCTTTATCATAAGCTCGCCACCCGGACGCTCGCCTGTCCGGGTTTCGCAGACTCAGAATATCGACAGGGCACTGATCCAGGGTTTCGAGGCCGAGTTCGAGGCGCCTATCCTCATCAGCTTTGGCTACCTGACACCGAACGCGAATTTCAGCTATCTCAGAGGCGACAACACCGATAAGAATGTACCGCTGGATATAATCAGCCCGCTGCGGACAAATATCGGCATCCGCTGGAACAATTTCGGCAAGGCCTACTTCTTCAACTACGATGTCCGTATCGTCGCGAAACAGACGCGTCTCTCGCCGTCATTTCTGCTTCCCGTCAATCAGGGTGGCAACGGAGGCCCAGAACCGGGATTTGTAAGCCACAACAGCAGCGGCGGATACTATTTTCGTCGTGAGAAGTTCAATTTCAGCGTAAATCTCGGTATCTCAAATCTCTTCAATCGAGCCTACAACGAACAATTCGTCTACGCTCCGGCGAGAGGAAGATCGTTCACAATTGGGACGACCTGGGAGATCAGATAGTCTCAACCGATTCGCGTGTTATCTCAAAAATGGCCCGGGCTCTGTGTAGCACGGGCCATTTTTCTCGGTCGCCAATCGTGACAAATGAAATAGCGTCGCCGGACTAAACCCCAACCGGCAGCAGCCGCTTCGGCCGCGTGACGGAGCGGACATCACGCAGGTCGAGGATGAGCTTGCCGTCATCGTCGATGTGCTACGTGCTAAAAGCGATCGATTGATTTGTTAAGATGCTTTTTAAGCGACAGGTGCAGCCTTATCAGTTTGCTAATTTCGCATCCCCGCCACCCGTGTTTTCTGTGACTTTAATGCTTTTCACCTCTACCATTTGCCTTTTGAATGGTGAATATCCTGTGGCTCGTTGGGGAGCGCCTATTTTAGCCCCATTAACCTGGGCCAAGACAAAATAGATCGTGTAGGATGAAACCGTGATTCCCTTACTATCAAGCCAGGTAATATCCCACCATATCGGCACCGACTTCTTTTTAGGTTTAGCGATAACAATGAACTGTCTCTCTGAAAAGTCGTATTCATACTCGACGATATCCCAATACTCTTCCATCTCAGAAAAATCCGGCTTCGGATACTTGTCGGCAGCTTTGTCTTGCGCGAAAACAGAACCGGACGAGCCCAGCACGATGAAGGTTACGAGTGTTGCCAGCAATAGCGACTGACAGAGTTGGTTGATTTGTTTGGTCACTTTGTTTTCTCCCATTTTATGCAATTTGATTGTTTTCAGTTGCTTTTTAAGCGAAAGGTGCAGCCTTATCAGTTGGCTAATTTCGCATCCCCGCTGCCCGGGTGTTCTGTGACTTTAATGCTCTTCACCTCTGACATTTGCCTCTTGAATGGTGAATATGATTTGCCTCGTTGAGGATCGCCTATTTTCGCCCCACTAACCGATCCCAAGTCAAATTTAATCGAGAAGGCTTCAACTACGACTCCCTTACTGTCATACCAGGTAATAGACCACCATAACGGCACCGTCTTCTTATTCGGTTTAGCGATAACAATGAACTGTCTCGCTTCAAAGTCGTATTCATACTCGACGATATCCCAATATTCTTCCATCTCCGAAAAATCCGGCTTCGGATACTTGTCGGCAACTTTAGCTTGAGCGAAAACAGAACCGGACGAGCCCAGCACGATGAAGGTTACGAGTGTTGCCAGCAATAACGACTGACAGAGTTGGTTGATTTGCTTGGTCATTTTATCTCTCCATTTTTTGATAGTTTGATCGTTTTCAGTTTCCTGAAATCGTTCTTATTTCGTAATGCGACAAAGTTCAAAAAAATAGCTCAAAAAGTTTTGAAACTATCGATTTGACTTGCCTCACCTGCAAGGGCAACAGCAGAGTCTGGACCATGAATGAAAACACTAAAATAAACGTGATAATGCACGCGGACGAGGGTGTCCGCGTTCCGACCTTTCCACTTTTGGCGAATATCAATTATTCTTGTAGAACATGAGTTATCAGGTCATTGCTCGAAAATGGCGGCCGCAGACTTTTGAGGAAGTTACGGGCCAGGAGGTGATTACGCAGACGCTGCGTAATGCGATCGAGCATGACCGTATGCATCACGCGTATCTTTTTTCGGGTGCGCGGGGTGTGGGCAAGACGACGACCGCGCGTATTTTGGCTAAGGCGTTGAACTGCCACAAGTCGGAGACGGCGACCGTTACGCCCTGTAAATGGGACGCTCCGGACATTTGCCCTTCGTGTCAGGAGATCGCGGAGAGCCGTTCGATCGACGTGCTTGAGATCGACGCGGCTTCGCATACGGGTATCGATGACGTTCGCGAGACGATCCTGAATAGCATCGATTTTAACCCGGCACGCGACCGTTACAAGGTCTTTATCATCGACGAGGTGCATCAGCTTTCGAAGCCCGCCTTTAACGCGCTGCTGAAAACCCTCGAAGAGCCGCCGGACAACGTCGTTTTTGTGATGGCGACTACCGAGCTGCACAAGGTGCCCGACACGATTCTTTCGCGATGTCAGGAGTTTCAGTTCCGCACGATACCGCTGCAGAAGATATTTGACCGTTTGAAGCTGATCGCCGTCGCCGAGAAGATCGACATTGACGACGATGCTCTGCGTGAGCTGGCGCGTTCGGGCGAGGGCTCGATGCGTGACGCGCAGTCTAATTTTGATCAGGTAATTAGCTTTTCGTCCGATAAAATAACGGCCGCGGCGGTCAACGGTGCCCTCGGATTTGCCGGGACCGAGATACTTTCTAAGACGATAAACGCCATCACAGAACGAGATCCGAAAGCCGCTTTGGCAGTGGTTGATGACCTGATCGCACGCGGGCATGACCTGCGAAACTTTTGCCGCGATGTGCTTGGGCTGTTTCGCGATCTGCTGGTCTTCAAGGTCGCTGGCGGTTCGACCGAGCTGTTTGACTCGGCTGTTTTCAACGGCGAGCAGATGAAGGCGATGTCCGAAGGGTTTTCCGAGGCAGATCTGCTGCGGTTCTTTAATTCGCTCGCGGAAACCGAAGCTAGTCTACGTGAAGCCGCCCACCCACGCTACGCCCTCGAGATGGGCCTCGTAAAACTCATCGAAATGCGAAAGGTCGCGACGATCGAAAGCATACTTGAGCGATTAGGTGCGTTGTCGAGCGGCAGTAGCAGTGGCAGCAGCAGTAATGTCGCAACTGCTCCGACTCCTGTTTCTTCGACTGCGGCTGCGCCTGCCACTGCCCCCGTTCCTCCCCCTGCTGCTGATCCTATCGAGGAAAAAAAAACTCTAATTTCTGAGCCCGAGCCCGATCTGGAACCGGAATTCAACGATTCCGACATTCTCGACGAGCCGCCGGATTATATTACGGATCTTCCCGAAGCTGTTTCTGAGCCCGCGCCGCCGACGAATGGCGTCGTTTCGGCTACGGAGATGATCCGCGAACTCTCGCAGAATGCCGCGACTTCCTTTCCCGTTCGCCTGCCGCCGCTGTCGGCTGATATGCTCGAACACACGGATGACACGCGGCTCGATGCGGGTTATGAGGAGAAATTGACGTGGTCGGGTGACCGTTTGATGCCGATAGATGGGGCCTCGGAGCTAGTCGAGAGGTATTTTGGGAACGGACAATTTTCGCCGTCTGCAACTGCGGCTCCGAACGGTGGTGCGGCGACCGCACCTGCCAGAATAGTTGACGTCGCGTCGATCACTCCGAGATTCGAGCCTATCGAAGACGTCGAATTGCCTGTTTTGAGCGACGATCCGAGCGAAGCTGAATTGGTGGCATACGCCGAGGTGCATCCCGCGGTTAGGGCCGCGACTCGGGTTTTTAGGGCGACGATCGTTGAGGTCAAGAAGGCTTGAGCGGCTACGCGATTTAGCGAACATCGCACCACAGAATTCGTATTATTTGATTGGCAACATCTTTTGATGAATAACTATTTGCCGGTAAAACTTAAGACCATTCTCGTCGCGGCCATGCTTTTGCTGGTCGCGTCTGGTGCGTTTGGGCAGGAAGGCGAGCCTTGGTCGCAAAGCACCTCGCCCCTCGGGCCGCCGACAGGTTTTGTAAATGACTACGCCGGTGTCATCGACCCCGCCACAAAACAACAGCTCGAAGCCAAGCTCAAAAACCTAAAGGAAACCACAAATCCCCAAGTCGAGATAGCCGTTGCCGTCGTCAAAACTACGGGCGAGCGACCGATATTTGATTATTCACTCGCCGTCGCCCGCGGCTGGGGAATTGGTTCAAAAGCGGACGACAATCCGAGTGCATTGCTGTTTGTCGCGATAGACGACCGCAAATATTTCACACAGGTCAGCAAAGATCTCGAGGACGAATTGCCGGACGGCACGGTCGGCAGCTTGCAACGTCAGCTTCTGGTCCCGGAATTCCGCAAAGGCAATTACGCCAAAGGAATCGCGGATACCGTTGACGCCTACATAGCCGCGATCCGCAATAAAGGCAACACTGCGGGCAACACCAATACTGCGAAGCCCACGGCAAGCCGAGATTCCGGTCTCAGCGGGGGCCTGATGGGCCTATTCTGTTGTGCGGTCATCATCATCGTTATCCTGATAATCAGCTTCAGCCGTGGAAAAGGCGGCGGGCCATCGAGCGGCGACCGCGACCGTTGGGGTGGCGGCGGATTTGGTGGCGGCGGAGGTGGCAGCGGTGATATTTTGCCTGCGGTAATAGGCGGTTTGATCGGATCAGCCCTTTCCGGCGGCGGTTCGTCATCGTCCTCAAGCGATTGGGGCGGCTCATCCGGCGGCGGTAGCGACTGGGGCGGATTTGGCGGAGGAGGCGATTTTGGCGGAGGTGGCGGAGGAGGCGACTGGTAAGTATGAAGCATCATTTCGAAGCATTTATCGACGATCTACGGCACACGCACGGCAAGAATCTTGTCTCGGTGATTCTCTACGGCTCGGCCGCCGCTGGTGATTTTGTCCCGAAGAAGTCGGATTACAATATCCTGATCGCGCTCGAAAAGATCGGCCCTGAAGACCTGCGAAAAGCGCATGCCTGCATTCGTGAATGGGCTAGAATGGGTAATCCTGTACCGGTTTATTTCACTGTTTCCGAGCTACAAAATGCTGGTGATGTTTTCCCCATCGAGTTTCACCAGATGAGCATTGCCCGCAAGGTTTTGTTCGGCCCGGATGTGCTTGCTGACCTTATCATCTCGGATAAGTTCCTGCGTTTGCAGGCCGAGTTTGAATTGCGGAGTAAGCTGATACAGCTTCGCCGTCAATACATTCCCGCGTCGGCATCGGTCGATGGACTGAAGCGTTTGATGGGCGATAGTTTATCGAGCTTTTCGGCGTTGTTTCGTGCGGTGCTTGTTTTACAGGGCCTCACGCCGCCCGCGACCAAGCACGAGATCGTTGCCCTCACGGCCAAACAGCTTGGCATCGACGGGACGCCGTTTGAAAAAATACTTGATATTCGTGAGAATAGACTCACCGAACAGCTTAACGATGTTAGTGCGAACCGCCTATTTGGCGAGTACATGGAGCAGATCGAACACGTTATTCACGCCGTCGATGCGATCGACAAGGGGTAGTCAGTTTTGACTTTTAGGAGAATAGAGATGAAAAGAGCAATTTTGTTATCAATAGTATTATTTGCGGCGTTCGGCCTTAGCGGCTGCAGCTACAACGAATTGACCGCCAAGCAGCAGACCGTAAAAGCAAAGTGGTCAAATGTCGAAAGTTCGTTGCAGCGTCGTGCCGACCTGATCCCAAATCTGGTCGAAACCGCGAAAATGGCAGGCGTGCAGGAGCAGGAAGTATTTGGACAGATCGCCGATGCGCGTTCGAAACTGATCGGTGCACAGCAGGCCGCTCCAACCGGAGCGGACGGTGACAAATCGCCTGAGCAGAAGCAGGCCGTCATCGACGCCAACAACAGCTTTGGCGGCACGATCGGCCGTTTGCTGAGCTTGCAGGAAACGTATCCGGTGCTGCGTTCGAGCGAGGCGTTTATGAAGGTTCAGGATGAGCTTTCGGGAACGGAAAATCGCATCAATGTTGCTCGTATCGACTACACCGATGCCGTGAATGCCTACAACACAACGCGAAATTCATTTCCTGCAGTGTTGACTGCTAGTTTGCTCGGGTTTAAAGAACAACCTTATTTCGAGGCAGATGCGAGTGCGAGAAGTGCTCCGAGCGTAGGCGATGCGAATTCGCTGAGAAAAACAGCACCGGCTGCACCGGCTGCACCTGCGGCGCCAGCAAACAAACCGTAACTAAAACCCGCGGCTATTACACATCGAACAGTGATCACAAGGCTTGTCAGGCTCGAACTGGCAAGCCTTTTCTTTGAACCGGCTGCCAAATATCGAATCCGCGATCGCCTCGGCGATGTGGAGTTTATCGAGGCTCGGATGGGGAGAGTGAGGAGTGGTGAGTGGCGAGTGATAAGTTGTCTCGGCCTGCTCGAGCTTATCCAGGCGGTGATTGATTTTTTCGACACTAGCGAACAGCGCCGCAAGATCCGTCGGCTGCGGCTCTGACGAGAGTATCTTGGCTATCTTCTCAGCCAGCTTTTGTGTTTCCGTGGAAGCCATAAACTAGCGTTTGTCCCCCGACAAAAGATCAACATAATCCACCACGCCGACGATAGCCGAGTCGATCGCAGCTCCGGGTTTGCCGGTTGAGGCGGTTGAGGCTCCCCAGCCTTCCTGGACGATGAGGACGATGTCGCCTTCGCCGGAGTTTACTGAGTCGAGGGCGATGCAGGTGTAGTCCATGTCGGTGCCTTCGGGCGTGATCTGGCGGCAGAGCATCGAGCGCGTGCCTTCGTAACGCTGATTTTTTTGCGTTGCTACAACGTTTCCGATAACACGGGCTAAAAGCATAGTGAGCAGTGAGCGGTAAGCAGTGAGCAGAAAGCAGAGACTGCTAACTGCTTACCGCTCACTGCTTACCTGTAAAAACGTGGGCGTCCGAATCGATTATTCCTACTATCGTGCAGTCGGTCGGAGTCTCGTCGCGTTTGAATGGGAACGAAGCTTCCTTGCCTCGGCACCAGAAAACTAACTCGCCTACTCCGGCTCCAACTGCATCGAGAGCGATGGTCGGCGTTCCCTTTGGTTTGAGATCGGCGTCGAGGGTTTGCACGAGCAGGAATTTACGCCCGTGAAGAGCTTCGTTCTTCACCGTCGCAACTACATTTCCGATGACGCGGGCAATCTGCATGTCGTAGTTTAGAGAGTTTGGAGAGTCTTGTGAGTCTAGAGAGCAAAACAGGTTTTCAATATCTTAGGACTCTCAAGAATCACATGACTCTCAACTCTCAAGACTCGGAACGTCGATCTCGTCGATCACGCCGATGATCGCGCTGTCGACGGGGCAGTCTTTGTTGCCCTCGGCGAGGCGGGCGGATGAGCCGCTTACCACGATGACCTTTTCGTGAAATCCAGCCCCGACGGTATCGACGGAAACAACATAGCCGCTCTGGTCAGTGCCGTCGAGATTGATCGGCTTGACGATGAGCAGCTTCTTTCCGTGTAGCCGTTCGTCTTTTTGCGTGGACACGACGGTGCCCAGGATTCTGGCAATTATCATCTTGGGGTTCAAAGTTCAAAGTTCAAAGTTGAAAGTCAAAATCCGATGGACGAACTTTGAACCTTGAACTTTGAACTACTTCCTAACTACCGGTAATGTCTCATCCACGCTCGAGTGTGGACGCGGGATGACGTGGACGCTGACGAGTTCGCCAACGCGACGGGCGGCGGCTGCACCGGCGTCGGTGGCTGCTTTTACCGCAGCAACGTCACCGCGAACTATCGCTGTGACAAAGCCAGCTCCGATCTTTTCGTAGCCGACGAGCTGTACATTCGCGGCCTTGACCATGGCATCGGCCGCCTCGATCGTGGCCACGAGGCCCTTTGTTTCAACCATTCCCAATGCTTCTTGCATTTAGTTCACGCTCCTGAAAGTTTCTAAGGTTGTTCAAGTTTACCCCAACTTGGCCGCTTGGCTCAAAAGCTCGATCAATTCTTCGCGGGTGAATGAAATTTTCTGTCCGTTCGAACCGTTTGACGTGGGGTAACTTACGTCGAGATCGCAGGCGATGTTGGCATCGTGGAGATAGCCGCAGGCCTGGCAGCGGGCGTTTGTGCCGAGGAAGCCAGCTTTTTCGCGTATCTCGATAAGCTTTTCGATCGCGTCGGCGGGAAGGTCGTTGGCTCCGCCGAGGGCTTTGGCGAGGATCGCGATCTTGGCGGTGTGTTCGAGCGTTTCGAGGCGGTCGAAGGCCTGCCAGAGGTGCTCGCCGTAGGCAACCGCACCGTGATTGGCCATCAAAAGAGCGTTATGATGCGGGACGAAAGGCTTCATCGCCTCGGTCAGTTCGTCGGTCGACGGCGTGCCATATTTAGTTAGCGGAACGCAGCCGAGCGTCAGGATCACCTCGGATAATATTGGCTGGTCGATCGCAAGTCCTGCGGCCGAAAATGCTGTCGCGTGGGGAGAATGTGCATGACACACCGCGTGAATATCAGGCCGCATCTTGTAGATCAGCAGGTGCATCGCCAGCTCGGACGAAGCCCGTTTGTCCGAGAGCGGTTTGCCGTCGAGATCCGTCAGAGCAAGGCAATCCTCGGTCATACGCCCTTTCGAGGTCATCGTCGGCGTCGCGAGCACCGTATTCTCGTCGAGCCGTATGCTGACGTTGCCGTCAAACGCAACAACGTGGCTGCGTTCATAGAGCAGCTTGCCAACCTCGACGATGAGTTTTCTGGCTGAGGATTCGTCCATCTAATAAATGGTAAAGGTGGAATCTAGGCTCTTCGTTACGGATGTCGGCCTACCACATTTGATCGGAGCCATGAGATCCGCAACCACCCCGCCAACAATCGCTGCTAGCAGGAACGGCAAAACGCGTTCTAAGATACGTCGTAACATCATCCGTCTACCTCCCGGGAATAAGGAAACCACAGATTAACACATCGCTAGCGGCGCGTTAACCTGTGGCTCGTCTTGATAAGAAAATTATCTCGCGGTTCGCGGAGCTGCCGGGGCAACAGGGGCGATCGGCGGTGGTGGAACGTTTAGTTCGAGTTCATGTTTCCACCCTTCGCGGCCCGGATGTCGCATTTTCAGATCGTCCCAACGCTGGCTTTCCATTTCGTTGCGGAGGCGGAGATTCTCATTCTTCAACTGTTCGTTCTCACGGCTTAGCCGCTGCATTTCGTGATGCTTTTTAGCCTTCCAACCGCGGCCAAATTGCGGACGCTTGAGATCCACAAACAAGCTCGTGATAAAAACGCCCACCATCAGTGCAGCTGCGAATGGCAATATCCTCTTAACAAATCCAAAAATTCCTGGCGATGTCATGACTTAAAACTACTCCTGTATTACTACTTACGGCGGCGTTTCGAAATCGGTTTCAACAAAATCGCATAAACCGCTATTTACATCTTATACCTTCCGACAAAACTCACAAAGCAAATTCTGACCTCTCGGCTGAAAAGATCAAAATTAAGACGGCGCGGTTGGCTGGTTCGTTGCCCTGAGAAGAAAATTGACATACAATTGGCGTTTCAAGTGTGAAACAATGATCGCATACCTGTCAGGCAAACTGTTAGAAAAGCAGACAAATTTGGCAATCGTCGATGTCGGCGGCGTCGGCTATGAGGTGTCGATTCCGCTGTCGACCTATTATGAGCTGGGCGATGTGGGCTCGGATGTGAGCATGCGAATCTATACGCATGTTCGCGAAGATGCTATACAGCTTTTCGGTTTTAAAACGCTTCGCGAGCGCGATCTCTATCTTCGCCTGATCTCGGTCCAGGGCATCGGCCCGAAAATGGGCATTACAATGCTGTCGGGCATGAACGCCGATGAGATCATCCTCGCGATCCGCACCGACGACCTCGCCCGCCTCACGTCGATCCCCGGCGTCGGCCGCAAGACCGCCGAGCGTCTTGTGATCGAGCTTCGCGATAAGATCGGCGAACTGTCGAGCGGCGGAACTGCAAAACATGATGCTCTCGACTCGTCGTCGCTGCCATCGGATGCGGTTTTTGAGGATGCCCTTTCGGCACTCGTAAACCTCGGATACCAACGTCCGTTGGCGGAAAAGGCTTTGAAGCAAGCCGCGCAAGAGGGAATCGAGATCTCTGTGCAGAAGCTCTTGCGTCGGGCGTTGCAGGTTTTGGCGAAATAGCAGTGGGCCGCAGAGGAAATTCTAACAGGATGAACAGGATAGACAGGATATTTTGTTGAGCGGTAACCGGTCTGAATCCTGTCCATCCTGTATATCCTGTTTGAGTTTCTTTTTCGTTTCCGCATTGCATGTTTCAGATCATTACCCAGATCAAAGCTGACTTCTCCACCCTCGACCGCCGGGCCGTTTTTGCGTTTGTTTATGCAGCGGTCGGGCTGACTTGCATCACCTATCTCAAAGACCCGAAGTATCTCCAGGCGATCCTCGCGAGAACGCCTTGGGCGTACGTCGGCGATGAGGCGGCGAGTTCTTCGGCGAATAATTTGTACGCTTTGGTCTGGTGGGTTTTTGTTTCGGTGACATTTTATTTCGTGATACCGGCGTTGTTCATTAAGTTTGTCCAGAAACGAAAGCTGAGCGAGATCGGGCTAGCAGCGAAGGTCGAGCCGGGATTTTTGAAGCTGCTGGGCGTCTGCATTGCGTTCATGTTGCCGTTGGTCTATCTGATGTCGCTGACCGCTGGCTTTTCGTCGAAGTATCCGTTTTTGAAAGTCTACGACGGGTCGCCGTATTTGACGTGGACGCTTTTGATCTGGGAACTCGTCTATTTCGCACAGTTTTTCG
>JANNWQ010000065.1:0-1866 GCA_031408595.1 Acidobacteriota bacterium | reverse complement strand
CATCGCCGAGGAACTGAACGACGCCAAGAACAAGGACAAATTCGAGAGCAACCTCGACATTCTCGAATCACTCATCCACGACGTCTGGTCGCTAAAGGTAAGCGGCGATACCTCTCGCATCGTAAACACCGATGTCACCGACGACCTAAAACGCCTCGCCGCCGATGCGGGTCGTTCCAATCTTCCGTCGTGGCTCACCGAGATCGAAACACTGCGGCAAAATCTGGCCGTTAACATCAACCGCAAGATCGCCGCGGATGCACTTTTTGTTTCGATGGCTGGATAGGTAAAATTGGATCATGCAAGTCGAGCAGGAAATTCAGGATCTGGCACCACCGTCACTCATCGAGCGGCTCGGGGCAGCAACGGCGGTGATTGCGATGGGAACGGCGGGAGTGGTCGGGTTTCTGTTTGATCCAGTTAAGTCCAACTTCTTCCCCGTCTGTCCGCTCTTTTCGCTCACGGGTCTCGCCTGCCCCGGCTGCGGATTGACGCGAGGTTTTCATGCTTTATTTCACGGCGATTTGATCGCGGCCCTTGATTTTAATTTGTTGCTGCCGATCTGGGTTGTGATCATCGGATATGTGTTTATCTCGCTGGTTTTACTAGCAGTCCGCGGTCGCGGATTACCGATGTGGCCGAGTTATCCGAAGTTTCTGTGGGGATTTATGATAGTGCTCGTCGGATTTGGAGTGCTGAGAAACATCCCTGTCTGGCCGCTGACGATCCTGTTTCCCTAAGAAGATTTTAGCCACGAATTACACGAACGTCACGAATCCAAGAAAGCTTATTAATTCGTGTCATTCGTCTAATTCGTGGCTAAATCTTCTTATGTTATCTGAACTAGAGGTTTCTCAACCAAGAGCGACTTCGCCCCCGAGCCTTCTTTTCTTAGGATCTCGACCTCTTTTACAAATTCCTCGACGATGTCCGCACCGCCTACGCGGCGCATTGGGACGCCGTTTTTGAAAATCATACCGACATTTCTGCCGAAGGTGACGCCGAGTTCGGAATCGTGAGCTTCGCCGGGGCCATTGACAGCGCAGCCCATGATCGAGAGATGAAGCGGTTCCTCAACGTGGGCGAGGCGGCGTTCGATTTCGGTGACGATCTCGACGAAATTATCGATGTCGAGACGGCCGCAGGTCGGACATGCCACTACGGTCACGCCACGTTTTCGCAATTCGAGTGATTTAAGAATTTCCCAACCTACACGCACCTCCTCGTGCGGTTCGGCCGCGAGCGAAACGCGAATCGTGTCGCCGATGCCATCATGAAGCAAAACGCCCAAACCGATCGCCGACTTGATCGTCCCGCCAAACGGCGTTCCTGCCTCGGTCACGCCGAGGTGGAGCGGGTAATCGACCTTTGTCGCCATCAGGCGATAGGCTTCGACCATGCGGTTTACGTCAGATGCTTTCAGCGAAATAATGGTGTTAGAGAAACCGAGGTCCTCCAAAATGCGAACGTGCCGCATACCGCTCTCAACCATCGCCTCGGGCGTCGCGGAGCCGTATTTCTTCAATAGATCTTTCTCGAGCGAACCGCCATTTACGCCGATGCGGATCGGCACTTTTTGAACTTCAGCGGCACGCACGACCTCGCGAACGCGGTCGATGTGGCCGATATTGCCCGGGTTAAGGCGAAGTTTGTCGATACCCGCGTCGAGGGCTTTGAGTGCGAGTTTGTAGTGAAAATGGATGTCCGCGACGATCGGGACGTTGGTGCGTTTACGGATCTCGTGCATCGCTGCGGCGGCGTCGTCATCTGGGACGGCAATTCGGACGATCTCGCAACCGGCTTCGACCATTTCTTCGATCTGGCGAATAGTCGCATCGACATCGGTCGTGTCGGTCTTCGTCATCG
>JANNWQ010000064.1:0-2332 GCA_031408595.1 Acidobacteriota bacterium | reverse complement strand
CGCATTTACGGTCTTGCCAAGATTGGGCACCGAAAGATTTGATCTTTTGTTCGCCGACCCGCCGTATAATCTCACCAAAGATTTTGGGACGGAGAAGTTTCGCGAGACGTCTGTTGAGGATTACGAGGCGTGGCTCGAATCTTGGATCTCGCTTTGCGTCCCGTTGCTAAAGCCGACGGCTTCGGTTTACATCTGTGGCGATTGGCGTTCGAGTGGGGCTATTCAGCGAGTTGGGACGAAGTATTTCACTTTGCGAAACCGCATCACATGGGAACGCGAAAAAGGCCGCGGGGCGAAGGCGAATTGGAAGAATGCGGCTGAAGACATTTGGTTCTTCACGCTGTCCGACCAATTCACCTTCAATCTCGACGCCGTAAAACAACGCCGCCGCGTGCTCGCACCTTATAAAGATAACGGCCAGCCGAAGGATTGGGACGAGACGGCGGACGGCAGGTTTCGCGACACGCATCCGTCGAATATCTGGACCGACATCACGGTTCCTTTTTGGTCGATGCCGGAGAACACCGTTCATCCGACGCAAAAGCCCGAAAAGCTTCTAGCGAAGATCATTCTGGCGAGCACGAACAAAAGCGACCTCATACTCGATCCGTTTGCCGGTTCTGGAACGACAGCAGTGGTGGCTAAAAAGCTGGGACGTAAGTTCGTAACGATCGAAGCTGACGAGGACTACTGTTTATTAGCAGCAAAACGTCTTGAGATGGCAGACAGCGACCACTCGATCCAGGGATTCGACAACGGCGTGTTTTGGGAACGGAATTCGGGCAAGAAATAGCGTGCTCAAAATGCCGAATGGGTCACACCGACACTTTTTCGGGCTTGCCCGTCTATTTGCGGAGAAGCTTGCTTCTCCGGTTGGTATGAGCGACGAGTTTTGCGGCTTGCCGCCGCCCAAACGTTGCCCTGAGTAGACCTAACGATTTGAATCGCTTACGCGCTTGCGGCGGCAAGCCGCAGAGTCTAACCCGACCACCCTGCCCTGAAGGACGGGGCTATTTGCCGGCTACGCCGGAGATAAAATGACGGCCTGAAACCTTATTGCGCGGTGTTGCGTAGAATGCTATAACTATCAGTCCGTCTTTATTCGCTATTAAATAACGCAAGGTGAATGGTTTTCCGAGCAGTTTCGGATGCGATGTCACCTATCGATCTACACCCTTTAGGAGGAAAACATTTGATGAGAGGAATCGCATTTAAGATTCTTTTTGGTATCTGCGTGCTGGCTTTAGTGCCGGTAGCTTTTGCTCAGGACCCCACACCCGAACCACCGCCAGCAGGCGGCGCCCCCGGCGGACCGCAGCGTCCGACCGGCCCCTCGACCGATCCGCAGCCGTACGACAAGGTAATAACCAAAGACGCCAAGACGAAAGATGGCGTTTTTAAGGTTCATCAGATCAAGGACAAATTTTTCTACGAGATCCCAAAAGCCGAGCTCGATAAAGAATTCCTCCTGGTAAGTCAGATCGCTAAAACGACGCTCGGCGTCGGCTACGGCGGACAATCCCTCGACGATCGTGTCGTGCGTTGGGAGCGAAATGAGAACAGAGTATTCCTGCGTAACATCAATTACAACATTGTTGCCAATTCTTCGTTGCCGATCGCTGAGGCAGTGCAGAACTCGAATACCGACTCGATCATCATGGCATTTCCGGTCGCGGCATTTGGGCCGAACGACTCGGTTGTGATCGATGTCACTCGTTTGTTCAGTACGGACGTTTTCGAGCTTAGCGCTCGTCAGCGCTTGAGCGCGACAGCCCTCGACCCGACCCGGTCGTACATTGAGCGTATTTCCACCTTTCCGACCAATATCGAAGCTCGTTCGTCGATGACCTACACTCGTGCCGCTGCTCCAGCCGGAGTCCCGGGCGGGGGTGGTGGTGCGGCAGCCGGCGGAATGCGTCCGGGAAGTGCAACGATCGTTCTGCACCACAGCATGGTCAAGCTGCCGGAGAATCCGATGATGCCGCGTCTCTTTGACGAGCGAGTCGGTTATTTCTCAGTTTCCAACACGGACTTTGGCCGTCCTGAGCATCGTTCACAGGAGCGCCGGTTTATCACAAGATGGCGACTTGAAAAGAAAGATCCAAACGCGGAAATCTCAGAGCCAGTCAAGCAGATCGTCTATTACGTCGACCGCGCGACACCAGCATGGCTCGTGCCTTACACCATAAAAGGTGTCGAAGCCTGGCAAAAGGCATTTGAAGCCGCAGGCTTTAAGAATGCGATCGTCGCCAAGATCCAGCCTTCCAAGAAGGAAGATCCCAACTTCGACCCCGAGGACGCACGCTACTCTGTCATCCGCTGGCTGCCCTCG
>JANNWQ010000063.1:0-4043 GCA_031408595.1 Acidobacteriota bacterium | reverse complement strand
CACGATTTGTGAGACGCGGGTCTTGAGTCGTATCACTTCCGACTCAAGACCCCGGATCCTGACTCGCGACTTTTCGGGTTGTTTTCTTGAAAAATTCTTGTTAAACTATCAGGTTCGCAGTCCGTCTAATTATTCTCGGGTGCGATAGGTTAGTATGGCCGGAATCGGAAACGCATTGTTTTCAATGGTTTCCGTTGTTTTTAACGCGTTATTGACGCAAACAAGTGGAGAGTGAGTGCACGCCATTGGCATGCTCGGAAAACTCGATCTGAAGGCAGAAACTGCTTAGTAAGCGGTCTGGGTAAGCTATACCCAAGACCGCCGTTGGCGTCTTTTTCGCGATTGATTTTGTAGGGAACTCGCGTTTTGTGAATCGTATCAGCAACGCGCGCCAAAATCAATAGGTTTTTTTAATAGTCCGCTATCAATCATATGATCAACAATCCTCTTCAAAACAGCCCGAACGGACTTGGTGTTAGAACAAGCAAGTCGCCGGAGCGTGTGGATTTTTCAAAGATCTATACATCGGCGCAGATCCCCAACTTGATCGAGGTCCAGCGTGAATCGTATAACCGGTTCCTGCAGATGGATCTTATCCCGGAGGAACGCGACTACATCGGCTTGCAGTCGGTATTCGCGTCGATCTTTCCGGTGTCAGATTTTCGCGAGACCGCGATGCTCGAGTATGTCGAGTATCAGATCGGCAACTGGCAGTGTAAGTGCGGCAACCTGGAGGGCCTCGAGCATCTACGTGCGAACTGTAAAAACTGTTCGGCCAAGATCAAGGTCGATCCGTTCAACCCGGCCGAAGTGCTTTGTAATAATTGCGGCACGTTCAATGTTGTTCGCCCCAATCTCTGCAACAACTGCGGTGAGCCGGTCGGCCTCAAGCACAAGCACGATCAGCAGGAATGTCAGGAACGCGGAATGTCGTACAGCGTCCCGCTCAAGGTGAAAATTCGCCTGACGGTGTATGACAAAGATCCCGAGACCAACGTTTCGACGATCCGCGATATTAAGGAAGAGGACGTTTTCTTCGGCGAGATCCCGCTGATGACCGAGAACGGAACGTTCATCATTAATGGAACGGAGCGCGTGATCGTATCGCAGCTACACCGTTCGCCCGGCGTATTTTTTAAGGGCGACCGCGACGATTATCTTGCGAAGATCATCCCGTACCGCGGTTCGTGGGTCGAGTTTGAATACGACCAGAAAGGGATCTTGCACGCACGTCTCGGTAAGCGAAAGATCATTGCGACCGTATTCCTGCGTGCTTTGGGCCTGTGGCTAAATCCGCAGATCGACATGAAGACCGTCTCGGATAACATCCTCGAAGAGGTCGTCAAAAACGCGGAATACTCGAATTCGAGCATTCTTAAACTCTTCTATGTCACCGACGATGTCACTGTCGAAAAGGGCAAGCTTTACGTCAAGGTCAAAGAAGAAGGCGAGACGCACCTCGTCGGCATGCGTGCCGAAGAGGACATTAAAGATAAGAAAGAGGACGTCACCCGTAAGGGCAAGAAGGTCACCAAATCGGCCATTGCCGATCTCCGCCGCATGGGCCGCGACAAGGTTGAGACATCTGCGGCTGATTTCGAGGGTGCCCATGCACTCGATGACGTTGTAAATACCGAGACCGGCGAGGTCATCGTCGAGGCAAATACCGAGATCGTTGCCGGCAAGCTCCAGCAGATCATCGAGGAAGGCGTCGCGGAATTTTCGGTCTTCTTCCCGGGTCGCGACACGATCGGCGAGATCATCGCGGCGACACTACGAAAGGACCCGATCGGCAAGCCGGTCGACGCACTGCTTGAGATCTATCGCAAAATGCGTCCGGGCGATCCGCCAACGGTTCCCACGGCTTATCGTCTGCTCGAGGGAATGTTCTTCGACACGCGTCGATTTGATCTGTCGCGTGTTGGCCGCTTGAAATTTAACATCAAGATGGGCCGCCCCGATAAAGATCGTATTACCGATCCGCTGCTCGCCCCGACCGATTTTGTCGAGGTCGTCAATTACCTTCTCCGTATGAAGAAGGACAGCGAACATTATTATCAGGATGACATCGATCACCTCGGTAACCGCCGCGTTCGTGCGGTGGGCGAGTTGCTCGAAAATCAGTTCCGCATCGGTCTCGAACGTATGGAGCGAGCGATCAAGGAGAAGATGTCCATTCAACAGGACATGTTCACCACGATGCCGCGTGACCTCGTGAACGCTAAGCCGGTGACGGCTGCCGTTCGTGAGTTCTTCGGCTCGTCGCAGCTTTCGCAGTTCATGGATCAAACGAATCCGCTGTCGGAAATTACGCACAAACGCCGCTTGTCGGCGTTGGGACCCGGCGGTCTTTCGCGTGAGCGTGCCGGATTTGAGGTTCGCGATGTTCACCCGACCCACTACGGCCGCATCTGCCCGATCGAGACTCCTGAAGGCCCGAACATCGGCCTGATCTCGTCGCTGTCGTGTTTTGCACGTATCAACGAGTACGGCTTTATTGAATCGCCGTATCGTCGTGTGACCGACGGACGCGTGATCGAATACGTTCGCCTCAAGAATGGCGGCGACACCACCTTTAAGCCGGGACAGCACGTGCCGCTTGAGGATGTCGAGGCAGCCAATAAGAAGCTGAAGAAGGAACAGCAGCAGGCGGTCTATGAGCCGTGGCCGTTCTATCTGACCGCTTGGGAAGAAGATCGCTACATCATCGGCCAGGCAAATATCGAGCTTGATGAGAAGGGCAATTTCGTAAACGAGCGTAACGCTGCACGGCAGAAAGGTGAATTCATCACCGCTGACAAGATGGAAACGCAGTATATGGACGTTTCGCCGAAGCAGCTCGTTTCGGTCGCCGCGTCGCTGATTCCGTTCCTCGAAAACGATGACGCTAACCGAGCCCTGATGGGATCGAACATGCAACGTCAGTCGGTGCCGCTTCTTCGTGCCGAGTCGCCATTTGTCGGCACCGGTATGGAAAAGATCGCGGCTCGCGACTCGGGTGCTGTGGTCATCGCAAAACGTGACGGTACGGTCGATTTTGTCGACTCCGAACGCATCATCGTCAAGGCCGACCATCAGGTCGACGGCACGATCTCGCGTGAGGTGACGGCGGATATTTATTCGCTGGTCAAGTTCAAGCGTTCTAACCAGAACACCTGTATCAACCAGCGTCCGATCGTCTCGGTCGGCGAACGCGTCACAAAGGGCATGGTCATCGCCGATGGCCCGTGTACCGACCGTGGCGAACTCGCTCTTGGCCGTAACGTGCTCGTGGCGTTTATGCCATGGCGTGGTTACAACTTCGAGGATGCCATTTTGGTGTCGGAGAAGATGGTCAAGGACGATTACTACACGTCGATCCACATCGAGGAACTCGAGATCGAAGCCCGCGATACCAAGCTCGGACCTGAAGAGATCACGCGTGACATCCCGAATATCGGTGAGAACATGCTTCGCGATCTCGATGAATCGGGCATTATCCGCATTGGAGCTCAGGTAAAACCTGGCTCGGTCCTGGTTGGTAAGGTTACGCCGAAGGGCGAAACGCAGTTGACGGCGGAAGAGAAACTTCTTCGTGCCATCTTCGGTGAGAAGGCCGGCGACGTTAAAGACGCTTCGCTGACCTGCCCTCCGGGAATTGATGGAACGGTCGTTGACGTTCAGATCTTTACCCGTAAGGGACAGGATAAGGACGAGCGTTCACTCGATATCGAGGGCATGGAGGAAGAAGATTTCCACCGCGATCTCGATGATGAGATCCGTATCCTTCAGGAACAGCGTGACGAGCGTATCTACGAACTCTTTGACGGCCGCAAGCTGACCAAAGATCTCGTTGATGGCAAGGATGTAATTCTCAAGAAGGGCGACACGCTCAACCGTGAGAAGCTGACCGGTGTCGACACCAAAATGCTCCGCAAGGCTGAGGTGGCCGCCGGATCGATCGACATCGCGAACGAGGTCAAGGAATACGAACAGCGTACCGAGCGTCAGATCAACATTCTTCGTGACATCTACGACGAAAAGATCACCAAGCTCAAGCAGGG
>JANNWQ010000062.1:0-1681 GCA_031408595.1 Acidobacteriota bacterium | reverse complement strand
TGAACTTAGTTCCTTCTGTACGTATCGCTTGAGATGGATCCGCAGGTTCTCTTTGAAAATTCCGCGGTTGGCGATGTGCTCGGGCTTCATGTCTTCGATCGCCTTTGTGACAGATTTGCGGGCCTGAGCAGCAAAACCGTTTAGCGGGTCAATGCCGGCGACGCCTTCGAAGGTTATTTGCGGTTCGCCATTTATTTTGTTGCCGCCTTTGTTCATTGCGACGACGAGCGAGATGGCTCCGCCGTAGGCGAGTTTCTTGCGTTCGCGGACAATGTCGTATTCGATCTCTTCCATCGATTCTTCGTCGATGAAGGTTTTAAACAGCTCGCGTTTTTCGACGACGACGGCAGATCTTTCGTCGAGTTCGAGGATGTTGCCGTTCTCGATGAGAATGATGTCTTTGTCATCGTAACTGCCGATGTGGTTTTTGATGAACTCTTTCTGGCGGAATAACATCCTGTATTCGCCATGGATCGGGATCACAAACTTCGGCCTCGCCGTCTCGACCATGATCTTGATGTCTTCCTGCGAAGCGTGGCCCGAGACGTGTACGAGACGGCGTTTCTCTTCAATAATGTTGGCACCGCGTTTGTAGAGGTGGCCGATCAGGCGACTGATTCCCTTTTCGTTGCCGGGAATGATGCGGGCTGAGAGAATCACCGTGTCGCCCGGTTCGACCTCGATGCCTTTGAAGTTGGCGGTCGCCATGTTCCACAGAGCGGCACGCAATTCGCCCTGCGAACCTGTCACCAAATAGCAGATCTCATCATCATCTAAAGCCCGCGAACCGCTCAGGTCGATCGCGGTGCCGTGCGGTATTTGGATCAAACCTTGTTCCTCGGCGATCTCGATATTCTTTATCATCGACCGCCCGATCACACAGACGCGGCGGCCGTATTTATGAGCCACGTCAAACACGATCTGGAGCCGATGCATCGACGACGAGAATGTGGAAACGATAAGACGACCTTCCGTTTGTTCGAATATCTCTTCGAAAGCCGGGATTACTGCCATTTCGGACGGCGTACGGCCGGGAACCGTTGCATTTGTCGAATCGCAGAGCAATGCGAGCACGCCTTCGTCGCCGATGCGGCTGAGCATTTCGAGGTCGTAGGGCTTGCCGATAACCGGCGTGTCATCGATCTTATAATCGCCCGTGTGAATGATCGTGCCGACTGGCGTGTGTATCGCCAGCGAAAAACACTCGACTAGCGAGTGCGATGCGTGGATGAATTCGATCTCAAAGACACCGATCTTTATCCGATCTCCGGCCTCGACGCGGTGCATCAGCACTTCATCGAGCATGTCGAATTCACTGAGACGTTTTTCGGTAAGAGCTAACGTGAAGCGGGACGAGTAAACCGGGAGATTGAACTTCTTTAATATATAAGCGAGAGCTCCGATGTGGTCTTCGTGGCCGTGGGTGAGAATGATCGCGGTCAGATCGTCCCGATATTCTTCGAGAAAATCGAAATTCGGGATAGAGATATCTACTCCGAACGGCGTCTCCTCAGGGAAACCCATGCCCGCGTCAACGACGATCATCTCGTCGCCATAACGGATGCCCATGCAGTTCATCCCAAATTCACCGATGCCGCCAAGCGGAACAATTTCTACTTTTCCCATGTGTGTCTCAACAAAAAGCGAGTATAGCACACGCACCATTTTTGCTTTGTGATGT
>JANNWQ010000061.1:0-7272 GCA_031408595.1 Acidobacteriota bacterium | reverse complement strand
GATTACTTACGTGTTACTCACCCGTGCGCCACTCTATACACTCTCCGAAGAGAGCTTTAATCGTTCGACTTGCATGTCTGAGGCACGCCGCCAGCGTTGATTCTGAGCCAGGATCAAACTCTCGTTAGTTTCCTAGTTCATTTTTTGCCAAACCCGAAGTTTGACTCTTTTTGGCTCACACGAACCGAAGCTCGTGATCGCCGTGTTGTTCACTATGAATTAACACATGGACTCACATATCTAGTTTTCAAATATCAACTTCTTTTACTTCGCTCCTCTTAAAACTTCTCCAAGGGCGAAACTCTCGATTATACAGAACCTAATCTGTATGTCAACCGCACAAGCAACTTTTTTCAAACTTTTTCAAGCTCGACGTTTTCGTCAACTTGAGCGGCAATCAATAATATTGCTTGAAGCTCAGAATTATGTCAAACGCGGAAACACAGATTTAATATGAATATGTAATTTCGACCGGAAACGCAGTGTTTACAAGCGTCTGGAGCGTGCGACGAGGGTTGAACTCACGACTTACAACCGTCAAAATTCTAACCCTCGCTCTTCAAAATTGTACTAAAGCGTTAGTTTTGAAATGTTCCCCGCTACGTTTATCTTCCAAACGCACCCGTTAGTTTTGATTAGGCCGCAACACTTTTGGATCGAACATCCAGCCGCCCTTGAACACGCGCCAGATCTTTTGCGTGTTCTTGATATCATCAAGCGGGTTGGCATCGAGAATCAAGATGTCGGCAAGTTTTCCGGCCTCGAGCGATCCAAGATGGGCTTCGGCACCCATCACCCTCGCAGATGTAGAGGTTGCAGAACGCAGAATATCGATCCGAGGGATTCCCGCCTGCTCAAAAAACTCTAGTTCCCACTGCAGAGCGACACCGGTTAATGGCCCTACAACGTCGGTTCCCGGCACTAGCGTGATCCTGCGGCGATAAGCCGAGCGGACGCTCTCCAACCGTTCCAACCATCGTCCTTGCAATGCAACGTCACTCAAGTGGGGCAGCGAAAGTAACGAGGGCGACCATATCTGAGGTGCCAACCGCCGAACGGAATCGAATCGGTCCGGCTGGGATCGAGCAAGTACCGCACGGCCAAAAGGCGTCCCCAGTGTCGGATCCCAATGGACACCGGCATGAAGCACCATTTGGTGTATATCGTCATAGGGCGGCAGAAAATGAGTGAGCCCGTCGTATCCAGCATTTATGCCTTTAACGGTTCGCTCGACCGAGCCGGAGTGAGCTGAGATGGGAAGGCCAAGCCGGTGGGCCTCCTCAGCCGCCGCACGTTGTACGGGCCAGGGAAGCCGTTCGTAAAGCTTTATGAAATGTACGCCTTGCTCCTTGGCGCGTCTAACATACGCCTGCGCGTCTTCCTTTGACGTTGGATGAATGAAATAAAAGTCTTCCCTCCGACCTTGGGCACCTTCGAGTATCCTTCCAGAGTAGAAGCACCTCGGGATTGGTCGGTCGGTCAATTCGCTGCGGTCCGCGTGGTCATTCTGCGTTTCGAGCCTGCCCCCCATGTTCCTTACAGAAGTGACGCCGTTGACCAGTTGCTCAGCTCCTCCACAGTTATCCCGATGACCATGCATTTCCCAAAGGCCGGGGATCACGAATCGTCCTTCCGCATTGATCTTCGTAACGTCTCGACGCTCAGATCTTGCGGCGCCCGCGCCAATCGCTTTGATCCGTCCGTTCTCAACGAGCAGACCTGTTTCGGGGCCGAAGCTCCCGTTCTTTACATCCAATACGCGCGCTCGTTCGATCAGGTACGAGGGTGGCGACGGAACATTCAACGTCAGCCGTATGGGAATCTCGACTCGCTGGCCTGACCCGAGCGGCTGTCTCCATAATTTGTTCCCCTCGACATAAAGCAGGCTTTGACCGTCAGGTGCGATAGAGAACTCTTGACCGTCCGGTTCTTTAAAGTCAAACGTTTCAGCTTTTCCATTCGTGAACCGGGAGATTCGAATACCTGAAGAATTAAGGATCGGTTCGGCTGTAACATCACCCACCGATTCGACGCTCCCGCCGTCCCTGGTCGCCGGCCGCACGACTTCGGGTTTGGCCTCGGTCGTCAGGTCCAGCCGATAATGTGCGGGGCTTGTTCCGGGCACTTGAGCTTGATAATAAAGTGACTTGCCGTCAGCCGAAATTGAGGGAAAGGGCTCCCAATTGCTTGTCTTTTTTACCAGTACCTTGACCGACGGTGTGCGGGTATCAATCGCGACAATATCGTGATTGCAATCGGTTGCACCAACCAGTTCGCCGTGCCGGCTCCACGATAGCTGATGATACCCGCACCCCGTTGGCTCGGCTACGGTTCGCTGCTGTCCCGAGGCAAGCTCGATCACCTGAATGCCGCTTTTCCCCTCACGCCACTGGGCAAACGCGATCTCCTTACTGTCGGGCGATATTGTAAAAGGAACAGTCCACTCAGACGTGTTTGTTATCCGGCGAGCGGGTCCGCCCGACATGGGCTGCTCCCAAAGGTCTCGCAGGGCGACAAACAATAGTTTGGTTCCGTCCGGCGTAAGACGCGGCTGCTGGATCGTTCTTGGCTGCTTGCCGCCGTTAGGAGCTATCGGATACCACTTTGGCATGGGCGGACGCGAACGTATCTCAAGCTTGACCGTTGCTTTGAAAGGGAGAGCATCCATTCGACCGCCGGCGAGTACGACTTTCCATAGATGCCCGCGATTACCGACAAAGGCGGCGGTGTTATCCGGGGTCACGGCAAACGAGCTGAACTCGCCCGACAACGCAGCAATACGGCGGTCCGTTCCCGACTTCGCCAGTAGTGTCAGTTCGTGCGCAAAATCCCCTTTTTGCGCGCGCACATAAATACCGCCGGTTTTGACATTCGTCTCCGCTTGATCAACTAAGTAATCAAAACTGCGGGCTACCGCTATGGAGCCGTCTGGCTCAAGCGATTCTATCCGGGTTTTGACGGTCGTAGCACCCTGATTTGGTGCCGCACCGTCGACAACAGTCCACGCTAGCCGTCCGTCCGGGAGGAAGAAGACAGACGCGATATTACCCTGCGGCCGAACTGTCGCGATGCCCGACCCGTCAAACGATACTTTACGGATCTCGGCGGGCGGCCTTGTCATAACCTCGCGCGGTTTCCAGTCGTTTCTGTTGAGCCGAAGATAAAAGATCGATTGTCCGTCTGAAGACCATTTTGGCCGGTCGGCCCAATCTTCTCGCGTAGTCTATTTTATCTCTCGCGTCGCCAGATCAAGCAGGAAAATGTTGCCCGCCGAGCCATCACGGTCAGAATCGAAGACCACTTGTTTCCCATCGGGCGAGACCACCGGATTCGCATCAAAATACGGGCCAAAGGTAAGCTGTTCGGCTTCACCGCCTTTCACTGAAAGTCTGAACAATTTACCGAGCATCGTGAAGATCAGCCACTCGCCATCCGGCGTCACCGCCACATCCGGCGCCGTGACCTGCGTGGTCTCAAACTGAATGGTGCGCCAGCCATCGGCCTGAGAGGTTACAAGCGGCCTCGCCGATAAGGGCTCAACCTTGGCTGTCTTCGTTTCCTGGCCGAAAATTGCCGGGGCGATGAAAGAGACTGTCGCGGCCACGGTCACGACAATCAAGAGCTCGCGGGTTCTAGGTGTTTTCATAGTGTCTCCCTATTACCTATTTCCTTTGGACTAGGGCTGCAGGTATCCCGCAAAATAGTTCCAAATCGTCGGCTTGGATCGCTGGATCAGCTCGTCAACAATTTTGATCGCAGCAACCAAGAATATACTCAGGAGGAATGTCACGATGAATAGAAAAGCGCCCGTCACAATTTTTTTCATAATCTCCTCTTATGGGCGCACGGCAGAGCCGGCTCCCCCTTTCACTGAATGTCGCGGGAATCCCGCAGGTCCGCCGAGCGGAATACGACGACACGCCAGCTACCTTTTTTCTTCTTAAAAACGTGAGTCGTTCGGAATTTCCCAGACAGGGTGTGCCTCCCCCCGGCGGCGCGTGCCTGTCCTAATATTTCAGCATTAACGTCCGCCACAGCTACATCTGACGTGATGAAGCGGATGCGCAGTTCGGTAATTTGCCGCTGGCCTTGCGGCGGTATTTGGTAAGCTCCGGCGAGGCTCCTCTCGATACTCGATCGTCCCTGGGCACGAATGCCGAAGGCGTCTTCCCAATCCGCGTCTTCGACAAAATCTGCCGTGCAGATCCGGGCATCACGCTTCTCGAAAGCCACCTCAAATCGGGCCAGAACCTGGCGGATCGCTTCCTCCTCCTTCGCACGTGAACTCAGCTGCCCAAAAACCGGCGGGGCCATTAACCAAGCAATCGCAATGACAGCCAAGACAAACAAACAAGCGGTGGTCAGGAATTTTTTCATAATTGTTGCCTCGAGCTTGTCGGGTGAGTTGCGTAAATAAAGCATTGGGGCCCGAACATCGGGAGCTTCTACAAAAGCTTCGTCGAGGCTTCTAACTGAGCAACCGTGTACTCGTGAGTGTCTAATTGAACTATAATCTTGAATTAAGGGTGTCGGACGAACCGATAGCGACGCACCGGTTGGTGACGTTGGAGTGGGAAACGCAAAGAGATAGGAATGCGTTGGAACCTCCGTTCAACTTCTAATTTTCGTTATTACTTGGACGGAAGGGTATCAGTAAAACGCTCTGCGAACAAATACCAAAACGATAATGCAAGGTTGGAGCGGGCGACGAGGGTCGAACTCGCGACTTTCAGCTTGGGAAGCTGACACTCTACCACTGAGTTACGCCCGCTTTTTGAAGAAATATTAGCACGGGATCGGTTTCCAAGCCAAACGAATTTTGGTCTCGATCGATCGCTTTCCACATTTTATATTTATTTTTGCGGGAGCAGTTCGAAAGGCGAGGAACAGGCTGGAAAGCCTGTTCTACTTTAGGAGCAGGTCGATCAGTTCTCTAACCGCACCTCGTCCACCGTGGAGATCGGTAACATGGTGCGCAGCCGCCTTTACAGCGTCGTGAGCGTCGCCCACAGCTACAGCCAGCCCGACGTATGGGAAGACCTCCGAGTCGGGCGTATCGTCGCCTATGAAGGCTACTTCGTCCGCACTGACACCAGCGGCGGCGATCAATTCGCGGAATGCTGAGACCTTTTCCTTACGTCCTTGATAGATGAACTCTATACCGAATTGCCTCGCTCGCATCTCGACGATCGGCGAATTGCGTCCGGAAATTATCCCGCTTCGGAATCCTGCAGCGTGCCAATCAACGATCCCCTGCCCGTCGCGGGCGTGAAATACCTTTAGCTCTTCGCCGGTTGGTCCAAAATAAAGACGACCATCCGTTAGGACGCCGTCGCAATCCATAATTAGGAGCTTTATCTTCTTTAACTGTTCGCCGGTCAAATTACCTTACCTCAAACATCTCGACCGCACTTAGCTTCCATGTGTTGCCCGCTTTTGTGAGGCGATAAACCGCGATGCCGGTCTCGATCTCTTTATTCAACAGCTTGATCGACATATTTGCTTCGACAAGAAGCGTATTTGCATCGATCCGGTCGATATATCGAACCTGAGTTTGCCATTGCTCTGTCGAACCGGCAACACCGCCAACAAACTTTGTGACTTCGCCCGGCAAGACGAGAGCCTCGACCTCAGTCTTGCGGTTTGACGATGCGGCCTTGTCGAAGGTGGCAAAGAACTCCTTGACCGAATTGTCTGCGGCCGCAGCAACATTCAGCTTCGACCGCACGTTCCTGGCTGCGAGGCTCGCTCCATACTCTGCGTCGGCCGCTATTGCCAAATCGGCATACCGTAAAGCCGCATCATTCTGACCTGCCCTGCTGGCGGTCTCGGCCAGGCCCACATTTGCCCATGCGATGCTTCGGCTCGTTGGCAGTTTCTCTTCCAACACTGCCTTAAACTCACGCTCAGCCTCGGAATTTTTGTTCTGTGCAAGCAACGATCTCGCGTATAGTACACGAAGATCATCAAATCGAGGCACATCGCGTAAGAGCGTACGAGCTAGAGACTCAGCGTTCGCAAATTCTTGTGCCCCTTGTTTATCAAACATGCGTTTGACCGCGAGAAGCGGATCACTATCTGACCTTTCAAGCGGTGCGATGTCGTCGTAATAGTCGGTTTGAGGATATAGCTTGTCCGGATCGATCTCCACGCGAACAACCGTTGCGTTGGTTCGAAAGGCGACTTCTCCGTAACTAGTCGCCTTTATGGTGGCTGGAGCCACCAGCTTTTCGCCGGACTGAGTTGTTGCGGATACATCGACCGTGACATCCGTCGTACCCGTATTCCTAAGAGCGACCTTCGTCTCTCCGGGTTGAGCGACGGGTTTTCCTGCGAGAAGGTTGGTGTCCGTTACCTGATCGAGAAAGTAATCAACCAAAAGCTTATGTTCGGATAGTGCTTGCCGCAATTCCGGGAGATTTACTTCACCATCTTGTATCGCGGCCTTCAAAATCGTTGAGAAATTTGTTGGTCCGACCCGACGTGCGAACATTCGCCATGCCATCGCACCTTTATTTGCTACTTCAGGATAATAGAAATCGTCGATCGGCGAAACGGTCGTCATCGGTGCGTCACGCTTTGATACGGCTGCGTATGACGAACGCTGTCTGAGCCTTTCGACATCAGCGACGTCTTTGCCTAAACGGCTTTCAAGGAATTGCGTCGCTAGATAGCGCGAAAGGCCTTCGGTAATCACGCCGTAGCCTTCGCCGGTAACCGCAACCGAGTTCCCTAACCAGAGCTTCGCGGCCGCCTCGGCTATATTCATCGCTGTCAGCGAATCGATCTTCTGCCTGCGAAAAACGCCTTCGTCAACGATCATTGTTCCAGCAGATCCGAATCCGCCACCGCGTCGACTAGAGACGATCCGCAGTGGAACGTCAGGAGCCTTGCCTAAGATCGTAGACATGAAAGTGCGGGCTTCTGTAAACAATGCCGCGAGTTCCGTGGCGCGCTTTTGCCCATCTGATCCGGTACTTTTGGGGATGTGAACGGCGACACCGTTCTGATCCGTAACATCCCAATTCCCTGCCACAAAGAAAGGCTGAGCATTCAAAGTCTGATCAAAACCGCCATCAGTCATCTTCCCGGCACTCACGACAGACATGCCGGGCGACGCCGTTACCTTTATCCTGAAAACGGCCGCATCGGTCCCACGGGTGTAAAACCAGCTATTCGGCGTCGGGTACCAGAAAGCCAGCGGCAGCATCTGCGAACCGCCCGGCGAAATGGTCGCGACAGGAAAGTTGTCTTTTATTGTCAGCTTGTAAT
>JANNWQ010000060.1:0-7764 GCA_031408595.1 Acidobacteriota bacterium | reverse complement strand
GCAGAATATGTGGGTTTAGGTGGGTCGGTAATGACGAGCAGCTAGTAACCGGCGCATTACCATCAAGGTTGCAAAGGCAATCGCGATGCCACGACAACAAAGAAAAGGGAAATTGTGAAAATCTCCAATAGTCCCTAAAATAAAGGCTAAAGCGCGAGAAACGCGTATCGTGACCATTAGAAGCAGGTCGTTACTCCATCAATGTGACAAAAACTGTCATGCATGCCATGACAATAAGTAGGAAAGTTTCTCGATTTTCCATGGATGTCTCTGACGCAAAATTTGACGTGGTGATCATCGGCGGCGGCCCAGCCGGCATGTCGGCGGCACTTTGGTGTGTGGAGACTGGGCTGACCGTTGCTCTTATCGAAGGTGAGCGACTAGGCGGCCAACTCAACATCATTCACAATCCGATCAAAAACTACATTGGTTCGGTAGCAGCGAATGGCGCAGAAATGCGAGCAAAATTCATTGCCAGCATCGAATCCTTGCCGATGGAACGAGTGATCGGTATTCCGGCTGAGAGCGTGGGCTTTGGGGCGAGAATAGTAACTCTAATAGACGGCAGAAGCTTTGAGTGGAGATCCCTTGTGATCGCAACCGGAGTTAGGCGGCGCAAATTGAATATTCCAGGTGAGGCCGAGTTTTTGGGACGTGGTGTCATGAGTTCGGGCGTCGGTGAAAAACAAACAGCGATCGGGAAAACTGTCGTCATAATTGGCGGGGGCGACGCAGCGGTGGAGAATGCCCTTTTGTTGAGTGAGGTAGCCGCAAACGTACTGGTAGTCCATCGCCGATCTTTCTGTTCGGCCCGTCAGCCATTCGTCGGTGAAGCAATGCTCCGTTCGAACATCCAATTCCTGTTTGACACGACCGTGACTGCAATAGAAGGTGCGAAGCAAGTTACGGAGGTTGTCGTAAACGACCAAGTACGTAATTTGAAGTCGATAATTGCTACCGATCTCGTACTCGTTCGAATAGGTGTCGTGCCAAATAGCGAGTTGGCATCTCACTGCATCGAAACCGATGACCGCGGCTACATCGTCGTCGATGCGAAAGGTGAAACCTCAACTGCGGGCGTTTTCGCCGTTGGCGACGTGGCTAATCCTAGGTCTCCGACAATCAGCTCAGCGGTCGGAACGGGAACGACGGCTGCAAAATCGATGAGTGGTTGGATTAGATCGAGAAAAAAATGAGAAGTGATGCATACATGTCGCTAGGAGTTTTGTCTCACGGGGGGTTGGCGCTAGCAACATTTTTGACCTATCCTAGCATCCAAGGGGTTAGTCTATGAAAATCCATTCTCTTGTAGTCGCGTTGGCCGCAGCGTTCCTTTTGCATAGCTCGATGTGGGCTCAAGCCGAAGAATGCCGACAAATCAGTGGCCTACCGATACAGATCGGGGCTCCCATCATCTGTGGTCAGGTTAAGATTCGCGGGTCGGCTCCTACCGACCCGCGTCCCTCGATTCAAGTCACGCTCCTGAGCAGCGGCGTAGCGGTCGAGAGCATGCGCACCGGTGACTCCGGATACTATTATTTTCGAAGATCTGCGACCAGTACTTCGTCACTTCTTTTTGAAGTGAATGAGATCGAGGTTGGACGGGTATCGTTGTTGGACGGGTTAAACAGTGCGACACGTCGCGACGTCGAGGTAGACATTAGTTCTCTGAAAAGCCCCGGTCAAGCGGCTCCGGGCGTGGTGTCCGTTCAGGGGATGTACAGTCGATCAGCCGACGCTGACAGACTTTTTACTCGGGCGATGGCCGATGCCAAGGCAAATAAGCGGGAGCAAGCCATATCAGCCTTCAAGGGAATAGTGACGAAAGACCCAAAGGATTTCGTCGCTTGGTCGGAGCTGGGAACTCTAAATTTTGAAAAGAACCCGAAAGACGCCCGAGAGGCCTACCAAAAAGCCCTGGAGGCCAAATCCGATTTCTTTTTTGCATTACTCAATTACGGCAAATTGGAACTGACTCAGAAGAATTATGATCCGAGTGTTGAGCTTTTGACTAAGGCCATAGCTCTTGAACCGTCCTCGCCTGATTCCAACCATTATCTCGGTGAGGCCTATCTCGGAGCTAAAAAGGGTTCGAAAGCCGTTGTTTATCTCAACGAAGCAATCCGTTTATCGCCGATTGGTAAGGCCGAAATTCATCTTCGTCTAGCCGCTCTTTACCACGCCGCCAATCTAAAGGACAGAGCCGCCGCAGAATACAAACTATTCTTGACCAAAGTTCCCAACCACGCTGAAAGGAATAAGTTCGAACGGTATATTTCCGACAATTCCCCAAAATGAAAAAAGGTGAGGTATTTCTACCTCACCTCAAATACAACGTCTAATTTACATTAGAAATCGTACCGAATTGCAAATTGCATAATTCTCGGAGTGCCTTGAATTCCAGTATAGTTGCCCCAGTTGGTCGGTGGAGTGCCATACTGCGGATCCGTGCTGAGATTCGCAGTGTTAAATCCGGTCAGCCGTTGCGTATTGGTCACGTTGAACGCTTCCACCTTCAAACTGAGCTTTTGTCGTTCGCTCCACGGCATCCCGAAGGATTTTTGCATACCCATATCTAAAACGATATAGCTCGGAAAACGCAGGTGGTTTCTGTCACCTGATTCTCCCGGGCCAGGGCTGCGAAAACTCTGGTAAGCCGTCGTTACGTTACTAAAGTTATTAGGTGTTCCGGCTTTGGTCGGCGAGGTTTGAGTATTCGCTGATCCTCTCGCACAGAAACTGTAGCGATTCCAGTTAGTTGGCCAACCTCCGACACAGGATACGGAAAATGGATATCCGGTGTTATATCGAAAGATGCTGCTCATCGTCCAGCCACCAATCAAGCCATCCACAAACTTGTTGGAATTGCTCAGGAAAGTTCTTCCTTTGCCGATCGGAACATCCCAAACGGCATTAGCGTTTACGATATGACGAAGGTCAAAGTCCGAAACTGAGCGAAAATCTTGTTGTTCCAATGAATTCAAAATGAATGAACTGCCGCCGTAGGCTGCCGCATTTTGCAAACCTGAGGCGTCATCCATAGATTTCGAGTAGGTGTAATTCAGATCCCACGTCAACCCCTTTACCCTTTGACGAACGGTGAAAGACGCGCCGTGGTAATCAGAGCTTCCGATCGTTCCGTATGCCGCTAAAGCCGCATACTGTGGATTGTAAAACAAATTCCGGCCTGAAAAGCGGTCGAGAATCCACTGCATATACGTCCAATCAATACCGTTGCCGTCGCAATATCCCGCTGTCGCCGCACAATCCGGGGCTGTGGTTCTCGGACCAGCCCCACTCATCACAGCATACGCTGCTCGAGTATTGCTTAATCCGGCGGTCATACCAAAAACGCTGGCAATTGTTCCAGCCGGATACATGTTTTCAAACCAAGGGATATTTGCGATGCTCGCGATAGGCGTTGCCCTTAGGCGTTGAGCCTCCAAAATCCGGGCAGCCTCATTCCAGGTTTGTCCCGATTGTGGATCCTTAATGTTGTTGGGCTGCATGATATCGCGGCTGGCAAAAAGATTTCTGCCAAGACGCCCCTGATATGAAGCATCCAAATACATTCCCCACGGCAATTTACGTCCATACGAGAAATTGAACGAGTACTGCTTTGGAGAGACTATGTCTGTGTCAAGGCTTGCCTGAATTCTAGCTTGAGCTAAGGAAGCGGACACTTGCTGCGGAAATGTTGCGGCCGTCGGAGTGGTTAAATTCGGCAGCGTTCTAATTGTTTGATTCAAGCCGGTAAACAGCGGTCCCGGGTTGCAGCTTGCAGGGTTTGTACATCCACTTTGATAGATCGTATACGTGGCAAAGTTGATGTTGCTGGAAGCTGAAAACCCAAGGGTATTGTTAGCATCCCAATTCAGTGCGAGTGCCTGGCCAAAATAGTCATTTGTAATTGCCACACCACCACGAAAAACGGATTCTTCGTTTCTGCCCAAGATCGATGACAACCAACCCGATTTAAAGTTCGGTGACCAAGCGACCGCAAATCTCGGTTGGACATTATCTTTATCTGTCGCATACATACCAGAGGTCTTGTTCGCCTTACCGGATAAAACAACCGTGATCGGTGGAATGTAGTTTCGTCCCAGCTCGGCCTCACGGATTCTGTTGAGTAGATACTCTTGCAAAGATACATTCGTCTTGGTTTCAAAGCCTTGCGTTTCATAGATCGGCATACTAATGCCGTAACGTACGCCGCCGGTTAGAGTTATATTCGGTCTTATTTTCCAAACATCCTGGAAATAGCCGTCATACTCCTCGGTCGCAAATTCGCGGGTAACTCCCGATCCGCCTGCCTGAGCGGTCCCATCACGATTGAAGTTGAAATTCGCGGTGTACTGCGTATATCTCCCCCAGAGCGCGGTCAAAACGCCTTTAACAGCATTAACATCGGAAGATGCAATTGTATACCCGGCTGTTAGAACGGGAGTTTGCGGGGTCAGACTTCCGCTGGTTGCATAAAACGTCTCATTGGTGAAGGCACTATCAAACGCTCTCGCAAAGTTGGTGGTTCGGTTTTTGATAAATCTGAAGTTCACTCCAAATTGGAAAGTGTGATTACCCGACACCCATGAAACATCGTCCGTATAATTGTAAACAGGCGTTGTCCGGTTAAAGGTCCTTGCATTGATAAAGGGTTGGTGAATCGGAAAGACGTTCCCAAAACTGATCGTGTTTGTGCTTGAGTCACCTTGAACACTAAAAGCATTTCTGGTCAATCCGAAGGTGAAGTTATTGATGATATTGTCTTTGATGATCCAGCTATGTTTAGCTGCAATGCCGATCGGATGCGTCCAGGTGTTTGTTCCGGGTGTATCAGAGAATCTCGAAACACCCGTGGCTAGATCCTGCTGATAATTACCCCGCAACGAGACCGTATGCCGGTCATTGACGTTATAATCAAATTTCGCAGTGTGGGTATTCAACTCGACGGGAGTTGCCGCGTTAAATGAAAAGCCACCGGTGTTAAGACCGTCACCCAACTGATTATTATTTGACGGGTACCTTGCGGCAGTTGCGGCAAATAATGCAACCACGGCCGGATTTACATCCACCACCGCTGGAGTTCCAAGAGCCGCCGGCCCGGTCAAAGCATTGATCTGCGCCGTGCTTAAGGTGATAACTGCTCCGGTGCTATCTCTGAATTTCAATTGCCCTTGTCCGAGACTTGCCAACGGAACAACTCGATTGACCACGCTTCCTTTGGTTTCCCTCATGGCTTCGTAGTTATAGAAGAAAAAGAGTTTGTCTTTGACAATTGGCCCACCGATACTGCCACCGTAATTATGTCTGATCAAACTCGGGCGAGCAATTCTGTTGCGGTTGTTAAAGAAATCGTTAGCCGTAAAACCCGGCGAGCGATAATATTCATACAAAGCCCCCCTGAATTCATTGCTTCCGCTTTTGGTGATCAACGAAATCTGGGCGCCGGATGAACGGCCCTTAGAAGCGTCGGCGTTTTGAGTAGTCACGCGAAACTCATCAACCGAGTCAGGAGTCACACGCAAAACCGGCGTAAATGCCTGGCCATTAACTTGCTCGTTAACGTCCACGCCATCCAACGTGATGTTGGCTTGATCGCTACGACTGCCGGAAACTGAACCGTCTGGAGTTACCGCCGCTTGCAGGCTGAGAAGGTTTCCAACATTTCGCCCTTGAAGCGGAAGTTTTTGAATTTGTTGCGACTGAAAGTTGTTGCCGAGACTTGCATCCGTTGTATTTACGATGTTTTCGATGCTGCTGGCATTAACCGAAACAGTTTCGCTTATCTGGCCTACCTCGAGTTTGATATCCAGTTGAGTGGGTTTGTCTACGGATGCCTGCAGAGCGTCTATTGTAGATTTCTTAAACCCTTTACCTTCTACCTCAATGCGATACGTCCCAGGCGGAATTCCTGGAAACGTGTACGCTCCGCTGTCGTTGGTGGTAGAGCTACGGCGGGAGCTTTGGCTGCTAATCAAAGTTACCGATGCCCCAGGAACGGCATTGTTCTGCGCATCAGAAACGGTTCCCCTAATTGACGAAGTTCCCGTTTGGGAATATGTCCCTAAAGAAAAAATCAGTGAAAAGCATAACAGGGTAATCGCTTTTGTAACTAATTCCTTGAATTGTTTTTTGTGCATTTGACTCCTCCTAAGTTTACATCCAAAAAATATGAAAGCTCACATGAAGCAAATTGTAATCTTCCCTGACAAAGCATTGTTATATGTGTCAAAGATAACGTGTTATTGATCTAGAAACTATAAGGCATCTTTTGTTCCAGTTAAAACAAAATTACTCGAAAACCTGTAACCCTAGAAGAGACAGAAGGTTAGGAATCGAAGGCTATCTATAAAAGGAAAATCTAATCCGAGATTGTGAAGATTCTTCTGCAATTTTCACGATTTCCAAGGTTACGAATCAAATGTTTGTTGTTCCTCAATTCAGACTTCACGGGTCAACGCGCCGCAAACGCATCGTTGCCCGTTGCCTGAACGAGGTGGCGGGTGTCGTTGAGTGCCAGCAGGCGGACGTTGCGAGGACCGCGGAATTCGAAGCGGTTGATTCCGCAGTTTGATGTGATTATCCACGGAGTCGTACTCGTATTACGGTGGATAGCGCCGAGAAGAAACAAGGTGAGGTAGCAGATCGCACCGGTGTGCGAAACGATCGCGATGCGTTCGCCCTGGTGGGTTCGGAGAATGGTTCTCAGTTCGCTCGTGATCCGCTTCAATAGCTGGCGATAGCTCTCTCCGTCGGTGATCACGTGGTTGATGTTTCGATTGATCAGAGCGTAGTAGTCTTTTGGATGATCGCGTTTCGACTCGTCAAAAGTCAGGCCTTGCAACACTCCGACGTTGCGTTCGCGAAAGGCTTCCGAGGTGTTGATTGGAATATCAAGCAGTTTCGCAAGTGGTTCCGCCGTCTGAACCGCTCTGACCAGATCACTCGAATAGATTACGTCGATGCCTTCCTTGGCGAGGACATTGGCCGTTCGCTCCGCCTGCTGAACACCAAGGTCTGACAGCGGTGTAGGGCCATGGCCGCCGAAGCGCCCTTCCGCGTTTCCGGCGGATTGGCCATGTCGGATCAAATATAAACGGGTCGGCGGTGCCATAGGGGGAAGAGTCGTGATCTCGGGGTTGTTTACATCAAGCTCCGACTGCCTCAGCTTTCAATTTCTCGGTCTGATAGTGCGTTCTGAGCGTTTCGACGAATTCGTCGATCTGGCCTTCCATCACGAGTTCGAGTTGGTGAACGGTGAGGCCGATGCGGTGGTCGGTGACGCGATTCTCTTTGAAATTGTATGTGCGGATCTTCTCGCTGCGGTCACCACTGCCGACCATCGATTTGCGTTCGCTAGCCTCAAGTTCGTGCTGTTTTTGCTCCTCGAGTTCCTGAAGACGGGCACGCAGGATGCGCATTGCCTTTTCTTTATTCTTGATCTGCGACTTTTCGTCTTGCATCGAGACCACGACGTTTGTGGGTAAGTGGGTCAAACGAACAGCCGAATATGTCGTATTCACCGATTGGCCGCCGGGGCCCGAAGAACAGAAATAATCGACGCGTAGATCATTCGGATCGACTTTCACATCAACTTCCTCGGCTTCCGGTAGTACGGCAACGGTGATTGCAGAGGTATGAATACGGCCCTGCGTCTCAGTCTGCGGGACGCGCTGTACGCGGTGGACGCCTGACTCGAAACGCATTTTCGAGTAAACATTGTCGCCCTCGATAACCGCCGTCGCATCCTTGATGCCGCCCATG
>JANNWQ010000059.1:0-2282 GCA_031408595.1 Acidobacteriota bacterium | reverse complement strand
TATCAAGTGAATCAGCAGACATCCGATTCTGCTCCGACAATGAGTGCGATCATCACCGGCGTAAAGACCGATGAGGGCATCATCTCGGTAGATCAAGACGCCCGCCTCGGCGACCATAAATCCGTCGCCGGTAACGAAACTAAGACCCTGCTCGAGTACGCCGAGGATGCGGGGAAATCGACTGGAATAATCTCCACTGCCCGTTTGACCCATGCGACGCCGGCCGCATGTTACGCTCACACGGCTGCACGCGATTGGGAATCCGATGCCGATGTTTCTCGTTTGGGAAAGGACGCATATGAGGCCCAGTTTCCGGATATCGCAAGACAGCTTATCGAGTTTAAGTACGGTAACGGCCTCGAGGTCGCGCTGGGCGGCGGAAGGTTGAAGTTCATTCCAAAGGAATCAAACGATCCTGAGTATCCAACACGCACAGGCGAGCGGCTCGATCAACGCAACCTGCCGAAGGAATGGCAGTCGAAATATAAAAACTCGTCGTATGTTTGGAACAAGGAGCAATTCGATAACATCGATGTCTGGAAAACTGACCATTTGTTAGGGCTCTTTGAGCCTTCGCATATGCAATACGAACATGATCGCCGCAAAGGCGTTCCTAAGGAACCATCGCTGGCAGAAATGGCGACGAAATCTGTCGACCTGCTTTCACGCAACAAACGCGGATATGTTTTGATGGTTGAGGCCGGCAGGATCGACCACGCTCATCATGATGGCAATGCATATAGAGCTTTGCTCGATACGGTCGCCCTTTCCGACGCGGTTCGAGCCGTTATGAGAAAAGTGAATCTCGATGAGACGTTGATCATTGTGACCGCCGATCATAGCCATACGTTCTTTATCCAGGGCTACCCTGCTCGCGGTAACAATATCCTGGGACTGACTCGCGGGGTTGGAGACCTTGGCGAAGTTGATAAAGAGGATTCCACGGACAGCAATAAGCAACCTTACACAACGCTCGGCTACGCGAACGGACCCGGCGCCAGAAAGGGCGAGAGGCCCGTTCTTAGGAATGATCAGGTACTCGATCCTGATTATAAGCAGGAAGCAAATATTCCAATGTCGTCGGAAACACACGCAGGCGAGGATGTTGCGATATTTGCAATCGGCCCAAACGCGCATTTGATCCGCGGCTCGATGGAGCAGAATTGGATCTTTTTTGTGATGGCAGACGCTCTGAGATTGGCCCGAAAATGAAGATAGTTTTCATGGGAACGCCGCAGGCAGCGGTGACTTCGCTCGAGCGAATCATCGCTGACGGCCATGAGGTCATCGCGGTCTATTCGCAGCCGGATCGACCATCGGGGCGTGGAAATAAGATCACATACTCGCCAGTAAAGCAGTGTGCGATCGACCACGAGATCACTGTATATCAGCCTCATAAGGTACGAAGTCCCGAAACATTTGAGGTGTTTAGATCGCACAATGCTGATGTCGCTGTGGTTGTGGCGTATGGCCGTATTCTTCCTGAGACTTTTCTCACAGCGTTTCCGAGTGGTGCGATAAACGTCCACTTTTCGCTGTTGCCCAAGTATCGGGGAGCCGCACCTGTAAATTGGGCGATCGTAAATGGTGAAAAAGAGACAGGCGTGACGACGATGCAAATGGACGTTGGCCTCGATACCGGGGCGATGCTGTTGCAACGGTCGACAACGATCGGGGAGCACGAAAACTCGGTTGAGCTGATGGAGCGGCTTTCATTTATCGGAGCCGAAATGCTTTCCGAAACGCTCGCCAACCTAGATTCGCTAAGTCCGGTTGAGCAAGATCACGCCGCCGCGAGCCTTGCTCCGATAATGAAGCGCGAGGATGGTTTGATCGATTGGAAAATGTCAGCGAGCGATATCGCAAAGCGAGTCCGTGGTTTTCAGCCGTTTCCTTCGTCATTTACTTCGTTTCATGGTGGTAAACTTACGCTGTGGAAAGCTGATCCAGTAACAGCGGCAGATGCAGGTGCAGTTGGAGGAACGGTTCTAGAGGCTGCGGGGGATAGGTTTGTGATCGCCTGTGGAGATGATACGGCTCTGCTAGTCGATGAAGTTCAGGCGGAAGGAAAACGGCGGATGAACATTCGTGATTTTCTTAATGGTGTTAAGGTCGCGGTCGGTGAGCAGTTGGGGAAATGATCCAGATCATCGCATTTTATGAGTTCAAGGAGTTGGCACCCGTCGGGCCGCTTGCCGAGCTGCGTTCGCAGTTGAAACAGGTTTTGCTTGATCTCGATGTGCGCGGGACGATCATTCTTGCAGACGAAGGCTATAACGGAA
>JANNWQ010000058.1:0-3869 GCA_031408595.1 Acidobacteriota bacterium | reverse complement strand
CCGATAACGACTTCCGTAGCTCCGCGATACGTTGCTTTAGCTCATCCTTCCGGGCCTTGTTCGTTACATTTTTCGATTCGGTAGTAAAAGCCCTGTACATCGTGATGATCTCTCGCGTCTTTTTTGTATTGAACTTGTCATCAAGCTCATACCGCGAGATCAGCGAATTGCCTTCCTTGATGTTGATGTCGATGTTGGGGAGCGTTTCTAGATCAGTATCTTTGTAGTACGCGTTCTTGAGAAGTTCTATCCACAGACGTAGGCGACATATCTTGACCGAGTTCGGATTGACATCGACACCGAATAAGCAGTTTTCAATTAGCTTTTGCTTCTCGTGAAACAATGAAGACTGTAATCGCTGCATCTCATCATTGAGCGGACGGCCATCGCGCATCTTGTACTCAAAAAGATTATTCTCGCGATCGGTAATGACGAGTTCATCGTTTGAGATCTCGATAGAGTATTCGCCAAAGCGTTTCCCATGGGCATCGGCAAATATTTTTAGGTCGGATTTGATCGACAGAATTTCGTTGAGTGCCGAAACCAAAAAGTGTCCACTCCCAACGGCTGGATCGCATATTTTTAATGAATCAATGACTTCGTTGAAACGGCCGATACTTTCCTTGGTCGTATTCCGGTCACCGATCCAATTTTGCAGTTCGTCAAAATCGGCTCCGTCAAACTCAGTCTCGTCCTTAAATTTCTGCACGACCGCGAGCCGTATCGCCTGACGGCACATATACATCGTGATAAAACCGGGCGTGTATATCGAACCGTCTTTGTAACCGTTGATCTTTTCAAACACCTTGCCCAAGACCGATGCGTTGATAAGGTCACGTTTCTCTTTCTGAATCTCCTCTTTTGCTTCGGACGCAAAATCGTAGGCGTCAAGAAACCGAAAAAGATATTCGAGGGTTTTTAGCGATTCTCCTTTCTCGCCAAGTTTTTTCAGAATGCTCGTGGGAATTACTTTTAGAAATTCGTGATCTTTCAGCGATTCAACCGTGATCGACTTTTCCTCAAGGGCGGATATCTCAAAGAGCGAACTGTTCAGATAAGGAACACGGGCGAATTTTTCCCGTATAGCTGCATTCCGCTCGTCGGGTGTCTTCGCGAGAACCTGATGAAACAGAGCGAAAAGCTCGTCAAAATCGCGAATGTTGCCAAGGCTAAGGAACCGATAGCTTGCATCGCCTTCGTGGTAATTGACGAGCTGGGCTTCGAGCAATTTCAGGAACAGAATGCGGTTTATCCACGTGATACAAAGCTCAAGGGCGACAGCCTCAAGCCGCTCTTCGCGTGAGGAGCCATACTGACCAACATTGTCGATGCGCGTCAATACATCCTTTGTATCGAGCATCGTTATCGCCATCTCGAGCAACGAACCGGTATTGTCCGTTTTCTTTCTGCGAATCAGCGTCTTGCTCTTTTCCTTGTATTCCTCAAGCCCGATGATGTGGAGCAGCTCTGTGTAGAAAGCCTTGTTGAGCGTATTGCTATCGTCGGCAAACTGCTTCTTGAGCAGAAAATGCGGCGATAAGATCTTGTACAAAGCAATGAGGTTACGCTCATTTGTTTTGTTGTCGTAGGTTCGGAGATCGAAATACGTACATTCGAATGTAGCATCAAGATTGTCAACAAATGGTTTTACGATCTCATCGTAAAAATGGTCTGTGTTACCGCTTACCTTAAGCTTGTCGCGCCAATCTTCGTAAGTTTTTCGAAACTTGGCGTTTTCATAGAAATATTTGTTGAAATCCGAGGCCGTGAATACAAACCATTCGTTAATATTCGTCGCAATCAGATACTTAATATCGTCGTTGCTCTCCTCAACGCGCTCTCGCATGAAATACAGCACAAGTTCATGAAGCGCCTTGACGTTCGGCCTCGCGACGGAAACCATCTGCCCTTTGTTGCCCGGAGCCTTTGCCTCCACAATTACGCCAACGCGACTCGCCGAAGTCGGCCCGAGAAAAATGGCTAGGTCGATCGTACCCTTTAGGTTTACGTCATTGGTCCCCGCATAGAATGCATCCCGAAGAAAATTCTGAACGTATGTTTTCTGCTGGTTCTCGATTTCCTTATTGTCGATATGCTGTTGAAACTCCGCGAGCTTCGTTTTGAAGAGCGTAAACTTCGGTTCCGTGGGACGGAATCGAAGCAAGTCTTTGCTGAGGGAAAGCTGGGGAGTTTTGACTTGAATCTTCATAGACGGTGGCGGAATTATACAACGGCTTTCTCTGGGTTGAAACCGTCGACCCGTTTTTCGTGCAAGGCGAAGAGGTCGGGCCTTCGATATCGCAATTCGCGACATTTTGATCCTCACTCAGTAAATTATCAGGTTTAAAGAGGTTTGAGGCTCCACGTAGAACCCCGAGAGATCTCGTTTATGGTAGCAATCGGTAGAGGTAAGGGCTTCGAGCTTACGGCTATGCCGCCGGTTTGGACACTCGGCGGCATAGCCGCAGAAAGTAAAAGAACTCGACGGAAAGGCGGAGCTTTTCCGCAAATAGAGCGGCAGAGCCGCGAGGAGAGAACCTGAAAACTACTTGACTAATAACTTGATTTATACGTGACTGATGGTTTGAAAGCGGCAGACGTCGGAAACACTACGTTGCACGAGATCGAATACGATGAACGGTATTTGTTTGGATAGATCGCCCGTCGCTGACGCGACGCGGATCAAATACTGAATTTCGCCCGTGGGTTAAAACACCACGGCTACAGTCGTTAGATCGCTACGCGACCGAGAAGCTACTAGGTCAGGGCTTCGATCTTTCGATCCTAGCATGCCTTTTCGTCGAATGTTTCGGAATGGCGGGGAATCCGGCTTTCTCCGTCAAGTAGTAAAGTAGCCCCCTCAGCCACGCCCTTTCGGGCGATCTTTGTAATTGCCTCGGAACCCTTTTATAATAGTGGTTTATTGGAAATTCACATAGATCACCATGACACATAACCTGTTTAACACTCGCCAGACTTTTGCTACCGGAAATGGTTCGGACGGAGTTTTCTATTCACTGCCGCAGCTCGAAAAAGAAGGCCTCGGAAACATATCAAGGCTGCCGGTCTCGATCCGTATCGTTCTCGAATCTGTTCTGCGGAATTTCGATGGGGGTAAGAAGGTTAGCGAGGCGAATGTGCGGGCGCTCGCGCTCTGGCAGGCGGAGTCTGAACGAACGGAAGAGATCCCATTCGTTGTGGCTCGCGTCATTCTTCAGGATTTTACGGGCGTGCCGCTGCTGGTCGATCTGGCGGCGATGCGCAGCGCAGTGCAGCGAATGGGCAAAGATCCGGGCGTGATCGAGCCGCTTGTTCCGGTCGATCTTGTGATCGATCACTCGGTTCAGGTCGATTATGCCGGCAGCGAGGCGGCGTATCAGCGGAACATGGAGATGGAGTTCAAGCGGAATGACCAGAGATATCGCTTTTTGAAGTGGGGAACTCAGGCTTTTAACGGCTTCGGCGTGGTGCCGCCGGGTATCGGGATCGTTCATCAGGTGAATCTTGAGTATCTAGCACGCGGTGTTTTCGAGCGTGAAGGTGTTTATTTCCCTGATTCGTTGGTTGGGACTGACTCGCATACCACGATGATCAACGGAGTCGGCATCGTCGGCTGGGGCGTTGGCGGTATCGAGGCCGAGGCGGGAATGCTAGGGCAGCCGGTGTATTTCCTGACGCCGGACGTTGTCGGAGTGAATCTGACCGGCGAATTGCCGCAAGGAGCGACTGCTACGGATCTTGTGTTGCGAATAACCGAGATGCTTCGAAAGGCCAATGTTGTGGGCAAGTTCGTCGAATTCTATGGCGAAGGAACCGCAGCTCTTAACGCTACCGACCGAGCAACGATCGCCAATATGGCTCCTGAATAC
>JANNWQ010000057.1:0-19225 GCA_031408595.1 Acidobacteriota bacterium | reverse complement strand
TCGTGGACCTCGGGCGGGATGCCGCTGATGGTCAGAAATTCGTTATAGACTATCGCGGTCTTGTCCTTGTTATATTTCATCCTCCCGACACGCCAGTCGAGAGCGAGTCTCGCGTTCTCGTGCATATCAAGCTTGTATTCGCTACTGGCCTCGTAATTTACGTGAATATCCGCAAGCTCTTTTCCCGCTTTGGCAAAACTCCAAAAATCCGGTGCGAATGGGATTCTCGGCAGTTCGCGTTTCAGATTGGCGGCGTATTTCTCACGGTATTTCGGGTGATGCAGGATCGCGTAGGTGTAGTGAAAGATGTCCCACTTTTCGATTGTGGATTTTTGATTTGGGATTTTGGGTTTGTTTTCCGACTCCGCATTCCGCACTCCGCGTTCCGCATTTGAATAGTTCTCGCGAAATTGCGTGAGCGCCCAATCGGTAATATTCTCGCGGCGGTTCGTGCCGTCCTCGTTGTAAATGTAGAACGGAAAACACTGAGTTTGACGACCGCCATAGTGAAGACATGGAATCAAACTCGACATTTGCGAAGAGAACGGAACTTGAGCTTCGGTGGTCGTACAAATAATTTTATTTTCTGACTCGGACTGACCTGACGGGAAGAACGAAGGAAATACATAAACTTCCTCATTCAATACTCTATCGAAATATAAGTATTGCTTTGAAAATGGCCGATATAAAGATGTTCGGAGATGGGTGTCATCGAAATCAAGTCTCTTATTTCGACAAAGGTCAAGTTTGAGATCTCTACTCCATGAAATCGTCGCATCATCACGTGTGATAAATTCGTCTACAATTTGGTCAATTGGTATCTTTTGGTCAAGCAGCCCTTTTACCCTTTCTTGGTTTGCTTTGCTAAACCACTTCGCACGATGGTTTTCGTACGCGACGATCGATCTACTGATATTTTCCTTTAGCGTCGTTGAAGAAAAATTGTATGCCCAATCGTCACGGGCAGTTGCGACTCCTCTGCTATATGTCTTGAATATAGTCTCAACCTCAAGGCTTTTTGACGCCTTCGCTTCCTTGTTCCCGATCGAAATAAACCCGTCAAACTCCTTCTCCATCCCGGCGGTCAGCCAATTCTGTTTCGCGTCCGGCGTGATCTCGGTCCAGTCGATCTTTGAGACAGAGTCGTGCTCGTCCAGAAAGCGGTATTTCTGCTCCTTCCGCCAATCCGCCGGGACCGCATGGTAATAGATCTTCGCCATAAACTTCTTCGTCGCAGAGCGACGTTTTGATTGTAGCCGTGGTGTTTTAACCCACGGTAAAGGTAACAAAATCCATTCTTCGTCGCAGAGCGACGGTGTGATTGTAGCCGTGGTGTTTTAACCCACGGAAAGGTAAACAATACGTCCCCGTCGCGTCAGCGACGGTTGAAAACGCCACATGCGATTTGGTTCGATTAAGTGTATATGCGCGATTACGTTCATTTCGTGCGGTCGCTACGCGACGCGATTCATTCTTTTCGGCTACCGTGGGTTGAAACCCACGGCTACATTCATGCCACCGCTACGCGGTGAAAAAAAATCATCCAAACAAATACCGTTCATCATATTCGATCTCATGCAACGTCAATAATTCAATGTATTCTTCCTCGAACGTCTGTTTCTCATGATGTTTCCGTTGATTCTTAATGTACTCAACAACCCTGGATGCGTGTGATTTGCACACCGAAAACACGCCAAAGCCATCCTGCCATGCAAAGTTATTCAGGTGCTGAAATTCCTGATGAATCCAAAGTGACGACCCGCCCTTGATGTACTGAGCGATCTGACTAGGAGCCACGGATAGCCGCGAACTGCGTGAATATGATTGTCGATGCCGCCAATCTGTAAGGCCGTCATATTATGCTTGCGTAGAATTCCGCCAATATATGCCCAAACGCGATCTTCTATGTCCTGATGGATAAGATCGACACGATTCTTGGTGCTAAATACAATATGGTTGTAACAATGTGAATATGTGTTTGCCATAATTACATGCGGTCGCTACGCGACGCGGATCATTGTTGTTATTGCCGACCGTGGGTTGAAACACCACGGCTACATTCAAACGTCGCTCTGCGACGACGATCCATTTGATCCTTTTTTCACAAAAATATTCACACTAACCCCAACCTGTATCCCGAACACATTATGCGTCGTACCCGACAATTTCGGATTGCGGCGGACGTCGCCGCCGAGATCGAGGACATATATTGCGTCAAAATCCTTTTCCAAATTTGAACGCATTCCGTCAAATGCAATGCTGTCGATAAAGCTGCCATTTGTCACCAGTGCTACGATCCCGTCGTCTTTTATCCGGTCGGTCGCCCAGCGGATCGCTTTTACATACGGATCGGAGAGGGCGTTTTTGTTTGTCGCTTTGGAATCTTTGGCGTAGGTCTCGGCGACTCGTTTGTCCATCACCTTGTACTTACGGTTCTTGTTATTATCGTTTTCGTTCAACTGGCCGACGTTGTACGGCGGGTTTCCGATCACGACCGTAATCGGCGACCTTTTTTGGCGTTCAATCCGCGAAGTATTCTCTTCGGTCATGAACGAAAGCGACGACTGATTGTGTTCCGCCATATCGAACGTATCAACCAAACAAATCCCTTCAAAAGGCTCGTATCGTCCGACCTTTTCAAAATACTCGTGCTCGATATTCATCGAGGCGATGTAATAGGGCAGGAGCATCACTTCGTTGCAATGCAGCTCGTTGGCGTATTTCCGTTCGAGCGAGGTTTTTTTGATCTCGTCGATAATATGCACCATGAAATTTCCGGTACCGACGAACGGGTCGAGAATATGGACATTTTCATCGGAGAGCGATTTGCCGAATTCCTTTTGCAGAATGTCCTCGACCGATTTGACCATGAAATTGACTATCGGCTGCGGCGTATAGACGATGCCGTGCGTGTCGGCAACATCGACCGAAAAGCCCTGGAAGAACCGCTCGTAGATATTATTCAGAAAAGTCTGTTTTTCCGGAAAGCTATCTATCGTCGAAGCCGTCTGCTCGATGGCCTTGTAAAAATGGTCAAAGCGTTTTAGGAATTCCTCGCGGCTGAACGATTGCGATGTAAGAGCGAGAATGACGGTCTCGATCTCTTTGGCGATGGCATTGCGGCGGGTGAATTCAGAATTCTGAAAAACCGTTCGGAAAATGCGCTCGGTCAATAGATGCTGTATCAGCATTTCCTCGACGGCCTTTTCCGAAAGGTTCGGATTGATCGATGTCCGGCATAGGTCGTAGAAGGTCGCGAACGCCGCTTGAAAAGCTTTGTTGTTGACCTTGGCGTCGTCGAGAACTTTGAGAAGCGCAAGCCCAAGCTCGGGAAGCTGCTCGTGAAACTTTGTCGCTGCCTGTTCCCATTCCTCGAACGCAGGCGGCGTGTAATCGAAAAACAATTCAAGAAGGCGAACGAGTTCGTCCGGGTTTAGCAGATCGAATTCACCGATCTCTTTTTCGTCCTGCCAAAGGATCGCTCTTGCCGGTTCCTGAAATATGATGTTGTCGCGTGGATAGCCGACCGCGAATTTGTTCTTTACCTCTTTTCGTAGATCGTCTTTTGCATCTTTTGCTTCCCAATATCCGTGGGGCAATCCCCACTGATCGACCACAGCGCCGTCTATTCGTATTGATTTGCCTTTTGATTTCTTTGGATACTGCTGGACGAGATGCCACTTGACCTGTTTGGCGGCGGATTCGAGTAGTATCGCAAACGGCGGGCTGACTGAGCCTTCGTTAAAGAATCCGAGCTGGCTGTAATTATGCAAAGACGCGTGATAGTCGGTGATGACCTTATGTGTGGGCTTCAGGCTGATCTTTGACATAGATTCAAACGTCACTGACGCGACGCGTGAATTATACAACGGCTTACCGTGGGTTAAAACCCACGGCTACATTCATTGCGTCGCTGACGCGACGGCGTTCTGCGTGATCGATCGTAGAAAATCCTTTACAGTTATGCAATTCTGTGCTATCCTTGGCACACGTTGGCGGACCGTGAAACCGGACGGCTGGCGTTGATCTTTGATAATTTTGGCGTTTTGGGTCCTGGCGATCCGGGGGAGAAGTGTATCTGTGGCACACGTGTGGTTTTTGTTTTTAAATTTGCCGTTTTTTGGCGAAAATGGCGGGTTAACATATTGAAAACACGTCACTTATTTGTCCCACCGGGGTCGTGGGACAGAATGGGACAAAAATCAGTAGGCAGCGCCAGTTGGCGGTTGGCCGGTAGGAGCCAGAGGCTGAGTTTATCGGTGTGGGAGATGAGGGACACTGGGACACTGGGACACTGGACACTTTGGTGGATCAAAAGGAGAACGAGATTCAAAATTCTGAAACAAACTCCCTCGTCGAGCGTATATCTAAACGGAGGCACTTTTGCTAAAGATGAGAGAACCTTTGTTAGCTGGCATATTAAGTTTGTTGATCCCGGGTGTCGGTCAGATATATAACGGTAGGATTATTATCGGAATAATTTGGCTAATTTTGACCGGGTTTTCGTGGATCGGCACGGCGGGTTTGTTTGGGTGGGTAATCCATCTTTTCGCCGCCTGGTGTGCATACAGCTATGCAAAAGATTTTCCCGTCCGAGGCTAAGGTTTCTTCATACGATCCTCCTCTTCGCCCGGCGTTCGATAACGCCGGGCTTTTTCTTTGGGAAGTTGTCAGTAGTCAGTTGTCAGTTGTCAGTGTTAGTATTTAGCATTGTTTTTCGTTTAGTGAGACGGATCGGTCATTTTGCTGACAACTGACTGCCGACAACTGCCCTATGGTTCGAGAAGGAATACCTTTTGTTCTGATACCGGTGCTGATCGCGGCAGCCTTTGCGTTGTTTGGGTTTTGGCCGGTGACGATCGCGTTCGCGGCGGTCGCTCTATTCATGATGTATTTCTTCCGCGACCCGCAACGCACCGTACCGACAGGCGAAGGCCTGATCGTCTCCGCCGCCGACGGACGTGTGACGCGGATCGAGGAGAACGACGATACTAAGCTCGTCAGCGTTTTCCTCTCGCCGCTCGATGTTCACATCAACCGCTCGCCTATCACGGGCACGATCAAAAAGATCGATTACATCCCGGGCCGCAAAATGCCCGCCACCAGCGACGAAGCCAGCCTCGTGAACGAACGCAATTCCCTGCTCATCGAGGGCGACGGCATCACCGTCACCTGTACGCAGATCGCCGGAATCCTCGCTCGCCGCATTGTCTGCTGGCCAAAAACGGGCGATAATCTAACTCGCGGACAGAAATTCGGCCTGATTAAATTTAGCTCGCGAACCGACCTCACGATGCCCTCGACAGTCGAGTTGCAAGTCGAGGTCGGTGACCGCGTGAAAGGCGGCGAGACGGTGATCGGAACCATCAGGAGATGAATTACGAATTAACAATTAGGAATTACGAATTCAGAGATTCGCAATTCCTAATTCGTAATTCCTAATTCGTAATTAATGAGCGAAAGCGACCCACAGCCGCCACACCGCGGCCTAAAGAAAGGACTCTACGTGATCCCGACCTTGTTCACCGCCGCCAATGTGGCGATGGGCTATCTGGCGGTCCTTTGGTCGATACGCGGGTTCGATCTGTCGGCGGCCGATCCCGCGTTAGCTGCTTCGTATTTCAATTCAGCGGGTCTGGCAATCGGGCTTGCAATTCTATTCGACACGGTTGATGGCCGCATAGCTCGTGCGACTCATACCGCGACCGAGATCGGTGTGCAATTTGATTCGCTGGCCGATGTGCTTACATTTGGCATTGCTCCGACCGCATTGGTTTACGCTTGGGCGATCGCTCCGACGTACGCAGAAAACACCTTTGGACACAATCTCGGCGTTTGTCTTTTGTTTGCCTATTTGATGTGTGGTGCCTTTCGCCTAGCGAGGTTTAACCTGCAGGCGACACGACCTGTGAAGCTAGCGGAAGGCGCCACGAAGGTTGATAAGAAGGCCTTCGTTGGTTTGCCAATACCTCCGGCCGGCGGACTGCTCGCGGCTCTCGTGCATTTTGCTCCGTCACCGTTCAATGCCTATGGTGATAACGCTTCGCAGTATTACGGCTACGCTCTGATGGCATTGATCGTGGTGCTGTCGATCTTGATGGTCAGCACGATCCGTTACACGAGCATGAAATCGAGCGGCGGCAGCCTTCAGGGAATCTTTCTCGTGATCGTTATTGCCGGTATGGCAATGGCCGTTTTCTTCTACTCAAAATACGCCTTATTCGGTATCGCCGCTATCTACGTCGCACATGGCGTTGTTTGGTGGCTGCTCCGCCCCTTGTTCGTGCGGTCTGCGAAGGACGCGACCTAGCTACTCCTCCGGCGGCGTTATTCTGCTGCCTTGATGGGCTACGATCAGCCATTTTCCGCCACGCTTCATCCAAACGTGCGTACTGCGGATCTGAATATTTCTTACGCCCTCGACCGTCGCACGGTGCGTCATAATCGCCGTGTTGCCAAAAATACGTACTTTGTAATCATCCGACCTGACCATGTCCGCGTTCGGTGCGATCTCTGAAAGATACTTCCTTTTATCCTCAAGTACACCTGCCTGAGTAGTCCCGCCATAGTCATCGGCAACCATCGCCCCAGCCGTTTTCTTATCACCCTTTAGCTCGGCAAATGTCCAAGCCTTATCGAGCTGGATCAACTTATCCTCGATGCTTCCCTTCTTGTATTGCCCGGATGATCCACGACAGTGTGAGCAAAACTGCAACTGCAAAAATGGTGGGTCTCATGCGATGTTTCTCCAAAAATGAATTTCCCTACGCCAATATTTATAGCCTAGAACACCAAAAAAGGCACCCGCAGAGAGTGCCCTTCGTGAGAAGTGGTGATCCGAGCAGGACTCGAACCTGCGACCCAGTGGTTAAAAGCCACTTGCTCTACCGACTGAGCTATCGGACCGTTACGACCGCGTTTGGCCGAATTCAAGATTTTACATATTGCCGCCGCCGATGGCAAGTTCCATTCTGATGTCCGCCCGGGCGTATTCGGAATTCGGATCGATTGGCGTCTCGATGAAGCCATGTTTTCGATATAGGACAAGAGCAGGTTGGAGCGAGCGGTGCGATTCGAGGAAGATGACTTTCGTGCCGCTTGTCTCGGCATATTCGATGCAAGCCATCATTAGGTGATTGGCAATGCCCATACCTTGAAACTCAGGAGCGACCGCCATCTTCGTCAGCTCCACCACGCCTTCGCCCCATGGGATCATGGCAACTGTACCCGCCGCGAGTCCCGAGACGATTGCCATGAATATCTGGCCGCCAGGATCGATCACGAACCGCTGCGGATCATCAAGTATTTCACGATCGTGCTTTTCGACCGTAAAATATTTCTCGATCCACTCATAATTCAGCGAGGCAAAATCCTCGGCCCACTCGTCGCTAAATTCTACGATCTCGACGGACGCCATAACTGTGCATTGTGCATTCTGAATTGTGCACTACTCAAACCAGCCCTCCATCACCGATTCTTTTAGGATAATTGTCTGGTCGCGTTCAGGCCCAGTCGAAATGAGGCCGATCTCCGTGTCGATCTGATCGGAGAGAAAGCGTACGTAGGTTTGTGCATTTTCTGGCAGTTTGTCGAAGTCAGTCGTGCCAACCGTATCGCTCATCCAGCCGGGAAGCGTCTCATAAATCGGTTTGATCTTCAGCAACTCGCTCGAAACTGCGGGAAACGTATCAACCCGACGGCCATCGATCTCATAACCGACGCAGACCTTAATTTCTTCGAGAGCATCGAGAACATCGAGTTTTGTCAAAGCGACGGAATCGAAGCCATTCAGCTCAGCAGCGTATCGAGTCGCAACAGCGTCAAACCAGCCGCAACGTCGCGGGCGCTTTGTAACCGAACCATATTCGTTACCGCGTTGACGGATCAGATCCGCCATATCCTGTTCGGAATCGATCATTTCAGTCGGGAATGGACCTTCGCCAACGCGAGTCGCGTAAGTTCGGACGATACCTAGGACTCCGGTAATATGATGCGGCGGAATTCCCGCACCGACAGACGCTCCGCCAGCGGTTGGATTTGACGAAGTCACGTACGGATAGGTCCCGTGATCGACATCGAGCAAAGTCGCCTGTGCTCCTTCTAGCAATATCTTTTTGTCTGCTTTCCTTGCCTTGGCGAAAAAATGTGATGTCTCGCAGACAAAAGGACGCAGACGATCTACCAACGGCGATATCTCCGCCAAGATCTCATCTGCCCGCAGCGGTTGCTGGCCGAACAGTACGATGATGCGGTTTGCTTCCTCGAGGTTCCGTTCGATCCGAAGCTTGAGCAATACCGGATCCATCGCGTCAGCAACACGAATACCACGGCGCCCGGCCTTATCCTCATACGCCGGACCGATACCGCGAAGCGTCGTGCCGATCTTCTCGTTGCCGAGCCGCTCTTCCGAAGTGTGATCGAGAGCTTTGTGATACGGCATTATCAGATGGGCCCGCGATGACACTTTGAGTCGCTCCGGCGAAACCGCAATTCCCTTTTCAGCGATCTGATCGACCTCTTCGAAGAATGCCTTCGGGTCAATAACCATGCCGTTGCCAAGCACGCACGTTTTGTCTTCGTGGATGATACCTGACGGCAAAAGCCTCAAAACAAAGGCTTTATCGCCGACATACACACTATGCCCGGCATTATGTCCGCCCTGGTACCGCGAGACGATATCAAAACGATCCGCGAGCAGATCAACAACGGTTCCCTTCCCTTCATCGCCCCCCTGGGCGCCTATAATTACTATGATCATTATTTTTTCAGCGGTTGGGTAAAGTTAGGTGGCGCCTTCACTAGGCGTTCTTCTGTCTGCCAACCAATCTTCTACTAGAGACGACCGTAACGGAAGCAGCTCTTCGCCAAAATGCTCTCCCTCATATTGGTCGCGTTCGTATTTATCAGATTCTACAAAATTTCGAAACGACTCATAAAACGAACGAACCATGGACTGTTTATTGAGCCGAACCTTACGATTGAATGGAGGAGCGAACCATTCGGAGTTTTTATCTTGACGAGTACTCCCAGACCAAGACATTGTTAGCGTTCCGTTATCTCCGCGTCTTAGCCAACTCAGTTCTCCGTCGGGACCTTCGCCGTCCCAGCAAAACGAGCATTGGTATACGTCACAAACCACAGCTTCGAGCCAGTGCACCATGTGGTAAAAGAAACTGCTCACAGATGCAGACGTGTAAGCCTTAAGTTCACAGTCTTCCGCGACCTCAAATACAGGCTGGCCTAGCTCAAAAGGCTCCGTAAGGCTGGGAGTTTTAACTATCGTGTCACCCTCGACACGAAACTTGAAAAAAACATCCCCGGCCTTCGCAGCGATAAACTCCACATCCAGCGTCCCATCGAGATAGTCAAAGAAGACGCCATCGGCAGTCGATAGGGTCAACGAATTGTTATGCTCCTCGTTTTGCATCGTCAAAGCACCCACCCGGACTTGAATCAATTTTCAAGACTCCATCGATAGAGTTCTACGTAGTTTCGAGCCGCGTTTTCCCACGAGTTGTCGACAGCCATGCCATTTCGCTGAATTTGTTCCCACGACTCTTTATTTTCATATGCGAAACGAGCCTCGTAGATCTTTTCGAGCAGTTTATCCGAGCTGAACGGCCCGAATTTGAAGCCATTTCCGGTTTGAGTCACCGCATCCCAATTTTGCACCGTGTCGTCGAGTCCACCGACGGCTCGAACGATCGGAACCGTGCCGTAACGTAGGGAGTACATTTGGTTTAGTCCGCACGGCTCAAACTTCGATGGCATCAGGAACATGTCCGCTCCGGCCTCGATCAAATGTGCCAATGCTTCATTATACCCGACGTACACGCCGACCCGCGAGGGTGCGTAGTCACGAAGTGCCTGAAGGAATTTCTCAGAGTCTTTCTCGCCCGACCCAAGAGCAATAAAAAAGCCACCTGCGGCCAGAATATCGCCTGCGCCTTTACGAATAAGCTCGACTCCCTTCTGAGCCGTAAGCCGCGTCACACTCGCAAAAATGGGGCGGTCGAGTTCGATCGGAAGAGAAAATTGTTCAAGCAAAGCCCGCTTGCACTCCGCCTTACCGGAAAGATCATCTATCGAGAAATGAGCTGGAAGTTCCTCGTCCGATTCGGGGTTCCATTCGTCATAATCGACGCCATTTGTGATTCCGATCAAACGACTTTCGCGTTGTCGCGTCAGCCAATCGAGATCATGCCCAAACTCGGCAGTTTGTATTTCGTGAGCGTAGCGTTTTGAAACGGTCGAAAGCGTGTCTGATACTTCAAGTCCAGCCTTCATCGCCGATGCGTAACCGTTGAAATTAAACGCATTTCGAGCAAACGTCGAAGTAAAGCCCAACGCTGGCAATTGGCCCATGCCAAAGCCGCCCTGATAGGCCATATTGTGGATCGAAAATACTGTGCAAGTGCCTTGCCAATACGGTTCATGGCGTCTGCGTGATGCCAATTCGACAGCCGCAAATCCGCAGTGCCAATCGTTGAGATGAACAATGTCCGGTGCGGTGCCAAGTCGCTCGATCAGAGCCAATGCCACATGATTGAAAAACGCGAATCGCTCGTGATCCTCGGTGTAGCCATAGATCGAATCGCGATGAAAAAGCGGCGGATAGTCGATCAAAAAAGTTGGCGAACCATTAGCCTCGCTATAAAATGCCTTCGCCCGAACCGCCTGCCCTCGCCACGTCACCCAAAGATCATCGACCGCCGTATGCCAAAGATATTCGCCCTTCGTCTGCCAATAACACGGCGTCACAAGAAACGAATCGACGCCGATCTGCTTCAACGCCTTCGGCAAAGCCCCGGCCACGTCGCCGAGACCCCCGGTCTTCGAGTACGGAACAGCTTCGGATGAAATGACAGCAACTCTCATAAAAAAGTGGTCAGTGGCCGGTGGTCAGTTGTCAGTCTTTACTGACGCGAACCACTGACAACTGACCACTGACCAATGACTACTGCTTACGTCTGCATCGACGCTAAAAATTCAGCGTTGTTCTTAGTCTTGCCGAGCCGTTCGATGACGACTTCCATTTGCTCGACGGGCGACAGCGGGTTTAGCACGCGGCGCATCACCCAGATGCGGGCGAGATTTTCCTTGTCGATGAGCAGCTCCTCCTTACGCGTACCCGATCTTTGCAGATCGATCGCGGGGAACAGTCGCTTGTCGGATAGTTTGCGATCAAGATGAATTTCCGAATTACCGGTTCCCTTGAACTCTTCAAAGATGACGTCGTCCATTCTCGAACCTGTATCGATCAGGGCCGTCGCGATGATAGTTAGCGAACCGCCTTCTTCGATATTACGAGCCGCACCAAAGAATCTCTTCGGTCGCTGCAGAGCGTTCGAGTCGATACCACCTGAAAGGATCTTGCCCGATGGCGGCACGACGGCGTTGTGTGCTCGTGCGAGTCGTGTGATCGAATCGAGCAGGATAACGACGTCGCGTTTGTGCTCGACTAGACGTTTTGCCTTTTCAATGACCATGTCCGCAACCTGTACGTGGCGTGTCGGTGGCTCGTCAAACGTCGATGAGATCACCTCGCCACGAACGCTGCGCTGCATGTCCGTAACTTCCTCAGGACGTTCGTCGATCAGCAGAACGATCAGCACGACCTCGGGATGATTTTCCGTGATCGAATTTGCGATGGTCTGGAGCAGCATCGTCTTACCGGTGCGCGGCGGGGCGACGATCAGAGCACGCTGGCCCTTTCCGATCGGCGTGACTAGGTCGATGACACGGGCCGCAATCTTGTCGGGCTGAGTCTCGATCTCCATGCTGAGCTGTTCGTCAGGATAAAGCGGCGTAAGATTATCAAAAAATATCTTCTCGCGAGCCTGTTCCGGAGCCTCAAAATTGATTGCCTCGACCTTGATCAGTGCAAAATAACGCTCGCCTTCTTTTGGCGGGCGGATCTGTCCCGAAACAGTGTCGCCTGTACGCAGATCGAATTTGCGTATCTGCGAAGGCGAGACGTATATGTCGTCCGGGCCGGGAAGATAGTTGTATTCCGGTGCACGCAGGAAGCCAAACCCATCCGGCAGCGTCTCAAGCACGCCCTCGGAAAAGATCAATCCGCTCTTCTCGGTTTGCGTGGCGAGAACCTTAAAAATGAGTTCCTGCTTGCGCAGGCCTGTCGCGTTCTCGATACCCATTTCCTTGGCGATATGGGTGAGTTCGCTGATAGAGTTGTCTTTGAGGCCGGCGAGATCCAGGACGACGTCGCCGCCTTTCGGAGCAGCGGCGGTTTCGCCATTGAGAGATTCCGATTCCTGCGTTTCGACGTCGACGATCTCTTCGTCTGCCTTCGATGCTCGCGGCTTGCGATTTTGCGTAGTTTTAGTAGCCATTCGTATCTATGTTAATGAGGTGTGTAATGTGTTGAACACTTTCGCGGTATTTACGATAATCTCGCGCGTGTCACGCGGATTTAAGATCTGAATAGAAAGCTAAGAAAGCGGAGAAGTATCGTATGGATGTATGTAGTAATGCTAGTGAATGAGCCTCGTGGCTCTATCAAGAATCCCAGAAACTAAAGGATACCTAATTATTACAACATTGGATGTACAAAATCAACCAAAAAAGTTAATAATTTTCGACCGCCGATAAAATTGCCGACCAGACCTCTTCACGGCCTTTCCCTGTGGTCGCCGAATAGGGTATTACCTTAGCTCCATCGAGGACATTTTCGGTCGTCGCCATCGCCTTGCGAAGCTCGTTGTTCGTAAGCTTATCCGCCTTTGTCGCGACCACAAGTCGAGGCTTTTCGTTATGCACGAGCCACTCGTTCAGCTGCAGATCGAGCGGCGTCGGCGGATGCCGCGAATCTATGAGTTGGATGCAAAGAGCGAGTTCTTTCCGGTCATCGAGGTACTCGCGGGCCATCTGCCCCCAATCAGCACGCATCGTTTTCGAAACGCGTGCGTAGCCGTAGCCCGGCAGATCGGCGAAGTAGAACCGCTCGTTTATCAAGAAAAAATTGATGCTCTGCGTACGGCCCGGCGTGTTCGACGTGCGGGCCAAACCCTTGCGAAGCAGGAGCGAATTAATCAACGACGACTTCCCGACATTCGAACGGCCAAGAAACGAGATCTCGGGCCGAACGTCTTCGAGCCAATGTGCCCGCTCGAACGCGCTTTTAACGAACTCGGCGGATGTAATTTTCATAGCTACTCGATCGTCGTCGAAACGTCAGTCGCTGGTGCGTCCGCATTCCAGATCTGTGGAGTCTCGAGAACGTCCTCCGCGACATCATAAACGAGTGCGTACTTGAGAACTTCATCGATGGTATCGACGAGATGAATGGTCAGCTCGTCGCGAACTTCATCAGGAATATCGACGAGGTCTTTTTCATTCTCTTTCGAAAGGATCAGCGTCCGGAGCCCGAAGCGATGGGCCGCAAGCATCTTTTCCTTAACTCCGCCGATCGGCAAGACTTTGCCGCGAAGCGTGATCTCGCCCGTCATCGCCACATCATGCCGTGCCGCACGCTTGGTAAGAGCCGAAACCATCGCGGTCGCCATCGTAATGCCGGCCGACGGCCCGTCCTTTGGGATCGCTCCCTCGGGCACGTGGATGTGGAGGTTCTTCTCGTTGAAATCCGCCGGATCGATGCCAAGCTCCTCGGCTCGGCTGCGGACGCAAGTCAGAGCGGCCTTAGCCGATTCCTGCATCACTTCGCCGAGCTTGCCGGTAAGCGTCACCTCGCCCTTGCCCTTGACGAGCGTTGCTTCGACTTGGAGAACATCGCCGCCAACCTCGGTCCACGCAAGTCCGTTAACAAGCCCGATCTCACTGATGCGGGCGATGTCCTGTTTGCGGAATCGGATGGTACCAAGAAGTTCCTGAACTTTTTCGGCATTGATAACAACGCGGAAATCCGTCTTATCGGTGGCCGCAACGAACTTACGTGCGATCTTTCGCAGGCAAGAACCGATCTCGCGTTCGAGATTACGAACACCGGCCTCGCGTGTGTAATGGCGGATCGTTTCGAGAATGCCGTCGTCCGTAAAGACCACATTATTCGCGTCGATACCGCTGTTCTCGCATTGTTTCGGGATCAAATGCTGCTTTGCGATCTCGGCCTTTTCACGCTCGGTGTAACCTGAAAGGCTGACGATCTCAAGCCTGTCCTGCAACGCCCAGGGTATCGTGTGCAGCACGTTCGCCGTCGCGATAAAGAACACCTGCGACAGGTCGTAATCGACATCGAGATAATGGTCGCGAAACGTGCTGTTCTGCTCCGGATCGAGCACCTCAAGCAATGCCGCGCTCGGGTCGCCGCGATAATCGCGTCCGAGTTTGTCCACCTCGTCGAGCAGGATAACAGGATTTACCGTCCCAGCACGTTTCATTAATTGAACGATCTGCCCCGGCATCGAGCCGATGTATGTGCGGCGATGGCCGCGGATCTCTGCTTCGTCATGAACGCCCCCAAGTGCGAGCCGTACAAATTTGCGTCCCGTCGCATTCGCTATCGACTTCCCTAACGAAGTCTTACCAACGCCCGGCGCTCCGACGAAACAGAGGATCGTTCCCTTCGGATTCTTGACCAACTGGCGCACAGCCAAGAACTCGAGAATACGTTCCTTTATCTTCTCAAGGCCGTAATGATCTTCGTTTAATGTTCTCTCGGCGACGTCGAGGTCTTCGACCTCGTCGGAACGGTCTTTCCAAGGCACGTTGATAAGCCAATCCAGATACGTCCTGGCGACTGTGCTCTCGGCGGACATCGGCGGCATTGCCTCCAGGCGTGCAAATTCCTGCATCGCCTTGTCGGTCGCCTCCTCGGTCATGCCGGCGTCGGCGATCTTCTTTTTCAGGTCTTCAAGCTCGGCTTTTTCGTCTTTGCGGCCGAGTTCTTTGTGAATGGCCTTGATCTGTTCGTTGAGGTAGTACTCGCGTTGGTGCTTGTCCATCGCTTTTTTAGTTCGCGAATGGATGTTGCGGTCGAGTTGCCGTTTTTCGATCTCGGCATCGAGCACATCGACCAGTTTCTGCAAACGCTCTTGCACCGAAACCGTCTCAAGCAGATCCTGTTTCTCTTCAACCCCGATCCGCAGATGCGACGACATCGAATCTGCTATCTGCGCCGCTGAAACACCCCTAAGCGAAGCATGCAAAGCATCAGTATAAGCATCCGGCGACACCCGTAAAAACTGCTCGACCAGCGTATGAATCTTCTGCAGCAAACCGTCCGTCCGATAGCCAGACTCGTCGGTCGAGGCCACGCGGCGAACGTGTGCGTAAAACATCCCGTCCGCCTCCTGCTCCACGCGAACCATCCGCCCGCGTTCGCGGCCCTCGACAACGACCTTGATCTGGCCGTTCTCGAGCCGCTGTGCCTGCAAGATCCGCCCCAGAGTGCCAACCTGATAGATCTGATCCGCCGTCGGCTCGTCGATCGTCGCATCGTGCTGCGTCGCCAAAAATATCTGCCGCCCGCCCGTCATCGCCTGTTCCAGAGCGATCACGCTGCTCGGCCGCCCGATCTTAAAGGCGACCTTGGTGAACGGGAAAATAACTACGTCGCGGATCGGCACCATGGGAAAGCGCTCAATGTCCGATGGCATCTGGTCTGTAAATTCTTGCATAGTTTGGGGATTCTCTTACAAAAAGAGGCAGCCGGTCAGTCAAAGTATCGGTATAGATATATTTACGCAAATCGCTGGCGCAAAAGCAATACCTAACTGTCCTGACAAACAGGTAAATTTTCAACGGTCTAGTAATGGTTTCTATATACGGCGATTCGGTTGGATTTTTTTGAAAATAATCGCTATTCCAGGCAAAAACTCATGCGATAAATGAGAGTCGAGTCGACGAAGCCCACGTAAGCGAGCGAAAGCAATGGGCCACGGGAGCAAACCCGTGAGCATGCGACTGAGAATTATTTAGCCAGTGCAACGGGCGCCAGAGTACGACGCGTCTTTTGGCCGGATGCTCTTACTTCGCACGGGTCATGCCGCTTGACATTACTCCCGCTACGAGAGCTACGTTTCTGACAAAAGGAGCATCGCAACCGCGCTAAGGTTACAATCCGCCGATAATGCCAAACATCATGGCCTAAGATCCTGATAGAGCCGCCGAGGTTGCACTCCGGGCCGGTCTTCCAAGATCTCGGCAATATAGCCCATGGACGCACCATTCGAGGTTGGCAAGGCACCCTGAGCGCTGATATATGCAAATCCCCTCGCGAAAGGAAAATAGCATTGGGCAATTATGTACCCTTGGAATCCCGGCGTTGCGGCGATTCCATAGTTTCCGCCGCCGCTCATTGTTAACGTCAGCTGCTGCCCGGCCGGGATCGGAGCATTTGTGGTTTGGGCCGTGGGGTTGGTACACCCGGTCTGGCCGCAGTAATAGTTAAGTGTGCAGACGCCTTGCATGGGGACTGCACCCAGTCCTGTCCCGGTAACCAATGTAGTATTGCTTATAGCAATTGAGGTGTCATAACCTAATTGGTTCGATACAAATGCGAAAAGAAGTGCCGTCGACTCTTTCGTGATCGTCGACTCTTTCTTGATCGTCGGGCCATCTAGTAATGTCGAGATGTCCGAGAACCACGGAACCCCGGCAGAAGTGCCCGACAACCTCACAGTGACCGGAGCGACTCCGCCATTAACTTTGAGGGTAATCCCGGGGGTCGGTCGATTGTTGCTAGGATTTGAAATATAAGCGTAAGCCACGGCGAACGAAGCGGCGTCAATTGCGCTCGGGTCCTCACCGGAAACTTCCCACACCATCTGCCCACTACCGTTGTAGATAGGCACCTGCACAAGGCCGCCCTCGTTGGGTTGTTTTGCAACAAAGGGGCCCGCACCCTCATCATCGGTCCTCGTCGCACGTGCCGCGACGCGCTCACTCGTCTCTCCGCGAAACGGCTTGAGGTTACCCTTAATAGTACCGGTACTTACCCATAGTTGGACGTCTTCCTGAACGTTCGAAAACCGCGCCATGAGGCGTGTCGCGGGCTGTCCGACTGCACCCGATTTCCAGCTGGAGGGCCCGATCTCCCTGAAGCGCAGAGCGAATCCGCAACCGTGATTAGCGTTTACATCCATACTAAGATTTTGGGAGCTTCCGTTAGCTAAACCAGGGTTGCAACTGACATGCTGCGAATAGAATACCCCACTGTCGCGAGCGTCAAAGCTTCCACCGCTAAAGCCGCGCAGATCAAATTCGGTTCCGCCCGTCGCGACTGGCTCCTTGTTTGGTCCGTCGAGTTGTTTCTTGATCTGCTCTATCTGAGCAGTTAGCTGCTGAACGCTCTTGCAAACGTCGCAATCACCGCCGGTGTTTGGGGTGGGTGTTACTCTAGGAACCACAGGAAAGTTTGTGATCTGCGGATTACCGGTCAAATATACATCGCCCGTTGTCGGCGTTGACGTTGGCGAGGGCTTTACCTGCGCGGTCGTCGGTGGCGTTGGTTTGAAAGGTGGCTGTTGGCCGATATTGCCCGGCGGACTGTAATCACAAACCACAAAATCGGTCATACCGTCCGCTGTCCTGGCTTTGCCGCAACCGACCTTTGTGGTGGTCGCGACCAGACGACCTGCGTGAAATGAAGACAAGATTTGCCGGCGGCGCAGGTATTTGTCGGGATGTCATAGTTTGCCGCCTCTCCGGCCCATCTGGCGACGACCGATTGCGGCGTCAATGCCCCGGAACCGCCCCAGATGATGTTCTCTCCGATCGATGTATCATCGCGGTGATCAGGCGGGAGCTTTGCGAACAAGGCGAGTTTGTCTGCCCATTCCTGGGCACGATCGGCCAATGGCCTGTCCCACTGAAGTGGTGGAAGATCGTATTTCGCGCGAACCACGTTGTGCTCCGCGGTGATCCTCGCAGCAAATGACGCATCAACCGGCGTCGCAGCCGGCAATGCCACCTCAGTTCCCCCGTAACCTTCGTTCGCTGCGACATCTACTCCGAAACCACCCACCACCGCTACTGCCGCAACCGTCAACGCAAACCATATCGCCTTCTTCGTATGCTTTTTCATAGTATTTTCCATTCAAACACGATTTGTCGACAGATCGACAAGATGCAAAATGAGTGCACGCATCTGGCACTCGAATGTTACTGCACCGACTTCATTTGGGAATATTGACTTGGGGATTATAGCATGTGACGCGTCGGGAAGGACCAAGCGCTAAAAAACCGGAGAAGCAATGTTCTCCGGTTCACATCTGATAGGTGTTTTCGATCCGAGTTTACGCCGCTTCTTCCGTCCGTGACACGACTTCAAAGACGGGAGCTTTTCGCTCGATCATTTCTTTTGTAACTACGATCTCGCCGACTTTTTTCTCGGACGGGAGATGGTACATGGATTCAAGGAGGATCTCCTCGAGGATCATCATTAGGCCGCGGGCTCCTACTTTTCGTTTGTGTGCCTCGTGGGCGATGGCCTGGAGGGCTCCGTCGGTGAATTTTAGGCTGATGTTGTCGTACTCGAACTTCTTTTGATACTGCTTGATCAGAGCGTTTTTGGGCTCGGTTAGGATCGAGATCAGGGCCGTTTCGTCGAGTTCGCGTAATGTCGCGATGACCGGCAGGCGGCCGACGAACTCCGGGATCAGGCCGTAGTGGATGAGATCCTGCGGTTCGAGTTTGTCGATCGACTCGGTGTGGCGTTGGTGATTGGTTTTGATATCGGCCTGAAAGCCGAGCGATTTGTTGCGAAAGCGCTTTTCGACTACCTTTTCGAGGCCGTTAAACGCACCGCCGCAGATGAAAAGTATGTTCGTCGTATCAAGCTGCTGAAAATCCTGCTGTGGATGCTTCCGGCCGCCGCCTGCGGTCGGGATGTTGGCGATCGTGCCTTCCAGAATCTTTAGCAACGCCTGCTGAACGCCTTCGCCCGATACGTCGCGTGTGATCGACGGGTTGTCGTCTTTGCGGCAGATCTTGTCGATCTCGTCGATGTAGATGATGCCGGTTTCGGCCTTCTTGACGTCGTAGTCGGCTGCCTGGATCAGCTTCAGCAGGATGTTCTCGACATCTTCGCCGACATATCCGGCTTCGGTTAGCGCCGTAGCGTCGGCGATGGCGAACGGGACATTGAGCATCCGCGCCAGGGTCTGGGCCAGGTGGGTCTTGCCGCATCCGGTCGGACCGAGCAGCATGATGTTCGACTTGGCAAGCTCGACTTCGCTGCTTCCGCCGCGCTCCCCTGCCGCCGCGCCGGCCTGCACCCGCTTGTAATGGTTGTACACCGCGACCG